>CAIZFH010000246.1 GCA_903932155.1 uncultured Granulicella sp. | reverse complement strand
CCGCCGAAGAGATGGTGGGCGATCAGCGCGGGCAGGTGCGCGTAGAGCCGGTCGAGATTGGAGAGTCCACCGCCGATGACAATCACGTCCGGGTCGAGCAGGTTGACCACCGAAGCCAGCGCGCGACCGATGCGATCTTCCAGGCGAATGATGCTGGCCTCAGCAGCCGCATCGCCGGTCTCTGCCGCGGCAACAATCTGCGGCCCGGTGAGTGGCTTGCCGGTCACGCGCTGATGGTCGCGCGCAAGCCCCGTGCCGGAGATCCACGTCTCGAGGCAGCCATGCTGGCCGCAGAAGCAGAGTGGGCCGGGCAACTCATCGGGCGTGGCCCAGGGCAGGGGATTGTGCCCCCACTCGCCGGAGACACCGTTCGGCCCCACGCGAACCTCCCCGCGGACGCTGATGCCGCCGCCGCAGCCCGTACCGAGGATGACCGCGAAGACCATCTCCGCGCCGGCCGCCGCGCCATCGGTGGCCTCGGAGACGGCCAGGCAGTTGGCGTCGTTGGCACAGAGCACGGGCCGGGCGAGTGCAGCCGTCAGGTCGCGCTCCAGCGGCTGGCCGTTCAGCCACGTCGAGTTTGCGTTCTTCACCAGTCCGGTGGCGCGCACAACGGTGCCAGGAATCCCCACGCCCACCGAGGCTGTTCCGGAATTGCCCACGCGCAGCTCCAACTGCCGCACCACGTCTACAATCGCCTGCACGGTGGCCGCGTAGTCGTGCTGCGGCGTTGGTATGCGCAGGCGGGCGATCTCCGCGCCACGCCCGTCGAGCGCGAGCCCTTCGATTTTGGTGCCGCCGAGGTCGATTCCGATGCGAATTCGTTCTGTCATGGGTCTCCCTGAAGAATGTACCGCATTCACTGTCTCGCGGGGCCTGCTTTGTGCAGCGGTTGGCGAAATTGCTCTAAACTTATTGGCCGGGCGTAGCGTCGAAAAGGTACACTGTCGCAGCGTTGCACAACCGGCCCGCCGTTGCGGCGAAATTCCTGTCAGCGTTTGTTCCGAAAGGCAAATCCACCCATGAAAACCCTCCGCAGTCTCTCACTCTTTTGCTCCACCGCTCTGGTCTACACGTCTTTATCGCTGATAGCAGCAGCACAGGGCGCAGCCCCCGCAGCGCCGCCGGCAGGACCACGGCCAGCGCCACGCACTCCATCGCTGATGCAGCCACTGTCTGCGCCCATCGATCTGAAGTTTGATTTCAGCGCAGGTCCCGCAAAGGCGGGCTACACGCGGGTTGCGCCAACGGCTGTATATGCGGCCGATCCTGGCTACGGCTACGAGCCGGGCGCGCAGGTTAGCAACGGCGACAAGGGCAATACCACCACCAGCGACAAGCCATTTCTGTTCTCCGCGAAAGTTGCCGAGGGCAACTACAACGTGATTGTGACGTTTGGCGACTCCAGTGTGGCGACCACGACCACGCTGAAGGCGGAGTCTGGCCGGCTAATGGACATGCGGGTCCAAGTCCCCGCGGGCAAGGTGGTGGAGCGCACCTTAACCACCAATGTGCGCACGCCGCATCTGGCGAAGCTGCCCACCAATGCAACCGGTCGCGAAGAGGTGTCGCTGGATCAGTTCGATCCCAGCAGTTCGCGCGACTGGGACGACAAGCTAACGGTTGAAGTCGTCAGCCCGCACGCCGCGCTGCGCACGATCGAGATTGTCTCCGCGCCGACTGCACCGACGGTCTTTCTGGCCGGCGACTCGACCATCACCGACCGCGATGGCGGCAGCGGCATCAGTTGGGGTCAGATGCTCTCCGTCTTCTTCAAACCCGGCGTCGCGGTTGCCAACAATGGGCAGTCCGGCGAGACGATGAAGTCGTTTATGAATGCGCTGCGCCTGGACAAGATGCTGAGCCAGATGAAGAAGGGCGACTACCTCTTTATTCAGTTCATCCACAACGATTCGAAGGCGAGCTGGCCGCAGACCTACGTTGAGCCGGAGACCACCTACAAGGCGTATCTGAAGGTGTATATCGCGGAGGCGCGGCTGCGCGGCGCAATACCCGTACTGGTGACTGCGATGGACCGCGGCGCGCGCGGTACAGGAGCGCCCAGCCATGGGCATGGAGGCTATCCGCAGGCCATGCGCGAGGTCTCCGAGGAGGAGCACGCCGCCTTCATCGATCTGTACAGCATCAGCGACACGTTCTATGAATCGGCGGGCGCGGACGCAGGCAAGATTCTGGCCGACGGCACCCACTCCACTGCCTACGGCGGTTACGAGTTCGCCAAGGCCATTGCGACGGGCATCAAGCAGAACAAGCTGGACCTGGCCAACTACATTGTGGACGGCTTCAAGGACTTCGATCCGGCCCATCCCGACACAGCCGACTCGCTCAATCTGGGAGAGCTGTTTACCAGCGGCAGCGGACGCGGGCCACGACCCGGCGGACCAGGAGGACCAGGTGCAGCAGGCGCGCCGGGCGCAGCGCCGGGTACGAATCCAGCACCCGCTCGCGATCCAGGTCTGGGACCGCTGTAAGAAGACCGCTTCGCGAATAGTCCTATGTAGTGAGCGCTCATGGGGACCGGGCCCATGGGTCGCTTACCACAAGAACTACATAACCAACAGGAATCTGCGCCGACGAGCATTCCCATTTGCACGTAGTTTGCCAGCCATTCTGTAATCGGAGATTTGCCGCTATGAAGCCAAAAACCCTGCTGCCCCTTATCGCCATCGCGCTGCTTGCGTCCACCCTTCCGCTGTGGTCTGCGGATGCAAAGTTCGTGCCGCCCACGACACAGCGCGTGACATACAACTTCAACGCCGACTGGAAGTTCATTCGGCAGGACGTTCCCGGTGCCGAGGTGCCAACGTTCGACGACACGCAGTGGCAGACGGTGAGCACGCCGCATACTTTTAACGATGTGGACTCGTTCCGCAGCATCATCGACCACAGCCTGGGCGATCACGGCAAATTCACGGGCGTGGTGTGGTACCGCAAGCACTTCAAGCTGCCTGCGGCGGACTTCGGTACCAGCAGGGTGCTGATCGAGTTTGAGGGCATGCGGCAAGCTGGCGATATCTATCTGAATGGCCTGCCGTTCGGCTTGTATGAGAATGGAGTCACTGCATACGGACTGGACATCACCTCCGGCTTGCACTTTGGCGACCAGGACAACGTGATTGCCGTGCGGATCGACAACCGCGAGTCGCAGAAGTACCAGAGCGGCCCGGCAGCGCAGAATCTGAGCTACAAAGAACGTGCCACGGGCGTCGCCTTCCGATGGAACGCCAACGACTTCAACCCCGACTTCGGTGGCATCAACCGCCGGGTATGGCTGCACGTAACGGGCACGATCTATCAGACCCTGCCGCTGTACTACGGGCTGGGCACCACAGGCACCTACATCTACTGCACCGACTACAACATCTCCGGGCATAGCTGCACGGTGAACATCGAATCGCAGGTACACAATGCGACGGCCAACCGGCAGGTTCCCAGCACCAACGTCACACTGTCGGCTGTGGTGGTAGACAAGGACGGCGTGGTGCGTGCCACGTACAACGGCAAAGGAGTCGATATGCTGGCCGGCGCGAAGACCGTACTGACGGCCAGCGGCCCGTTGACCGGCGCGCAGTTCTGGAGCCCGGACGATCCGTATCTGTACGACGTGTACACCATGCTGACCGTCGCCGGGAAGGTTATCGACGTCACCAAGATCACCACCGGATTCCGCAAGGTGGAGTTCAAGGGCGGCGCGGGAACGGGCGGCGTGTATATCAACGACAAGTTTGTATACCTGAAGGGATACGCGGAGCGCTCGGCGGATGAGTGGGCCGCCGTGGGCGTTGGCTATCCGGAGTGGATGCACGACTTCACCGCGCAGATGATTCGCGACGACCATGGGAATTACATGCGATGGATGCATGTGACGCCGCAGAAGGTGGACGTGGAATCGTACGATCGCTTCGGTATCGTCGAGATTGCACCTGCCGCGGACAAGGAAGAAGACGCCCAGGGCCGACAGTGGGACCAGCGCGTGGAGGTGATGCGCGACAGCATCATCTACCTGCGCAACAGCCCCAGCATTCTGATGTGGGAGGCGGGGAACACCGGCGTCACCGGGCCACAGATGAAAGAGATGGTGGCGCTGCGCAAGGAGTTCGATCCCAACGGCGGCCGCTTCATGGGATGCCGGTCCCTTACGCAGCCGGAAGCGGTGGCTGCGTCGGAGTGGGCGGGCACCATGCTGGGTGGACCGTATAACGACACTGTGCGCGATCGCGTGCCGCTGATTGAGACCGAAGACTTCCGCGATGAGGGCGCGCGCCGCTACTGGGATGACTTTTCACCACCGTACTACGGATTCAAGAAGGGACCGAGCGATACCTGGAACTACAACTCGGAGACTTTCGCAATCGCTCAGGTGAAGCGGTATTGGAACTTCTACTCCAACCGCATCTCCAACACCGACCCGGCACATGCGAAGTATGCCGCCTACGCATCCATTTACTTTACCGACGAGGACGCCGACGGACGGCAGGATTCCAGCGAAGTATCGCGCGTGAGCGGCAAGACGGACGCCATGCGCCTGCCCAAGGAGGCCTACTATGTGGAGCGCGTGATGCAGAACGAGAAGCCCGACATCCACATCATCGGGCACTGGTCGTATCCTGCGACGCAGCCCAGCGGGAGTCCCACGGTGAAGCCGATCTATGTGGTCGCCAACAATGTGGACAGCGTGGAACTGTTTGTGAATGGCAAATCCATGGGCAAGATGACGACACCAGACAGCGGCTACCTGTATACCTTCCCCAACATCGCGTTTGTACCTGGCACGATCAAGGCTGTGGGATACAAGGGCACGGCGGCGGTAGCCAACTATCAGTTGACAACTGCAGGGGCACCGGCAGCGATCAAGCTAACGCTGCACACGGCTCCCGGCGGCATGCGCGCGGACGGCGAGGACATCGCGCTGATTGACTTTGAAGTGGTAGACGCCAAAGGAAATCGTTGCCCAACCGACGACGCCCGCGTCGATTTCGCATGGAGCTCGCCGGGCGGGACCTCCTCGGCCACGGCGCCTGCCATCTGGCTGGGCGGCTATAACTCCGGCAAGATCAACTCCACCTATAACCTGTATCTGAACACCGAGGACGGCATCAACCGCGTGGCCGTGCGTTCCACGCAGACGCCTGGGAGTATCAAGGTGACGGCCACACGCGACGGCCTCAAGCCCGCGACCGTTACCTTCGACACGAAACCGGTGCAGGTTACAGACGGGCTGTCGCAGGAGGAAGTGGTCACGCTGTCGCCGCCCGCGGCGAAGTAACTATGCTGCTTAAGGGGTTGGCGGACGTTGCCGGCTGGCGGGGTTGACAATATTCGTTACAACGAGTATTGTTGTACCAGATGAAACAGAAAGTCCATTCCGGGAGCAAGCCGAAGCTAAAAGAATGCCTGGAGGAGGAGGCGTATCTGGAACTTTGCCGGACGACCGACCTGCTCTCCCGGCGGTTGGGTGGGTTGCTGAAGGCGGAGGACCTGTCGGCCAATCAATACAACATATTGCGGATTTTGCGTGGTTCGCCGGACGGGCTACCCTGTGGCGAGATTGGCAACCGCATGATTACACGGGACCCGGACATTACGCGGCTACTGGACCGGTTGGAGAAGCGAGAGCTGATTACGCGCTGTAGAGAGACCAAGGACCGGCGCATGGTGATGGCAAGGATCGCGCCAGGGGGCCTGAAACTGCTGGCCGAGTTGGATGAGCCGGTACGGGAGGCCCATGCTGGACAGTTGGCGCATTTGGGACGGAAGCGGCTGTGGGCGTTGATGGAGCTGCTGCAAGAGGCTCGCTCAGAGGGCTGATTTTTTAGCGCATATAGTTGTTGCAACGAATATCGTCGTAACGCATCTAATTAAACGAGAGAGGCAAACACAATGACAGCAACAGCAAATACAACCTGGAATCTTGACCCAGTCCACTCGGTTGCCGAGTTCAAGGTCAAACACATGATGATCTCCAACGTGAAGGGACATTTTCCCAAGGTCACGGGGGTATTGACCCTGGATGAGTCCGATCTGACCAAGTCGAGCGTTGCGGCAACGATCGACGTGTCTTCGATTGAGACGCGCGATGCGCAGCGGGACGGACATTTGAAGAGCGCGGATTTCTTCGATGTGGAGAAGTTTCCCACGATGACCTTCAAGTCGACGAGCGTGAAGATCACGGGCGGCGGAGAAGGCACAGTTACGGGCGATCTGACGATTCGCGATGTGACCAAGCCGGTGGTATTCAATGTAGAAGGGCCGACGGCACCGGCGAAGGACCCATGGGGCAATCTGCGGGTGGCGGTATCGGCGACGACGTAGATCAGCCGCAAGGAGTTCGGCCTGGTTTGGAATGCGGCGCTGGAGACGGGCGGCGTGCTGGTGGGCGATGATGTGACCATCACGCTGGACGTGCAGTTTGTAAAGGCAGCATAAGGAAGTTGCCAGGTACCAGGTACTAGATGCCAGGGAAGGCAAATGCGGGGATTCTTCGCGTTGCTCAGAATGACAAGCGTGAGGGTCTCCGAGCGAGAGCGGGGATTTCTGGCTTCGACTGCACTCAGAAGAATGAGCGCGGGAAGGGGAATCCTGCGAAAGGGGAAGAGTATGTCACTCCGACCAGTAAAAGAAGTGATTCAGACTAAAACGACGATGGAAGGCGCGGGTGTAAAGCTGGAACGCGCCTTTGGATTCGGCAAGACGAAGGAGTTCGATCCGTTCCTGCTGCTGGACGATTTTCGCAACAATAATCCGGCGGATTATCTGAAGGGATTTCCCTGGCATCCGCACCGTGGGATTGAGACGATCACCTATGTTCTTGTGGGAAGCGTGGAACACGGCGACAGCCTGGGCAACCGCGGCAGTATGGGTGCGGGCGATGTGCAGTGGATGACGGCGGGCAGCGGGATTCTGCACCAGGAGATGCCGAAGGGCGATCCGCAGGGGCGGATGCATGGGTTTCAGCTGTGGGCGAACCTGCCTTCCTCGTTGAAGATGACCGACCCGCGATATCAGGACATTCCGTCGAGCGCGATCCCGGAGGTGACCGAGGACGATGGGACGCATGTGCGAATTATCTGCGGGGAGTTCTGGGGCAAGAAGGGGCCGGTGGAAGGGGTTGCGGCTGACCCAAGCTACATCGATGTCTCGGTTGCGCCAGGCAAGCGGAAACGGTTGCAGGTGGAGACAACGCGCAATGCGTTTGCATATGTCTTCGCGGGTTCGGGCACATTCCGCGATGCATCGGACCCGCAGGCCGTGTTGACCGAATCGGCAGTCGATCCCAATGCGGTGCCGGTGTACGATGTGGCGAACCATTCGCTGGTGCTGTTCGATCGCGGAGACGAGATCACGGTGCAGGCTGGGCCGGAGGGCATCCGGTTCCTGCTGGTATCTGGCAAGCCGATTGAGGAGCCGGTGGCGTGGCATGGGCCGATTGTGATGAATACGCAGGAGGAGATTCGCCAGGCGATGGCGGAGCTTCACACCGGCGGGTTTATCAAGCATCGCTGAAGCGGACTGGATACGGCGGGAGACCATGCCCGCCAAATCCAAGCCCAGCGCATAAGGATACGGTTCCTGCAACCAATTTTGATAGCGGGAATCGTATCATTATGAGCATGGTCAATAAACTCCGCTGGGGAGTACTCAGCACCGCCAATATCGGCCTCAAGAAAGTCCTTCCTGCGATGCAGAAGGGCGAATACACCACGATAGCCGCGATTGCATCGCGCGATATTGCAAAGGCCCGGGCGGCGGCGACGGCGCATGGCATTCCCACGGCCTACGGGTCGTACGAGGAACTGCTGGCCGATCCCAATATCGACGCGATCTACAATCCGCTTCCCAATCAGCTTCACGTTCCCTGGACGATCAAGGCCGCCGAGGCTGGGAAGCATGTACTGTGCGAGAAGCCGCTCAGCATGACGGTTGCGGAGGCCGAGACTCTGCTTGCCGTACACGCGCGCACAGGAGTCAAGATTGGGGAGGCGTTCATGGTGGACTGCCATCCCCAATGGCTTCGCCTGCGTCAACTGTTGGGCGAGGGCCGCATCGGAGAGCTGCGTTCCATCGTCGGTGTCTTCACATACTTCAACATCAATCCGGCCAACATACGCAACCTGGTCGAGACCGGCGGCGGCGCCCTGATGGACATCGGCTGCTACATGATCCACGCATCGCGCTATGCCTTTGGAGCAGAGCCAACGCGGGTCGTGTCCTTGATCGACCGCGATCCCGTGATGCATACCGACCGGCTCACCTCGGCGATTCTCGACTTCCCCGGTGGTCAGTCCATCTTCACATGCAGTACGCAACTGGTGCCGTACCAGCGCATTCACTTCCACGGCACGCGTGGGCGCATCGAGATTGAAATCCCCTGCAATGCGCCGCCCGATCGGCCGACGCGCCTGTTTATCGACGATGGGAGCGACCTCTCCGGCGGTGGGATAACGACGGAGACTTTTCCGGTTTGCGATCAATACACATTGCAGGGCGATGCTTTTTCGAAGGCGATTCTGGAAGACACGGAAGTCCCTGTACCGATTGAAGAGGGAATTAAGAACATGGCTGTCATCGAGGCCATTTTCAACTCCGCCAAAACCGGTGCATGGGTGTCTCTATAGCCATGAAAAACGGGATGCGCTGAAGCATACGATTCAGTTTCAGGGCAGCCTCAATGCGATCTCCTGTAGTACTGGTTGGGCGCGCCGGGCGTGGGTGGAACGCTGCCGGCGATTTGCGCGCCGCCGGCATGTGCGCGGGTCAATGCTGTAGTGAGGGTGATGCCGGTGCCGGAGACCTGTGCGCCGGCGGTATGCGCAGACTTGAGCGGCGCAGCGAGGGTGATTGTGGTGGCACCTCTCCGGGCGGCAACGGCAATTACCGCTGTCTCAGAGTTTGCGCCGGTGTCGATGGTGACGGATTGGCCGGCGCTGAAGCCCATCGTGTTGGCGACGGAGATAACGGTTGCGCCTACGATGGTAGCGGTGTCCAGCGTGCTGGCACCTGCCGTGCCAACCGTCGCAATGACGGCGGTCTCGGGGTTGGCGCCCGTATCGATCATGATCGTCTGGCCGGCATCAAAGTCTGCCACGCTGGCGACTTTGATATTGGTTGCGCCGGCGGCTGCGGCAACTGCCAGGGTGGATGCTGTCTGCGTGAGGAAATCGGTGCAGTTGCTGTCCGTATCTGCGCCGTCGGGGAAGCGGCCCGCGCTTCTACCGGGCCCGGGCGCAGTCACGCGGCAGCCACCCTGCCCTGAACCGGAGGCGGCCTGGTAACCCTCGGCGGCCCATGGATCGACGAGCAGGCCATAGTTGAGGCTGTCGACGACCAAGCCAGCCGCGTCCCGCAACACCAAGTTGCCGGCGGCGGGAGAGAGGGCGGGGCCACCGAACCACTGACTGGGCGCAGCAGTCCCCTGGTAGCCAGCGGTTGTTACTGCACCGTCGCGTACAACTGCGTTGATCGCGTGTTCGCGGACCAGGGGGCTGTCGAGCGTAATGCCTGTGCCGAGTGCCTGGATGGGCTCGTTGCTCAAGTGGGCGAAGGCCGTCGCCGGCTGGAAGCTGATCCCCGTTCCTCGATCGCTGAAGGGCATGTTGGCCGCATGGTTGAAACGTAACGGGGCGGCCAGGTCGAGGCCCGTGCCCGGAGCCAGTGGCGCGCGGCTCGACTGCGTGCCGACCTTCGTGACTGTGACGGTCTCGATCCCGTGGCCGACGCTGTCGATGTCCAACCTGATCTTGTCACCGACGGAGATGTTGGCAACGGACGTTACCTTGATATTGGTCGAACCGGCGAGTGCCTCCGCCCCCAGGGTGGCTTGCGTGCCCTGCTTGCCGACCGCGGTAACCGTGGCTACCTCGTACCGCTCCGTGCTTCCGGCTACGGATGGGTAGGAGCCTCCGTAGCCGAGTGCGATCTTGTCGCCGACCGCGAAACCGGCGACGCTCGTTACTGGCACGCTGGTTGAGCCGGCGGGGACCGTAATGACGGGGCCGTCGGGAAGTGGCTGCCATAGGGTCGTAGTGTTGCCTGCCTGCGTTCCGATGCTTGCGATCTTGCGCGTCTCCACATTTGCGCCGGTGTCGATGCTGATCGAATCGCCAGCCGTCATGCCGGTCGTGCTTCTGACGAAAATGGTGGAATTGCCTGCGCGCGCCGGAACGGCGAGCCCGGAGTTGGAGAGGCCGAGCACGTAGAAGCCGTTCGCCGGAAGCCTCGTTCCACCCGGGATCTTCACCGTCGAGAAAATTGCCTGCTGCGTCGGGTGTTCAGTGAGGGCCCAGTTGGAGATGTCGACGTTATGGGATCCGGCGTTGTAAAGCTCGATGAACGAGTTCGTCGGGTCGGCGAGAATACTGGTACTAATGCGGAACTCGTTGATCTTGATTGGGCTGACGTTCCGCACCTTCTCGGCCGTCGTCGCTATGGACTGCTTTCCGCCACTCGTCCACACAGCATTGCCGACCAGGTCGCCGTTGAAGGCCGCAGGTGCCGAGGTAACTTTGAAGGTTGCGTTCACGCTTGCACCCAGCGCGACTGGGCCAGCGAAGGCGGTTGGGCCTGAGGCCACAGTGATCCACCCCTTGGGCGCGGAGATGCTCAGTTTGACGCCCACTGCGGGCGCTCCCGTGGTATTCGTAAACGTCACTATCGTGTTCTGCGAAGACCCCGGCGAGAAAGTCTGCGATCCCGGCGGCGTGGCCGTTGCCGACGCCGGCGCCAGGCTCAATGGCTGCACATCGTACTTTGCAGCCGCGATGTTAGCTTGCACCAGTTGATCGGTTGCGTCCGTCGGGAAGGTGCCTGCGGCCGTCATCGCGCCTTCATAGAAGGTGCCCTGCGAGCCGTTGCTGTTGTCGCCTCCATTGCCCAGCAGGATGGCTCCCTGTTTGCGCATCGGGTCGTAGGTAGGGTTGATACGCGGGCCGTCGAACATCACCGACAGCGAGCCCCGCTGCGCATCGCCGCCCAGGGTGGTCCAGTGGTGCGGTTCACCCTTGGCCATCGCGGTTACGAACCGCCAGGGGATGTTGGGCAGGTTGCAGAGTTTGGACGCATCCGAGTTCGCACAGCCGACGAGATTGTTCTCCTGATCGGTCATGATCCACGGGCCGGGAGGGTTGCCGTGATACCAGCCGGTGGAGTTGCCGTAGTAGGCGGTTTCCATGGTGCCGTTGCCGTCGTCGCGGCTGTCCGTCTCTGCGTTGCCATAGTCGAAGCAGCAGCCCGCATTGAAGTGCTGGCCGTTAATGACCCAGTATTGACCCTCCGCCTGGTCGTCTACCGCAGTGCCCTTGGCATCGTCTATGCGGAGGCCCATTCCTGGTTCAATGAAGACGCCGTACACCTTGTGGCCCTGCACGGTAATGGGCGCCATGTCGGCGACCGGGATGTTATCGTAGCCACCCATGGCCGGGCCGCTGAATCCGCCACGCGGCGGCTGGGTGAGATGATTGTGCTTGCCGGACTGGTCGTAGATGGTGGCGATCCAACAGTATGTGTTGGCGCAGAAGGCGTCCTGCGCGGCCGCGTTGGCATATCCACCCGCGTCGGAGCTCTTGGGCTGGACGACACCAATGTCCAGGGTCTTGCGGTCCGACTGGCGCAGCACCTGGTAGAGCGGGCCGTTGTAGCTTGCGTACAGCGCGCGCGTGGTGCTGTGTGCAGCAACGCAGGGATCGCCGGCGGTGGCGTAGACATCACATGGGCCTTGCGGCCTGTGCGGAGAAGCAGTGGGCCGGGCACCGGACTGTGCGGCCACGGTGAAGTTTGCGCCAATCAGCGTGAGCGCCAGTACAAGCATTGGCGCGAGGTTCCAATTCGTTTTCATGGGTGTCCTATCTGGCCTTTATTCCGTCGTGGGAATTCTCATGGTTCCAGGGATGGTTTGCAAGTCAATCTAAGTGATTAGGCAAAATTGGATCGTCACCAGCAGTCATCTTTCTTCTTTATGATTGTCCGGGTTGGGCCGCAGATCGGACTTGTTTGGAATGGATTGCGGCCTGGACTACCCATAGAGTGAACCCGATGTTCACCACGTCAGGGACGTTGGAGCGTGGCACTCATCAGCCCGATGACGACATCGTTGCACAGGGTGCGCACGGTGAGGCTTTGCAGTTGCTTTGCAGGGTCCAGCGCCAGATCCAGCACGGTAGCAGCTCCACCGGGAACTTCGCGGCCTTTTCCTTTGAATGTGGCGAGGTTGAGCAGTCGAATATTTCCTGTCCTCAGATCGACGCGCGGTGGCAAAGCGCCCTCCAGCGGAAACTGAAAGTCGTCGATGAAGTAGTCCTGGTCGATGGGCCACCACGTCTCAGGGTTTCTAAGTGCCAGGTGAGTTGAACTGCCGTCAGTATAGGTGACCACCACTTCTCCGTTATCCATGCGGCTTTGCATGAAATTCGTAGAGCCGGCCATGAGGAAATAGACATGCTTCGCATGGCCGTTGATGGGGATCGTCACGTCATGGGGATAGTTGTCCCATTGTGAGGTAAAGACGATGTTGTTTGCCTGAGGCACAGAGGGCGTGGAAAAGAAGATTCCGTTGGTCATGGTGAGTTTGCCGCCATGATCGCCGGCTATCTTGCGCAAGCCACTGTCGTCGATGACTGGCAGTGTGGTGAGATGGCCGGCCCATGCGCCCGCTCCCTGCGAGGGCAGTTCCAGGCTGACGCCGGGTGAACGTGGCGCGAGATATTTGCCCGGCGCGAAGATCGCGCTGACGCGATCGTTGAACCAGCGAGTCAGGTCGACACTTTCAAGGCTGGCGGCGGGCTGCTCTATCTGCCAGTCAAAGGGCTTTGCTGCCTGCTGCACTTGAGGCGCGGGCTTCGGTGTTATGGCCCACCAAGAAAAGGTGCCGCGCGACATCTGGCGGAAATCTTCCTGGGATTGTCCCGGCGTGGCCGCAGCTATTGTTTCGGGGTTAATTTGAACGCCCGACCAGGTTATCCGGATGTGGGTGCTTGAGCTCGCTTTAGTTACAACCTGCAGCACAGGCAGGCCCACCGCGTCGGGATCGGCGCGCCATTTAGCATTTTCGCCGTTGACCTGCACGCTGGTGACGCCCGTGAATGCTGCTGGAATGCGCAGCGTCAGTGTCTGGAAGCGATGTCCTGTCTGGGTAATCTCCCATGTGTCGACTCGTTCCTTGCGTACGAAATCGACGCCAACGTCCGGGTGGTTCAACCGCGCGTGCATCCAATTTTTGGGAAACCCTGGTGAGATGGTGAGGGTTTTGGCAAGCGCATCCGGATGAACTCCGAAGAGTCCTTCGACGATTGCCCGCGACATGGTGCCTGCGCTATCGCCGAAGTCGCGCTGACTTTCGCGGCGATATACATCGTATAGATCCATGGTGCCGACGTTGCCCGGCGATATTCCCATATACATGCTGGCGAGCAGTGCGCCCTTGGCGAGTGCGTAGGCATCGTCTGCGTGGCCGGCCTGCCATAGTGCGAGCGCGGTGTGCATGTTTTCGTCCATCACGACATTGTTGATGGACCAGGAATAAGGCATCCAATCCGTTTCGGAGAAGACGTGATAGGGCGCGTCCTTCGGAACCCCCGTGCCCATGACGGGAATGGGGCGCAGATGGGACTGGAGAGCAGCCCCCATCTGCCAGGCCTCGCGCGGGGAAACAGCCTCCTCGTCCACGGTGTGATAGAAATTCCAGAGTCCGTAATCGGCATGGACGAGTTGATTGCCAAGCACGTCCTTATATTCAGCGAAGGTACCTTGGTCGGGCAGCCACAACAGAGTGCGCATCGCCTTTTCGATTTGGTTGGCTTCATCGCTGTAGGGTGTGGGGTCTTGCCCAACAAGGACGGCGATACGCGCTGCCATGCGATTGGCGTAGACGTTGTAGGCGGAAGCATAGGCGCATCCGCCGCCGTTATAGTAGAGATCGTCGCTGGCCCAGAGGGTGGCGTAGGCCTCGTAGAGCGGCAGCTTATCGGGACCGTATTCGCGGCGGAAGAGACGCTTCTCCCATGCGATGTGACGCTGGATCACAGGCCATGCTTCACGCGCGAAGGCTGTGTCTCCGGTCCACAGCAGGTGGCGAAACAGCGCGTCGATAAAGACCATATTCATGTCGTAGTGCGAACCGGACAGATCGCCGTTGGAATGGAGGGCAGGCTCGTTGCGCGCGAGGTTCGCCTTGGGGTCGGGCGGCGGGAGGACAGGCGGGATGGGCTCCGTATTTTGGTTGGGAAACCAGGTCTGGAAGTTCTCCTGAGCCCGGTCGTGCCAGCCGAGTTCGTCTAGCACGTAGGGACCGCGCCAGCCGAGCAGCTTTGTCCGCCAAGCGATTGCACCGTGCATGATGGCGTGCTGATCCGTGTCCCATAGGGCGTCCGCGGCAACATTCAGAGCGCCCATGGCGGCATCGAGATAGGGATCCGGCGTCTGGATGCGGACCTTCGATCTTAAGTCGTCGAAATGTTTTTCCGTTGCTGCAAATTGTTCAGGTAACTTTGATCGGCTAAAAGCAGGCAAAAGAGTTGCAGACTTGGGCTTTGGGGGAGCGCCCGTTTTGCGTGTGGTTACTTCCTGATAGATATTCAGGTCTGGCGCTGCGGTCGATCCGTCGTCGACTCTCTGCAACGAGAGCAGCAGCGGATGATCTGCCGACAAAGTCGCATGTCCAACTACGATCTGGCGCTTGGGTGCGGTAGCTGTATCTGAAAGAAGCGCTGTCAAGTCGTTCCATGAATCAGCATCGGCGATGTGCTCGTGAGTGCCTATGGGCGTGACACCAACGATGGTTGCGTGGGAACTCTTCAACGTGAACCCCTCCGCGCCGGGCGTAAACGCGTTGTCATCGGCGAAAGAGGGCTGAAACTGGAAGTACTGGCTGATCGGGACTCTTTCGGTACCGATGTCGCCATCTCTCGAACCACGCTGGCCGTTGACTCCGCCAAAGGCCCAGATCAGTTCTGCGCCATGGGCAACATTTTTCGCTTGCGCGCGCACAATCAGACCTTCTGTATTGGCATAGGCCAAAACCTGGAGCGTAACCACGGCATTTGCTCCGAAGGCTGGATCCTGGACGGTATAGATAAGCTCGCCGGGTCTATAGTGCGTAACGATATGGTGTGCATCTTTGAGCCAAATCGCATTGCTACCAGACTTGATGCCGAACCGCAGATTGCCACCTCGCCCCGGCAGATACAGGACGAACTCCGGCTTATCTCCGCCATCGACGCGAAAGGCCGTATTGCCTCCATAAAGCGACCGGTTGAAGAACTCTGGTCCGTCTTCGATGACGAGATCTCCGTTCTCCGGGTGGTACCGCAACGGCCTGTCGACCTGTCCAAGGAGATTGGGATGCAACCCTGAGGTCGCTGAGATCGCAACTGGGGTAGCAACTGTTTGCGCATGCAAGGGCAGACTGCTGCAAACGATCAGCGTCAATAGGATGGTCAGGTTGGAACGCGCCATAGCGGGGCCTTTCGGATAACACTCAATTATGCAATGCAAAGGTTCTGGTTGGCGTGACAGTGTTTGGTGCCTAGCCCCATTGTCTCGAAGAATCGCCAGTAGAGACGCCGATTGCGTAATGTGATGGGCGACACACCATATTAGCGATTGTGTTGAAGCCACCACGAAAATGTTGGCGAGCCGAACACTCGAGGGTATATTGTCTCGTAGTTGGGCAAACGGAATGAAAATTGCGGTTGAAGTTGACTCAGTAGTCTCGCCAGCCGGACTTCGCCTCCCTGGTGGAAATCGCCTCATGACCTACAAATCCAGATTCAAACCTGGAAACAATACGGAGAATCAAACCATGTCACGGAAATATCGTTTAGCATCTTTTGTGGTTTCGGCCCTGTGCGTCCTATTCATGACAGTGAATCTGCAAGCAGCAGTAGTTGAGAGCAAGCCGCCAGTCAGAGTCAGCCTCAAGGACATACCCCACTTGGAGAAGCGCGATGGGATGACCAAGCTGATTGTGGATGGACACCCCTTCATCTGCCTTGCGGGCGAACTATCCAATACCGCCTCGTCCGACCGCGAAGCCACCAAGGCCACGATTGCGCGCCTGGCGCAGGCGAATTTCAACACCATCCTCACGGTTGTATCCTGGGATCTGGTTGAACCCGAAGAGGGCAAGTTCGACTTCTCGATGATCGACTATCAGATTGAAGCCGCCCGCGCCAACAATGTGCGGCTCGTCTTGCTCTGGATGGCCAGTTG
>CAIZFH010000245.1 GCA_903932155.1 uncultured Granulicella sp. | reverse complement strand
CTGTTTTCTGCGTCTTCATGAGGTTATTGTAGTGATCCTTTGGATAGATCGGTTAAGGGGCTGTGACGGCATAGGGCAAGTGGAATACATTGTGCAATTGACTCTACCTTCGTATCGGTTCAGGGGTACCCCCCCCCTCAAGCTAAAATATCCAGAATCATAACTTTACAAGATATTAGCTGCAAAGTATTCATTCGATATAAGTTACAGCCAAGTATTAGAAAGAGAACAGGTTATCCATGCGTTTCTCGCGCAGGAGAGAAGCGCAGCACACCCGCTGGGCTTCTCTTTCTCTTCTCCACTACTTTAATTATAGCGGATGGAGCATAACTAGTATGCCAACTATTTTCAACTTTTAAGTGGTTTTGATTGAGTTGTTTACGAGGATTTTGGGGGGTCGAGGGCCTTGACAACAAAACAGGGACCAGGGACCAGGGACCAGGGACCAGGGACCAGGGACCAGGGACCAGGGGACAGGGGACAGGGAAGGGTAGAAGCAGATTCCCTGCGGGAATGACAAACAAAAAAGCAAGAGCAAATACGGAGATTCTGGCTACGCCAGAATGACGACCGAATAAGGCGGCTAGTCGCGGCGACCGAGGGTTGGGCGGTCGTCGGTGGTGGAGGTTCCACCAGTGGAGTTGGGGTCGTTGTTGGTGCCACCGACGCGGCGCAGGGTGGGGGTGTTTCCGTTGCCCTTATCGTTGAGCTTGCGCTTGTTCTCGATGCGGGCGAGGCGTCCCTTGACGTCGTCAAACTCACTCGTGGTGACGACGTAATCGGGCCGCGAGGGCATGATGGTAGCGATCTCCTGTTCGGAGTGGGCGATGCGGTCAGGGGTTTGTGGGTGGTCGCTGAATACCTTGGCCAGGGTACCCGGCTTGTGCTTCTCCAGCGCGGTCAGCTTCTCGAAGAACTGGATGAAGGCCTGCGGATCGTATCCTGACTTGTACATGTACTGCAGGCCGAGCCAGTCTGCCTCCGCCTCGAACTCACGGGAGAACTCGAGGAAGCTGATGGGGATGGCGAGCTGCGAGGCCTCGTATATGCCGTAGCCGGTCCAGCTCCCTTGGGTAAAGATGATGAGCGGGACCGAGGCGATCTGTGCGTAGTTCATGCGAGTCATCTGGCGTGCAATGTGGTGTGCACAGACGTGCGCGATCTCGTGGGCCATGACACCCGCCAGTTCGGCCTCCTCGTCGGCCGCCATAATCAGGCCGGAGTTGACGTAGAAGAATCCGCCTGGGAGGGCCATGGCGTTGATCTCATCGGAGTCGATGACCTTGATGGTAAAGGGGACCTTGCAGTCGGAGTTCTTGACGATGTTCTGACCGATGCGGTTGACGTACTCGGCGACCACCGGGTCTGTGACCATATGGGCGGACTTCTCTATCTCCATGGAGTACTGCTTGCCCATGCCGATCTCACCGTTGACGGAGTACCAGTTGCCCAGGCCGCGTCCGCCCAGGTTGCGCGTGCCGATGGCGTCCACGTCATCTTCGCTACCCTTCTTGATGTGCGGGTCGAGGGCCTCGCCGGGGGAGGGAATAGCGTCTGTCTGGGCGGTGGTTTTGGCGGCAGGCGGCTTGTTGGAGTCTGTGTCTGCTTTGCTGTCGGGCTTGTTGTCCGACTTGGCGGAGGTGTCTGCCGGAGCTGCGGGCGGAGTGGTGGCGACCGGAGGAGTGGTGGAGGAATCCGCGGGGGTGGTGGAAGGTTGCTGCGCGTTGGCCCCGGCAGCGGCTGCAAGCAGGGCGACGCCAAGCAGGGAGGCGAGACCGAAGCGGGTTGCAGGACGCATAAGTATTCTCCGGTGGGGACGCGCTGCCTGCGAACGGACGCGGCTCCGCACTCTATTAGACGTAGTATGCGCCATTTTGTTGTGCGGCGTTAGGGCTTGCCATGAATCTTCGGGGGGACGGGACGAACAAAGTGATGGTAGACTTCGTATCTCATTTGAGATACATTCGATACATGGCTAGTCCACTTACCACAATGATTCACATTCGCGTCGATCAAGACTTGAAGACACTTGCCTCCGACACACTGGACGAGATGGGTCTGAGTCTCTCGGATGCTGTGCGGCTCCTACTCACGCGCATCGCGGTAGAGAAGGCGCTTCCATTCGAGATACGTGTTCCCAATGCCCAGACCGTCGCAGCCATGCGGGCAGGCGACCGAGGCGAAGTGTCCAGAGCTTCGAGCGTGTCGGCAATGATGACAGAGCTCAATGCGAACGATTGAGTGGACCAATGCCTTTAAACGGGATTATAAGAAGGCGCTTTCCACACCGAGGCATCGCGACCTTGCGCCTTTGCTGGAGCAAATTGGGAACCAGTTGGCAGGCGACATCGCTTTGGCCGACAAGTATCGCGATCATTTTTTATCGGGTGAATATACCAGGCATCGCGAATGCCACCTAAAGCCCGACCTGCTACTGATTTATAAGAAGCCAGATGAAAGCACGTTGCGCTTTGTTCGTCTCGGTTCCCACGCTGAACTCTTCTGAGACAGGTGAGGCGCGGGCGCGCTCCTGCTACCAGGTGTTGTAGGAGGAGCCGTCGGTTGCGGTGACCTGCGCGCCGGAGTGAACGTCGTCGACGCCGCCGGAGTCTGTCTGGTCGACCGAACTAAGGGAGTCTGACTGGCTAGTGACCCAGGTGTCGGTGCGTCCGGTGATAGGGTCTTTGGGGATGGCCTTGAGGTAGCCTCCGCTGACCAGGTCGTCCAGGGACTGGGGGGCCTTCTGCTTGTCTACGGTGTAGGAGCCGATGGCGGTGCGCATGACCTGGAGGTCTTCGCGGAGCACGGCCTCCTTGGCGGCGACCACGTTGCGGGTGAAGGCGGGGATGGCCATGGCGGCCAGAGTGGCGATGATGGCCATGACGATCATGAGTTCGAGGAGGGTGAAGCCATTTTCCGAGGTACAAGGTACCAGGTACGAGGTTCTAGGAACTAGGTGCGAGGTACGAGGTTCGAGGTTGGAGATACGAATCGTGGTGTTATTAGGTGGCAGAGAGGCACCCCACCCTTTGCACCCCAGCGAGCAAGGATCGCTCACAGGAGACCCCGCTTTCCGATAGAACATGAAAGGATGGGGCACACGGATTTTGCGGAGATTTACCATGTGTCGTATTTTGAGCCGTCGAGCGCGGTGTCCTGGCTCTTAGTGTAAACGTCGAAGAGATTCTGACTGCCCCAGGAGTCGGCGTCTGCGTCGTCCTGGTTGGAGCGCATGCCCCAGTCGGTATTCTTGGTCATGGGGTCGATGGGGATGGAGCGCAGAAAGCGGACTTTCTTTTCCTTGACGTCGACTCCATCGACGAGGGTTTGCAGGTCGGGGGGATAGCCATCGCTATCGAGCTTGATCTGGATGCCACCGCGGTCCGCGGCGTCCTTGTACTTGTCGATGGCGTCGCGCATCTCCCACAGGTCACGGCGCAGCTCGCGTTCCTTTTCGCGCTTGACCTGAAAGCGGGCGACGGGCAGTGCGGCGCAGGCGAGAATGGAGACGATGGTGACACAGATGATGAGTTCGACGAGGGTAAGGCCTGACTCAGGAAACCAGGTTCCAGGTACAAGGTTCAAGGTGCCAGGTTCGAGGCGAGTGCCTCGGAACCTGCGATTAGAACCTTGTACTTTGTTCCCTGAACTTTTTCTCATTACCAGGTGCCTCTCACCTTGAACCTCGAACCCAGCACCTTGAACCTCACTTCACATGGACGACGGTTTGCTGCGCGCCTGAGGCGGGCAGGCTGGCCTGCAGGCTGTTTCTGGCGGCCACCTTGACGAGGGCGATATTGGAGTCGCCGGCGGCGAGCGTCTTGAAGGTGAGGATGCAGACCTGTCCCTCGCCATTGACCCCAGGGACGCCGGGCGGTCGAGTGGCGGAGATGGTGACCATGCCATTGCCTTCGTCGCGGTGGACGAGTGCCACCGGCTGTCCGTCGCCACCCAATAGACCTCCGGCGTCGACGTTTACCAGTTGCAGGATCTTGGGATCGAACTGGACCTCGAGCGGGACGGAGAAGACATCGTGGGCACCGGTGAGATAGATCGAGGCCTGGAAGGTACTGCCGACGGTCTGCGTGATATTGAGCGGAAGCATCATGAGGGTGACCGGCGGACCTGTGACGGCGGGGGCGGCGGTTGTCCGGGCCGGGGGGTTGCCAGCGGGCGCGGGCGGCATGGCCTGCTGCTTCATCTGCTGCACCATGGCGGCGGCTGCGTTGGCTGCGGTGGTATTGGAGGCCGGCGCGGGGCCTGCCGGGGTGGCGCTGAGCGCGGCGAGTTCGCTGGCCGGCGCTTTGCGCAGTTCGATGGATGTGCCCGTGCCGGTGCCGATGGCGCGCGTGTTGAGTTTGGTGAGGACGGATTCGCGCACGATGTGTGGGATCAGAATGAAGACGACCTCGTCATCCTGGTTCTCCTTGTTGATGGTGCCGAAGAGATATTTGATGAGGGGGATTTGCGAGAGGCCGGGGGTACCGCTGTTGCTGTAGTTATCCAGCTTGGTGAGGATGCCGGCGAGCATGCAAGGTTCACCGTCCTTGAGCTGGATGACGGTCTTGTCGGAGCGCTGCCCGATGATGGGTTCCGTGATGCCGGAGATGGTGACCGCACCGGCTTCGGTGGAGACCTCGACGGAGAGCTTGAGGGAGATCTCGCGGTCGAGATGAATGGTTGGGGTCATATCGATGTTGACGCCAATATCGATGTAAGTGAACTGGGTCTGCACGCCGATGCCGGCGGTGATGCCGGTGGCGGCACCGGCGGAGTAGGAACCTGTGGCGACGGGGATACGGGAGCCGATCTTCATGGTGGCGGTCTGGCCGTCGGAGGCTCGAATGCTGGGGTTCTGCAGGACCTTGGTGTCGGTGTCGCTGAGCAGGGCGTTGAGGGTGCCTCCGCCAATGGTGACGGCGAAGTTGGTGGCGTTCATATTGGCAAGGGTGTTGAGGGTGAAGGCACCGTTGCTGGTGGTACCGGTGGTGCCTGTGGTTCCGGCGGTGGTGGAGGCCGTGGTGCTGCCATTGGCCTGAGGAGTGATGCCGAAGGACTGGGGCAGGCTGATGCCGAGGTTGCGGATTTTATCCTTATTGACCTCCAGGATGGCGACATCGACGACCACTTCGGCCTTGGTGCGGTCGAGGTCGTTGAGGAGCTTTTCAGCCAGCACAAGATGATCGGACGGAGCGCGCATGACGATGGCGTTTTGCGAGGCGACGAGGTAGACCTTGTCGTCCGGGGAGAGCACGTTGCGCAGCGCGGTGACGATCTCGTTTGCGTCTGCCTGCAGTGCGGCGTTGGTGAGGAAGAAGGTCTGCACGGCCAGATCGTCGAGGTCGTGGTGTTTGGAGGTACTGTTTGTGGCGACGAAGATGGTGTCTGCGGTGACCGGCTTGAAGAAGGTGCCGGAGATGGCTCCTACGATACGGAGCGCGTCGCTGAGGCTGACGTTGGTGAGATCGATGGGGATGCGCTTGGAGGTATAGTCGGGATCGAAGAGGACGTTGAGGCCGGCCATTTTGCCGATGGCCTGATAGATGACCTTGCTGTCCTCCACCATGTGCAGTGTGATGGGGTCTTCGGAGACAGGCTTGAGTTCGATGGGCGCGGAGATGCCGGCAATATCGAGCAGCTGGGAGTTGGTGTCGCTGTATCCCGCCGGCGCGTTGGAGGCACTGGGAGCCTGGTCCTGACTGCGGGTGATCTGGATCTCCTGGGCGGCGGCCTCGTTGCCGGGATCGATCTGCAGGGCGCGGGTGAACTGGTTGAGCGCTCCGGCGATGTCACCGCTCTGGCGCATGACGCGACCGCGGTCCACATGGACGGCGGCTGCCTGGAAGCGCATGCGATCGAGGCGCTCCCGGTAGCGCAGGTCGCCCGGGTTCTTCTGGTGGGCCTTGAGGTAGTCCTCGTATGCGGCGTCGTAGTCCTGCTTGATCTCGGCAGCCTGGCCGCGCTTGTTCCAGCCGCTGGCTGACTGCGCGTGCGCGGAGAGGTTAAAAGCGAATGCCGTCAACAGGAGGAGAAGCGGAGCGGTGCAACCGCGAGGGAAGCAGCGAGAGAGTTTGGGGAGCAAGGTTGGGTTCCTGCGTGTCATGCCGATGCTGGTTGCTTTCTTTGCGCCGATGTTCTGATTTGCGTGGTGAAGCTGAATTTGGTCGGGCCGATACATACGAGATGCGTACCGGAATGTATCGCGCGGAGTCGAGATAGATGCACGACTGGCGCAGGGATTGGACTGCTGGGACTTTGGCGAGTATAGCATTCGGAACGCGTTCGGCCTTTTGAACTTATGCCCCATTTTACCTGTCTTGCAATCGTATTCCCGATACAAAAAAGACGTGTTGCGGATGCCGGGTGTAGGTTAGACGTTGCGAGTGCGGACAGGTGAGACGGAAAGTGTTGCATGTTAAACTGAGATGTTCCGACCTGCGCGGATGTTAGTTGCGAGTCGCAGGTTGCAGTAGCGAGCCCATGCCCCGATCTTTGTCCAATCCGACGATTGCTGCACAGCCGAAGGCGGCGGTGAAGGCGAAGGACCGCGACCCCGTGGCGGCGGGTATGCGCGACGCCGCGTTCAACCGGTCCGCCAGCTTCCACTACGAGCTGTTCGACCGCTTTGAGGCAGGCGTTGCATTGCGCGGCACCGAGGTGAAGAGCATCCGCGAGGGCAAAGCCAACCTGAAGGACGCGTATGGATTGCTGAAGGACGGCGAATGCTTCCTGCTGAATGCGCATATAGGTCCCTTCTCCCATGGCAACGCGATGAACCACGAGTCGTTGCGGACGCGGAAGCTGTTGCTGCATAAGCGCGAAGTACACAAGCTGGAGATAGCGACTCGGCAGAAGGGCTTCACTCTGATTCCGACACGACTTTATTTTCGTCGCGGGCGGGTGAAGTGCGAACTGGCACTGGCCAAGGGCAAACAGCAGTGGGACAAGCGAGCCGCCGAACGCAAGCGCGATGGCGACAACGAAGCCAAGGCAGCGATTGCGCGCAGTCAGAGGCGCTAGGGAAGCGTAACTGGGGCGGCAGGCAAAGGCGTCGCCAGTGCTGCAGGCGTGGCACCGGTTGCAGCATTGGGAGCGGGCGCGGGAATGGATACAGCGACAGGCGGAGACGAAGAGAGGGGTGTTCTGTCCGGGTCTGTGTTGGTTGCCTGTACCGGCACGGGATCTCCCGGCTCCATCACGTTATCGTTCACGTTGAAGACCAAGGCGTTTTTGGGCAACTCCATCCTGCCCTTGGCTAGGTAAGCCACCACCGCGCTGCCGGTCAATTCCGGGGTCAGAATCGCCAGTGGCAGCATGTATTTCTTGCTCTTTATCAGCGACTCCGCCACGCCCTTGACCGGCTTGCTGCGCTTGATGGCCCCTGGAACCTGGGGAATCACGAAGGCGGACATCTCCAGCTCAGGATGCTTCGTGCCGTACTGCACCAGTGAGTGCGCCACCTGCTTCGGCGAGGTCATTCCTAGATCCGCCACGATGCTGCGATGGATTGCATTGGGCAGATAGATGTTGAGCACGGAACGCGAAAAATCAGCGCAGTTGTGGACAAAAATATTGAAGTGCCCAGTGTTTTTCCGGTCGTTGAACAGTGCGATGAAGCGCTCGTCTTCTTCGGAAGAGCTCACAACCTCAAAACCGTGGATGGTGCGGTCGTAAGACTCTCCCACCAACTGCGTCCACTCGCCCTTGGGGGTCTTTCCGTGACTGGCATTGGGAGCCAGCTCCAGCAGATATTTTCTGCGATAGGCATCGCGCAGCGCGTCGACCTGAGTCTGGTCCACCGATTGCGGCACCTGAGTCACGTCCTCGACTGCATAGAGATAGGGAATCAGAGGAATCGCAACCCAGTCCAGACCGGCGACCTTGTGGTAGCGGCTGATGACCACGCCAGACTCTCCCGGCTGACATGTGCGGAGCTCTGTGGGGGATGCTGCGCAGATATGGTTCAGATATATGGCAGAGTGGCCGGTAGGGTTCATGGCCCCAAATTTGCCGTAGGGCTCTTCCATCAGCAGGGCCACGGACGCATGGGCCGCTGCAACCTGGGCCAGCAACAACAGCACCCCCGCAGCGTAGCCCAACCCATGGCACAGAATAGGACGTAGCCGTCTGTTTGTCTGCTTGCGGTTCATGCACACCTCAATGATTTTTGTAATCTGCATGCCGCCTGGCCCGAACTACCGATAACAATGTGACCCATGCGGCAGGCGTCTGGTTGGGCTCTATGCCGTGGAAGACAACACGATTGACGTCTCGAACCCCTGGCGTCTGACCTGCTCTCCAATTGGATGCATTCTTTGCCCACCACGGCCAATGCCACAACAGCACCAGGCAAGAACAGAAGCAGATTCCCGCGCTGCGTTATGGAATGACAAATCAAGGGTAAAGGCAACCCACCCTTTCGTAAGAGTGCGAAAGAATGGGACACCCGGGTTAGCAGGTTTATTTGGGAGGCATCTGCGATTGCAATTGCTGCAACTGCTGGAAGATCTGCTGCGGCGTCAGTACGCCGTTGGGCGACTGGGGGTTGGTGTTATTGGCTGGCGGCGCGGCGACTGCATTGGCAGCACCCGGCCCATAGATGGGAACGGCGCCGGGGGGGCGGATCAACCCAGGCAGATCGTCCTGCGTCTGCTGGGCCGTGGGCTGCTGGGTTGCCAGGCCGGGCAGGCTGGTAGAAGGATTCTGCGAGGCAGGCTGATCGCGCATGGCTGGGGCTGGATCGTCGGAAGCGAACGAGCTGGGGCTGGGCGGCGTGGGGCCACCGCTGCGCGGCGACAGAATCAGCTCGATGGGTGTATGGGCGGGGCTCTCGCGGAGCAGCATGTTGCTGCCAGTCCCGTCCAGGAGGCTGGCCAAAATGCCGGACGGCGCACCTGGGCCGTAGTTGCCGAAGACGCGTTGTTCTGTGACTCCACCGGTGATCTTCATGCCAGTCTGCTGGGCGATGTCGCGCAGGATCTGATTGAGGCTGGAGTTGTCTGCGACGACCTGAATGAGGCCCTGAGCATAGACAATGTGCGCGCGATGCATGGCGGGCTGGGCGGGAACAGCGGCAGCAGTGGGCTGCTGAGCCGCAGGCGGTTGGGAGACGGTGGGCGGGATGGCAGGCAGTGTGGGGGATTGGGCGATCGCCAGGCCACCGGCAAGCCATAGGCCGCATCCCACAAAGCAGAAGAGCCGGGCGTGACGCATTGTGGCGATATAGTTCATCTCTACTAGGGTATAGGACGCGGCCCGAGCACGAAGGTTTTGTTTTGTGCCGGGATGCCGTGCTGATTTCTATTTGAAACACCGCAGCAGAAATCTGGCCGGGATCGGACCGGCATTCCAAATGCCTTCTTTATGCGGGGAGATGGGGAGGAGTGATATCTTGAGAGTCGTTTGAAGTTGGTTTTGAGCTGGCGGCCAAGCGGGGATGGAAGAACGGTCAGGATGAGATAGAGCGATGACGGCGAAGACAGCGAAGCACGAGAAGACTTTGAGCCAGGCGATTCGCGAACGGCGGGCGACGCCCAGCTTCGACGGCAGCGCCATTCCAGCCGAGGACCTGCAACGGATACTGGAGGCCGGATTGAGCGCTCCCAGCGGCTATAACATGCAGCCCTGGCGCTTTATTGTGGTGCAGACGGAAGAGCAGAAGAAGCGCCTGCGCGCCGCCTCGTACAACCAGGGCAAGGTGGAGGAGGCATCGGCGGTGATCGTGGCATGCGGTGACGCGGATGGATGGCGGAAGGACCTGGACACCATGATCTACCAGGGGCGCGAAGGCGGAATGCCGGAGGGCTACGCCTCGCAAGCACGTAACAGCGTTCCCAACTACCTTTCGCATTTCTCCACCGACGAGATGCACGGCTGGCTGAACAAGATGGTGATGATCGCCGCGACGCACATGATGCTGATGGCCGAGGTGATGGGTTATGACACCGCGCCGATGGAGGGCTTCGAGCAGGAGAAGGTACATGAGGTGTTGCGCCTGCCTATGAGCTGCTGGGTGGTGGCTCTGCTGGCCATCGGACACTTGAAGGGGCCGGATAAATACAACGGCGGACGCTTCGACATGCGGCATACGGTCTTTGCCGAGGAGTTCGGCAAGATGCTGAAGTAACGGTTTCTTTCCTATAACACTATCAACCGGGATGCGCGTGGGCAGAGGCGCGGGCGATGAGCACCGCGGTGTAGGCCGCGCCAAAGCCGTTGTCGATGTTGACGACGGTGACGTTGGGGCTGCAGGAGTTGAGCATACCGAGCAGCGCTGTTGCTCCGCCAAACGATGCGCCGTAGCCGACCGAGGTGGGAACGGCGATGACCGGCACCGCGACCAGACCACCCACCACCGAGGGTAACGCCCCCTCCATGCCGGCGCAGACGATGATGGCGTGGGCCGATTTGAGGTCGTCTCGCACGGCGAGCAGACGGTGCAATCCGGCGACTCCCACATCGTAGAGGCGGGTGACGCGCGCGCCGAATGTCTCGGCGGTTACGGCCGCCTCCTCCGCGATGGGCAGGTCGCTGGTACCCGCACAGATGACTGCGACGTGTCCCAGGCCCGCAGGTGGATTGGGCGACTGGCGCAGCGCAACGGTGCGTGCTACTTCGTTGTAGACCGCTGCGGGATGGCGTGCCAGAATGGCCTGCGCGGTGGCTGAAGTGGAGCGCGTGGCGAGGACATCGACGCCGTCGCCAGCGAGGCTGGTGAAGATCTCTACTGTCTGCTCCGCTGTCTTGCCAGCGGCGAAGACCACTTCAGGCAATCCGGTGCGAAGGCTGCGGTGATGGTCTACCCGTGCATGACCGAGGTCCTCGAAGGGCAGGGTTGCAAGGCGTTCGGATGCGGCCTGGGGCGTGAGGACGCCGCGTTCCACCTCGCCCAGCAGCTTGAGTAGATCGGAGGATGTCATGTGGTCTGCGATCCGCCTTCCTGCGCGGTATCTGGTCGCAGATACGCAGCGATGGCCGCCTGTTGTACCTGCTTGATGGCGACGTGATGTTTAGACGCTGCTGCGCGGCAGTCCTCATACTCGGGCGCGGCGTTCATGGTCTCGCTGCCGAGTGAGCCGATCTTGATGCGAATCTCGCCGTAGGCCGTAGACACAGGAATGTGCCTGCGCTGCAGGCAGGAACGCCGTTCCTGCCGGATGCGCACGCCGAGGGTGCTGGTTTCTGTCAAGATGAGCCGCTCCAGCGCCGCACTGTCGGCAGGATTGCAAAGCACAGTGAGCACGGTGCCGGGACGGCCCTTCTTCATGATTACAGGCGTAAGCATCACATCCAGCGCGCCGCGTGCCAGCGCGGTCTCTGCAACATAGGCCAGGACCTGCGGGGACAGGTCGTCGAGCGCCGTTTCCATGACGGTGACGGTATCGCAGTTGGCGGAGTGGGATTGCGAGGCATCGCTGCTCTCGCCGACGCTGATGCGCAGGACGTTGGGAAAGTCCTTGGAGTTGCGCGTACCCGCGCCGTAGCCGATGCGTTCGACGCGCATGGCCGGCTGCGGGCCGAAGGTGGGATCGATGGCCCGCAACAACGCTGCTCCGGTGGGCGTTACCAGCTCCTGTTGCAGATGCGCTGAGTAGGTGGGCAGTCCGCGCAGCAGGTCGGCTGTGGCTGGCGCGGGCACGGGGAAGGTTCCATGGGCGCAGACCACCGTACCGCCTCCCACGTTGATGGGCGAGCAGAACCATGCGCCGATGTTGAGGTGGTGGATGCCTGCGCTGGCCGCCACTATATCGACGATCGCGTCCACCGCGCCTACTTCGTGAAAGTGGATATCTTCCACTGGGACGTTGTGGATTTTGGCCTCGGAGTGGCCCAGAAGTTCGAAGGCGCGTATGGCGGTCTTCTTGACCGGATCGGGAAGTGCCGCATCATGAATCAGCCTTCGGATGGCGCTGAGGGAGCGCCCATGCGCGTGCGAATGCGAATGGTCTTCGTGTGAGTGCTCGTGGGCGTCAGTCTCTGCGTGGGTATGCTCGTGTTCGTGATCGTGGGTGTGGCCAGTCTTGTGCAGATGCTGCGATTTGGGCTGATGAGTGTGGGCGGCGGCCTTCAGGGGCTGTTGTTCGGCTGGCTGCTGCTGCGGCGCAGTGGGAGCATCGGCGAGGTGGTCCCCTTCGAAGACGTGGACCTTGGTGGATGCGATTCCACTGCGGTCCACCCGTTCGATGCGCAGGCTTGCCCCCAGGCCCAGCGCCGCGACCGCTTCCGTGAGCACCTGCGCCGGAACCCCGGCATCGACCAGCGCGCCCAGCATCATATCGCCCGCGATCCCGGCAAAACAGTCAATATAGGCAACGCGCATGAAACTCTCTCTCCTGGAGATCTAACCTGTTCCGGCGGTTTGTAAGGATGGCTAATGCGCGGATGTGATGGCCGAGACCGGCAGCATGTCGTTCATCGATCCCGTCCGGTAGCCCTGAGTGTCCAGTGTAATGTAGACGAAACCCAGTGGACGCAGCGCCTGTGTGATGCTGTCGAGCATTGGCAGGGTTAGAGCGCGGGGCAGGTCTTCGCGCGCAATCTCCACGCGGGCTAGTTCTCCATGGTGGCGGACCCGCACATGGGCGAAGCCGAGAGCGTGCATGGCCTCTTCGGCGCGCTCCACCTGGCTGAGGTTCTCCGACGTTACAGTCCGCCCGTACTCGATGCGCGAGGAGAGGCATGCGCTGGCTGGCTTATCGGCTATCTTCAGTCCGGCCTCTCGGGCCAGACTGCGTATCTCCAGCTTGGTGAGCCTTGCGGCGGCCAGCGGTGCCAGCGCCTTGTGCAAGGCAGCCGCTCTTTGACCGGGCCGCAGATCGCCGTCGTCGTCGAGGTTTCTGCCATAGGCGATGTGGGCGAAGCCAAGCTCGACCCGCGCGGCCTCCATCTGAGTGAAGAGCTCGTCCTTGCAGTGGAAGCAGCGGTTGCTGTCGTTGCGCGCGTAGTTGGGGTCGTCCAGTTCGCGGGTCTGGAGGATGTGTACGGGGATTTTGTGCTGCACTGCGAATTCGAGAGCGGCAGAAAGCTCTGCACGGGGCAGCGAAGGGGAGTCGGCGATGACAGACAGCATTCGCTCGCCGAGCAAGCGGTGCGCCTCGTAGGCGAGATAGGCCGAGTCCGTGCCACCGGAGTAGGCCACCATCAGCGAATCGAGCTTGCCGAGCGAGCTGCGCAGTTCTTCGAGTTTATGTATTAGTTCCATCGAATCCAATCCAGAATAGCAACTATACCCCACGCAGTGTGTGTCATACGTCACAACGACATTCCATCCACGCACTATACTGAAGGCTCGAGGGCCACTTGCCGGCAGAAGATCACAACCGCTCGATTCGCCTGATTGCAATCGACATGGACGGCACGCTGCTGGGCGATGACGGGCGCGTGAGCCAGCGCAACCTGGACGCACTCTACGGCGTACAGGCGCGCGGCATCCAACTGGTGATTGCCACGGGGCGCCGCCATAGCTACGCCATGCGCGTGCTGCGCCCGCTTGGCCTACGGCACAACTCCATCCTGATCAGTTCGAACGGCACGGTGACGCGCACCCTGGGGGCCGCGGCAGGAAGCAGTATGCAGGAAGGACAATCCGGCGAAGCCGTGCCCTCGCGGCTGCTGGCTCGCACCCACCTTCCGCACGCCACTGCCCTGTGGCTGTGTGAAGCGATCCGTGGCGAGGGGGAGCAGAACTTCCGCAACGCCTTCGTTCTCACTTTTGACCGCACGCAGCCCGATGGGGAAGACTCCCGCGGCGCGCTGGTGGTGGAGCGGCTGGACCATTTGACAGCCAGCATCAGCCGCTGGATGGCCGCCAACGAGCCCTACCTTCAACAGGTGCATCCCATTGAACGCTCGCTCGACGACCCCAACGATCCGCCTATCCAGGCCATGTTGTGCGGCACACTGGAGCGGATGGCGCGCGCGGAGGCCCGCCTGCTGGAGTTCCCCGGCGTCGTCGTTTCCGGCCATGCATCGGAGTCAATGCCGCACCAGGTCACGCTGCACCGCACGGAATATCCAGCGCGCGACCTGAGTATTCTGGACATACTTCCCGCGGGCTGCTCCAAGGGCGCCGCGCTGCTAACAATAGGCCGCGCGCGCAGTATCGACCCAGCACAGATGCTGGCAATCGGCGACAACTGGAACGATGTCTCCATGCTGGAGGCGGTCGGTCGCGCGGTGCTGATGGACAACGCACCCGAGGACCTGAAGACGATTGCGCGAAGCAGCGGCTGGAGAATCGCGCCGTCCAACCGCGACGATGGGGTAGCCGAAGCGATCGAATCCGTCCTGGTCAGTTCAGCAGGTTAGTGCAGCCTGGCGATCGCCTGAGGCAGCTTCTGGTAGATTCCGCCGAAGCCACCGTTGGAGAGGATTGCCACAACATCGCCCGCACGCAGTTCCGGCGCAATGGCGGCGACGATGGCGTCCGCATCTGCAAAGACTGCGGACTGCAGACCACGCGCGCGCAACGCAGCGACTACATTTTCCGGATGAAGTCGTTCGTTTGGCGGGATTGCCTCCGATTTAAAGACCGCAGCCAGTACACTGCGATCTGCAAGGGCAAGGCTCTCCACCAGATCGGCTTCAAAGACATTGCGGCGGAGGGTGTTGGACCGCGGTTCCAGAATTGCCCAGAGACGGTGGCCGGGGTAGGCCGAACGCAGCGCTCGCAGCGTCTCGCGGATAGCAGTTGGATGGTGCGCGAAGTCGTCGATGATGGTGATGCCGTTGAGCTCTGCGCGCACTTCCAGCCGCCGCTTGACCGAGCGGAAGGATGCCAGCGCCTCCACAATCGCCGCCACCGGAACGCCCTGTCCCGCAGCCAGGGCCGCCGCCGCCGTCGCATTCAGCGCATTATGCTCTCCGGCCATGGGGAGGAGAAGCTCGGCAAAGACAGTACCGTTGCGCAGCAGCGTCCATTGCGACTGCGTTCCCTGCTGACGAAAGTTTGTCAGTCGCCATTGCGAGTCAGCGCTGAAACCGTACCTCTCCACTGCGCAGAAGGCATGAGACACGCACTGGGTGACGTTCTGGCTGCCGTCGAAGGCCACCAACCGACCGCGGCGCGGAATCAGGTTCACAAGACGCTTGAACGCCGTCATCACGGCCGGCAGGTCTACATAGATATCCGCGTGGTCGAACTCGACGTGGGTCAGGATCGCCGCGTCGGGAAAGTAATGGAGAAACTTCGGGCCCTTGTCGAAGAAGGCTGTATCGTACTCATCGCCTTCGAGGATGAAGGGCTGGCGAACTTGCTGGGTGGCAGGGCGCACCATGAAGCTGGTGCCGAAGTTCTCCGCCACGCCTCCGATGAGGAAGGACGGAGCAAACTCCGCGTGCGTGCGGGAGGCTACCTCATAGATCCACGCAAGCATACTGGTGGTGGTGGTTTTTCCATGCGTGCCTGCGACTACAAGCGACTCGCGCCCAGCGAGGAACTCGTCGTGCAACACCGCCGCCATGGAAGTAAACGGAATGCGCGTGTCGAGAACAAACTCCAGCTCGACGTTGCCACGCGAGATGGCGTTGCCTACGATGACGAGGTCCGGCTTCGGTGTCAGGTTCGCCTCGGCGTATGGCTGGTGGAGCGGAATCCCCAACTCGGCCAGCACATCGCTCATGGGGGGATAGGCGGCCGCGTCGGAGCCAGTGATGCGGTGTCCACGGGCCTGCAACATGCCTGCAAGCGAGGCCATCGCGGTGCCGCAGATTCCAATCAGATGAATGTGTTTAGAACTCTGCATAATCTCCATCGTGACTCAGCTGATAGCCGTCAGCTCTTAGCCTCCAGCTAGAAGCTAAGAGCTAGTTGCCGCTTCCAGAAACTCCATTCGCGGCACCTTCGCATCGCGTAAATCCAGCCGCACCTGCACGCCAAGCGGCACGGTAATGTTCGGCTTGTCCACATGGCCAGATCGCAACCCAATGGCAATGGGACCCGCGAAATCAGCGAGCGCGTGAAGAATTGCAGCCTGTAGCAGCGGCTGCTCCTCATCCGCGACACACTGCTTCATATCGCCGAAGACGATGCCGCTGACATGCTGCAGCAGGCCCGCGTAACGCAGATGCAGCAGCATGCGGTCCCACTGATACGGCTTGGTGCCAATGTCTTCGAGAAACAGAATTCGCGGGGCGTCCGCAGTTGCGGGTAGTAGGGCGTAGGGTGTTCCCAGGGACTCGGCAAGGATCGAAAGACATCCACCAGTCAGCGTTCCTTCGGCAACTCCGGGGCGCAGTACTCGCAGCCCGTCGCCTGCATTGAGCGACCATGCCAGCGATCCACCCACCGCGTGCTGCCAGCTTGCGGCATCGTACCCGTCTGCTCGCGCAAAGTCCGCCGCCACCATTGGCCCATAAAACGTGACCAGTCCGGCCTGGCGCGCCAGCCAAACGTGAAGGGCGGTGTGATCGCTGTATCCCACGAAGACCTTCGGGTTGGCGCGGACCAGCTCCGCATCCAGATGGGGCAACAACTCCGCCGATCCCCACCCACCGCGGGTGCAGATGATTCCATCGATTGCCGGATCGGCGAATGCAGCATGAAGATCGGCGACGCGCTGCTGTAGCGTCCCCGCGTAGTAGAGCGGCCCGCGATCCAGGGCGTGCGGCATCAGCGCCGTCTTATAGCCGAGCCTGTGCAGGCAATCCATTCCCGCCTGCACCAGATCCTGCTTGGTGGCGCTGGCGGGTGACAGGACAGCGAGGGTGGCGCCGGGCCGCAATGCGGCTGGTTTCACGCTTGCATGTGCTGTAGTACTCAAATGGTCACCGCCGCGGTTGGATCACTTTGAAACGCATTGCCCTGGCAGACAATCTCCGCCGGTCCGGTGAGCTGCATTATCGCGTCGTTGGCTGGCCACACTGTGCGTTGCGATCCTCCCTCGGCAATCGCCGTCAACTCGCGATGCGTGCCTCGCAACACCATTGCAGCCGCCGACGAAGCGCAAGTGCCAGTGCCCGAAGACATGGTTGGGCCGCATCCGCGCTCGTATATACGAAACGTAATTTCATCCGCCGAAAGCACCCGCACAAACTCCACATTGGTTCCCTGCGGAAACAGAGGACTGGTGCTGATGGCGGCGCCGAGTTGCTGCCACGAGCTTCCGTGTGCACCAAAGTCCTCCCGATCCACAAAGAGAACGAAGTGAGGATTTCCCACGTCGACCATTGCGCCATCGACCGCACCTATGCCGGGAATTTCAATCGTTCGCGGCATTACGTGAGGCACGCCCATCTCGCTCTCAATCAGGTAGACGGGATCGTTCGCCTGGATCACGCGACAGCGCCGCACACCGCCCTGCGTACCCAGCGCGGCCTCGCGCAGCCCCTCGCTGTGCGCCAGCCACGCCGCCACGCAACGCGTCCCATTGCCGGAGAGTTCTGCTTCGCTGCCATCGGCGTTGAAGAGACGCAGGAAGAATTCGAGGTTATCGCGGCGGGCAGATTGGCGATCGATAAACTCGATTCCATCCGCGCCAATGCTGGTGTTGCGCGAACACAGCTTGCGCGCCAGCGCGGCATGATCGCCTCCCGCGACCGTTTCCTCCAGAATCAGGAAGTCGTTGCCGCACGCATGCGCTTTCACAAACGGGATGGACACCAGCCTGCTCGCGTTGATCTCAATCCTCCTCTTCATCGCGGAACGCAACCACCTTGTCCGTGGCATCGCTGGCCACCAGTTCGCCCAGTAGATGTTTATGCCGTGCACTGCTGGCGGAGATGGCGAAGGTCACCCGCTCCAACTCGCCCAGCTTCTCTTTCTTCATGATATTCAGCCGCAGATGCTCTCGGTCCAGCACCACCAGGATCGCTGCCAGCATTGTCTTCTCATCGAGTCCGCGCACCTCGTAGAGCATGGGGAACCTCTTCCATCCCGATCGCGCTTCCAGCAAGCCAATGAAACGCAGGGCTATCAGAACAATCGCCGTAGCGATTGCAGCCTCCACGTAGAGACCTGCCCCGCAGGCCATGCCGATGGACGCCACGACAAACACAGTGGCCGCGCTGGTGAGCCCCAACACTCGGCTACGCGTATGCAGTATCAATCCCGCGCCCAGGAAGCCGATACCCTGCACAATATTCGACGCCACACGGCTCTTATCTGTAATCCCGGGGCCGGCCAGCACGACCGAAAGCACCGTAAACAGAGCGCATCCCATGCACAGCAGCATGTTGGTGCGCAGGCCCGATGCTTTGTGCCGCCACTCGCGTTCCACGCCAATCAGGCCGCCCATGGCACACGCCATCAGAAGACGTGTGGTGGTGCCTTGCGAGAACGCCATCTGTTCAATCGTACTGAAGCTAATCGGTAAGGTTGCAATCATAGATATTTTCTCTTCGCAGCGATGGTAGCACTACCTGTCGCCCGCCGGACCCGCGGCTGGGAAGTGTTCCGATTGGTAGATGCGGGCGCAAGGTTGGCCTGTTCCGCACAGAATCGTCAACTCCTGCAAACCCTCGGGATGCTCCTCGACTGCCTTTGACACCGTGTCGCCAGACAGTGCTACTACGAAGGCAGCATGGTCCGCGGGCGCCTGCAGTGCGGCGTGCCAACTGTCGTAGTCACTCTCGTTGATGGTCTGCCGCAAGGGGATTCCAGCGTCCTGCAAGGCCCCGATGTGGTCTGACTGCTGCATCAGGATGGACGCGCCGGGCGGAAGGTCCTCCAGCACCAGCGCAAGATTGCGCTCAAACGGCACACGCGTGGTGGAGTTTACCAGAGCCTCCTTCAGCACCAGGGGCGGGCTGTAGTTTGCCAGCAAATTACTTGGGTGGCGCTCAATCCACTTCGCGCATTGCTGGAGCAGCGCCGTACCGTAGACCATTGCCAACGGGTTCAACAGCACCAACGTGAGCGCGGTCAGGTACAGCGGTCGCGACGAAATCCCCACTGCGGCATTGGGCGGATACGATGCAGTGCCAGTCTTCACAAGGCGCTGCTCCATTGCGGCCGCTGCCACACAAGCAAATAGCGCCAGCGCGGGCAACAGTTCCATGCCATAGCGCGTGTTGTAGAACGAATGCGGATAAAGCTGGGGAATAAATATGGGCACCGAACCGTACGCAACCGAATAGACATAGAACGGCAGCGGCACCCATAGCAGCATCGAAGCGCGTGCAATGCGCCGCTGGAACGCAATCCACAGCCCGGCCAACGAAGCAGCCATCAGGGCAAAACCTGTCTCCCACGCTGCCGCATCGACCTGCGCCGCGCGAGTATAAAACAGCAGCGCCCAACCCGGATTGTGCCATCCGCGATAGTGCTTCGATCCTGGCGGCGAAGTTCTCTTCTCGATTGCGGGAGCGGAGTAGGGGCCGCGCATAAAGTCCAGCGGGTCGTGGCTGAAGTGCTGGTTGTAACCCAGCCATAGCAGCGGCCCGGCGAGTGCCAGCAGGGTAAATAACGCAAACGACGGGGCCACGCGACGACCCAGTCCTTGGGTGCGCCAAAGTTGCCAAGCCAGTATGCACCATACCGCCGCACCAAGAACCCATCCGTCGTAGCGGGTGAACACTGCGGCAAAGATAAGCAGCCCGAGCCAGATCATCCTGCGGGCAACCTGCGACGGTTGATTTGCCTGGATCGCGTCGATGCACTGCATCGTCATCAGCACGATCCAAATCAGCAGGGCAAGAAATATCGGCTCTGTCATGGCCGTGGTGGAAAGATACAGTAGGTTCGGATTGAGAGCGTAAAACGCGGTGGCAAGCAACGCCCAGCGGGGCACAAGCATCCGCCGGCAGAGCCGAAAAAATCCTGCAACCCCAAGCACATAACAGACCAGCGACGGCCACGCGCCGGCCAGCCCGCTCTGCCACCATTCCAGCTTGTGCACAAAGGGCAACATCAGCAGGTGCGGCAGCGGCAGCCACACACTACCAAACTGCACCAGCCCTGGATTGCGCGAATCGAGAATCCGCCGTGCAATGCCCAGGTGCGCCACCGCGTCGCCATACAACAAGACATACCCGTGGGAGAAGCAGAGGATCAGCGCGAGGAATCCTAGCAATACCGCGCCCATTACCACCTGGTAGATCTCATCGCGCGCGGCCGGTCGAACCTGGTTGGGATCGGGGGGGGTGACTGGAAGGCTTGCGCCAAGCCGGCCAAGGCGCAGGTCCCGCACACCGCGCGGCGCTGTGATGGTGCGTTCCGGTTTAGACCGCAGAGGAGTCAAGATGCGAGATCTCCCGAAATATTTCGAACCGCGCGTCAATTTCGTTTCGTGTTACACCCTGCAATCGCTCCGTGCCGAAGCGTTCGCAGGCAAACGACCCCATCACGCCGCCGTAGAACATTGCCCTGCGAAAGACCTCTGGGGTCAATTTGGGTTGCGATGCGATGTAGCCATAGAATCCACCTGCAAACGAATCGCCCGCGCCGGTGGGGTCTACGACCTCTGCCAACGGCAACGCTGGCGCACGAAAGGGCCTGGGTGTGGCTGCCATGCCCGGAAACGAATGTGCACCAAAGAACGCCGTCGCGCCGTATTCGCCATGTTTCATCACAAGGGACTTGGGACCCATTGCCAGCACTTTTTGCGCGGCGCGCACGGAGTTTTGCTCGCCGGAGAGCATGCGCGCCTCGCCATCGTTGATCAAGAGCACATCGAGGTCACGCAGGACCTTTGCGAGGTTCTCCGCATGGGCGGATATCCAGTAGTTCATGGTGTCGCCGCACACCATGCGCACATTCTGCATTTGGCTGCGAACGCGCGCCTGCAATACGGGATCGATATTGGCCAGAAACAGATATTCGCTGTCAGTGTAAGCCTGGGGAATCTTGGGCTCGAAGCGTTCGAAGACATTGAGGTCGGTGCCCAGCGTCTCAGCCTCGCTCATTGTTCCGGCGTAGGCTCCGGTCCAGTGAAAGCTGAGCCCTGGCGCCCGTTCGATACCCTGAATATCGATGCCGCGCGCGCGGAACACCGCCTCATGATGGGGAAGAAAATCCTCGCCAACTACCGCGATCACGCGTACATCTGTGAAATAACTGGCGGCCAGCGCAAAGTGTGTGGCGGCCCCGCCCAGGCAGTGGTCCACTTTGCCGTGCGGCGTTTCAATACTGTCGAATGCTACCGATCCAACCACCAGAATTGCCATGCTCCTGCTTTCCTAGAAGAGATATGCAACTAATTATGAAATTACTGGCCGATTATGTAACTAAATATGCAGCAATAGATCCTATGCATGCCATATACGCAAATAATATGGTTACAAATATTTTCCAAGCAGCAGGCCAAGCTTCTCCCTGGCTGCCTGTGGAATGGAAGTGCAGTCTGTGAGGACAGCAAATTTGAGTGCACTGGCACATGCGCAGGCTCGATCTTTGGGCATCTTTGATACTGCTGCTTTCACCACCTTTGCTGCATTTTCCGCGTTCTGGTGCAGCACAGCGACAATTTGTTCGATGGTCACATCGTCGTGCCCCGCGCGCCAGCAGTCGTAGTCGGTGACCATAGCCATGGTTGCGTAGCAAATCTCCGCTTCGCGGGCGAGTTTAGCCTCCTGCAGGTTAGTCATGCCGATCACGTCCGCGCCCCAGCTTCGATACAGGTTCGATTCGGCGCGGGTGGAGAACTGCGGGCCCTCCATGCACACATAGGTCCCACCGCGCTTGCCCACAACGCCGACCTCTGCGCATGCCTGCTCAATAGCGGAGCACACGGTGGCGCAGACTGGATCGCCAAACCCGACGTGGGCCACCACTCCTTCGCCGAAGAATGTTCCGATGCGGGCAAAGGTACGGTCGATGAACTGGTCAGGAATCACAAAGTCAGTGGGTTTGTGCTCTTCCTTCAGCGAACCCACGGCGGAGACCGAAAGAATCCTCTCCACACCCAACATTTTCATGGCATAGATGTTGGCGCGAAAGTTCAACTCGCTGGGTAGAATTCTGTGGCCTCGCCCATGGCGGGCCAGGAACGCCACCCTGCGTCCCTCGAGTTCGCCCAGTATGAAGGCGTCTGATGGATAGCCGAAGGGTGTTTCAACAACATGTTCGCGCACTCCTGTGAGTCCAGGCATGGCGTACAGGCCACTGCCACCGATGATGCCAATCTCTGCCGTCTGCAAGTCGATCACCCCTCAAGCGCGCCACAATTGCAACAATCGATGTTGCCGGATCTGCGGGCAACATTTCTATCGCTGGATTAAAGTATATCGTTCCGCGGAAGAGCCATCCGCGCCCATCGCTGCCTTCATCACACCTGCCGAAGAAAACAACTGTACCAGCGAGACGCCTGGATCGAAAAACCTGGAGTTGATCTTTAGATGAGCCAGTTGCAGCGGGCCTTCGGACTGCACGCTGGTAATGCTGTCGCGCAGCTTGCGTGCAAGATCCAGGGGAAATCCTTCGCTGATGAAGACACCGGTGCCGTCGATGGACAGCAGCACATCGCCCTCGTTGGTGGTATAGACCTGCTCGTTTGCGTCCGACTCATCGCTGGGCCTGCGCCGCAGGCCGGAGTATTTACGAGGCAACTGGCCCGCATACACTTGCAGGAAGGCGCGCGCAGCGTCCGGATCTCTCCACTTCGATTCATACAGCAATGCGATCGATGCGGTGGATTCTTTCTCAGCGTCGGTCAGCGCGGACCGTTTTTGCGCGGCATAGTAGATACCTCCCTTCCACTCCGGCGTCAGCGCCGCGGCTGCGGCATCTCCGCCGAACAACTGGGTCAGAATCTGCACATCGAACTCGCCCATCACGCCCACATCGTACGGTATGTACTGGGCATCGATCAGGGGATGAATGTCTGGAAGGCGCAGCACGGGAACCGGGACACGGGCCATATACGCCGCCGGATGGAGTATCTCGAAGGTGGAAGACGGAGGGTTCTCAAGCACCGCATGAAAAGCAGCATCTTTCCCTCCCTTGACCAGGACCGCACCCTCAAAGCCCATGCCTTCGTTGTAGGGGAACATCAGCGATTTTTGCAGCAGAAGAGGCGCGCGCGCCAGGACCGGCGATCCGCTGGTGTCTGACAACGTATCCTTCAGCCGGGCGATCATCTCCGGCGAGTTCTGCAGCGTCTTGCCGGTGGAGCGCAGGGAGTAGTCGAGGTAGACCACCATTGCCTGACCTTCCGTCACGGCGTCGCGGGCATCGTCTGCCTCATCGGTCTGGATGTGCTGGTTGTCATCCTGCGCGTTCCTGGCAATCTCATCCGAACCTACCTCCGACCATTTAGTCAGATCGATTGCCTGATCCTGCAGCGCGTGCGTCAGTTCGTGCGCCAGCACCGGCTCCTGCTCGTCCGGCTCGATCCAGTCCAGCAGGTTCACTGTTTTCGTTTTGTCATCATAGAAGCCCGCCACCTGCTCGGTCAGCAGGGCGATCATGAATGGCCGTAGATGGAAGTCGCGATCCAGCAGTCCAAACTTCTTCAGCACAATCTCTTCCCGCGCCAGGCGCTTTGCTCCCGCGTCCTCGTTGAACTTCTGGACCAGGTATTTGTTCACCTCGTCGCGGGTAATCAGCTTGCGTTTGACGCTATGAACAATTGGCAGCCCGGTGTCAGTACTCACGAAGGAGAGGATTTTGTCGACTCGGCTAAACAGGTCCTTTGCCTGATTTTTGGTCAGGGGAGGATGGGTTGTACCGCTTTGCGCAGCAGGCGGCGCGTTCTGTGCGGTCTTCGCTGTATTAGTTCCCACAGCCGAGTTCGGTGTGGGTGATCTCTGTGCGCGACTGGGCGCGCAGCATAGTACAAGCATTGCCAGCAGGAGCTGGCCCTGCAAGGTCCCTCGTCCGCACCCTTGCTTCAGCCCAGCGAGACAACGCTGCAAACCCACCATCCGACCTCCGCGCAACCGCACAATGCGGTCGCTATAATCAACAGTGTACGCAGATTCGCGTGACCTCTGAAATGACCACTACCCTGCAATCCTCCGATCTCCAGCATTTGCCCTTAGCCGGCGAAGCCCAGCTTGCCGCACTGCTGCAGGCGGCCGGGGTCTCTGCGGTGGACGACACTGGCTGGATACGCGTGACCGGCGAGGACCGTCTGCGCTGGCTGAATGGCATGGTCACCAACTCCATTCAGGAACTCGCTCCCGGCCAGGGATGCTACAACTTCGTACTGAATGCGCAGGGCCGCATCCAAGGCGATCTCACAGCCTTCAGAGTCGAAGACTCCATTCTGCTCCAGACCAGCCGCGATCAGGTGGAGAAGCTCCTGGCCCACCTCAACCACTTCATCATCATGGATGACGTCGAGCTGGCGGAGATCGGTGATGAGCGCGCCGGAATCCGCCTGGACGGGCCGAAAGCCGCTCAGCTTGTCTCCGCAATCGACATTTCGAGCAAGGATGACCTTGAACCACTGGAGTTGGTTCATGTGAAGTGGCATTCGGCCTCTATCGATCTCATCCACGCACATAGTCCCCTTATTCCGAAGTTTGAGATTTGGAGTGACGCAGTCACGATTGGTGTGGTTCTCGATCAACTCATCGCCGCAGGCGCGACCCCCGTCTCGTCCGAAGCCCTGGAGCAATTGCGCATTCTGGAAGGCACGCCGCGCTACGGGGTCGACATTCGCAACACGGAAACAGCCCATGATCTGCCACAGGAAACAGGCCAAACGCGCGCGCTGCACTTCACTAAGGGCTGCTACCTGGGGCAGGAGATTGTGGAGCGCATCCACTCGCGCGGCACTGTACACCGTGCTTTCACCGGGTTTCTGCTGACCGGGGTGCTACCTGCTACCGGCACACTGCTGGAAGCGGAAGGCAAGCCCGTCGCGGAGCTTACCAGCGTTGCCGCCATTCCACTTGTGGATCGTGCAACACCGGTGCAGCTAGCGCTGGGGATCATTCGCCGCGAAGCGCTGGATCGCAAGCTTCCCATGAACTATCCCGGAGGTGTTGCTACCCCCATCGCGTTACCTTACGAAGTTCCCTAGCAAGACTTTTTCTTTTACGGGCTTGCGCGAGGTCGCGGCCAGAATCACAGCATTGAGTTATAGCCAGACTACAGAATTCGAATCAAAGGAAAGAGTGCCAATCATGTCCGAAGCAAACAAGCCATTCGTCGTCACCGACCGCCGCAAGTTCACGATAGACGGAACTCCGCGACCCGACGCCGACCCATCCCCTGAGCCGGAAGCCCGCGAAATACCAGCCGATAACGTCGCAGCGCCGGACGCTCCGGCACCACCGCTCGAGTTCAAGTCCCCTCATGCTGCCGCACCCGAGCCGCCCGCACCGCCCGTCTTCGCCGGATCTGAATCCTCCGCGGACCCGAATCTTCCCTCGCCACCGACCGCGAGCGAGATGGAGCAGGCCAACACAGCGTATCAGCAGACCGCGGACCATCTGGATACTGCCGTGCATGCTGCGAATCCAGGCATGGAACATCCACCCGCGATGAGCTTTGAGCAGATCGTGCATTCGATTTACATGACCACGATACTGCAACTGGGCGGCTCCGCCAAGCCGGGCGATCAGCCCAGGATCGATATTCTTGGCGCACGGCAG
>CAIZFH010000244.1 GCA_903932155.1 uncultured Granulicella sp. | reverse complement strand
CGACCTTTTGGTGGGGACCAGCGCCCCCGGCGGCAGCGCGACCGCTCCGGCAACGCTCAATGTCAGACAGTCCGACGCCCTTGGTTATCAGTACGCGCTGTTGTACAAAATGTACTCCAAGTTCGCCCCGTACGTGGATCACGTCCTCAGTTGGGGCGTAGCCGGTTCAGGATGGCAGGGAAGCTATGTACTGTTTGACGGTAGCAGCAATGCCGCTTCCGGCTACTACGGCGCCATGAATCCGGACAGATACATTCTTGGACATTCCTACCTGGATAGTTACTTTTCAGGCGAATACAACAAACTCCAGAATGGCTATGTAATTTCCCTTGACGATCTTGGGACCTACACACGCTGATGCCGCTGTCTCAGGCTCCGGGGGATTACCCTCCCCCGGAGCCGAGGCGGGCTTAGGTAGATCCAGAAAATTGGACTTGGCGGATCGTTAACCCAAACTCGAAACAACGATCCCCATGTCCAAGAAACGACGTCAACATAGCGCCCAGTTCAAAGCCCAAGTCGGACTCGATGCCTTGAAGGGCATTGAGCCGGTTCATGCGATTTCCGCCCGCCACAGCGTGCAGGCCGAAGTCTTGATGAGTATCCATTCCCCACTGCCGATACGCGCTTAGTCAAGACACTTCTGGAATCGATGCAGAGGGGGCACCGAAGGACGAAACGAAAGAATAGCTACTTTTCTGAAATAGACGCTGGTTAGCTATGTATATTATTGCCATATTTTCTTTGACCCTCAAAACCTTGCAGATTATTTCTAAACTCTCTGAAATCAATGCTTGTGGAATAATAATCGACCCTCTATACCCCGCATTGCGAGATTCGACCTGCGGAAATCGTCGGAAAAATCCCGCTATTCGCCAGATTTCGCTTCTGTGCGTTTTCGTCTAGAACTGCGTCAGGCTAAGCACGTTGCCATCGGGATCATGAAACCAGGCGATGCGCGCTCCGCTGGGCGATGTCCAGATGCCGAGAGGGTCGCTGTCATTGAGTCCCGCATAACGCTGAAACTCGACGCCGGCCGACTGGAGCTGCTTGACTGTGGCTTCGATGGATTCTACTTCCCAGCCCAACACAGTGAAAGGCGCTGGAGTGTGCTTGTCCACAGGAGTTACGCGCAGCATAGTTCCGTTGGCGTCGAAGACTAAAGCAAACGGCTTCTGATCCTCCACTAGACGCAGCCCAAGTACGCCTTCATAGAAAGCTCTTGCCTTTACCGAATCGGTTACGGGAGCAAAAGCCACCAGCTTGCTTGTGCCCAGAAGCGATTTCTGAGTCATCGTGCACCTCCTTGGGGATTTTCTATTGGCTAGCTATTTTGCATCTTTGCTGGTCATCAGCTCCACGAACATTTTCTGGAAGCGAGGCAGATCGAGGTCTGTCTGAACATGGACCAAATGAACGCCTGTCGCGGGCTTCATCTTCTCGCTCCAGGTGAGGGTGTCGCCGTAGCTGGGTCCGTGGCTCAGGTCCACGTCCATGTAGAGAAGCTTTTCGCGGGTAATGATGGAGGGGTCGAGCCAGGCGCAGGCGGTCAGCTCGTCCCACAGGTAGTAGCGGCGCTGGCTCCAGGCGGCGATGTAGCGCGCAGTGGGCGTAGTCGATTTGGAGATGTCGTCGAGCATCTGCTGGGTAAAGGGCGCTTTGATGGAGACATCGACGGTGGTGGCGACGATGCGGGGCCAGTCGGCGTGCAAGACGATATGCGCGGCCTCGGGATCGAACCAGAAGTTGAATTCGTGGCGCGGGTCGCCGGCAAACTCCGGATCGTCGCTCCTGGGTGTGAGGCTGCTGCCCATGAAAACAATTCCCTGAGTCAGCGAGGCGAACTCCGGGTCGATGGCGATGGCCAGTGCGATGTTGGTCAAGGGGCCTGCGGCGTAGATGGTGACCTGATGAGGATGAGCGAGCACCTGGCGTATGAGGAAGTGTGCGGCGTCTTCGTCAATGGCCTTGATGGTGGGCATTCCCTCGGGCATGGGCGGAATGTCATAAGGCCCGTGCGCGTTGGACTTCACAGGTGGTCCGGGCGTGCCGGGCATCTGCTCCGTGGAGAGGCTTTGGCCCCATGCGCCAAGCCACTCTTGCTTACCGTCGAACGCTGTGGAGAGGCGAGTTTCCTCCTGCGTGCGGACCAGCGGGAAGACCGCGCCGCGTGCAACGGGAATGTCGGCGTGGCCGGTCAACTCCAACATGCGCAGGGTGTGCAGGGTCTCCTCGTCGCGCCATGCGTCGCCGGTGACGATGGTGATGCCCAGCACATAGACCTGAGGCGCCTGGAGCAGCGCCAGCATGGCCATCTGGTCGGAGCCGCCGGGACCTGCGCCGTCCTGATCGATGAGCACCAGTCGTTTTTGTGCATAGCAGAGGGTAGCGGAGAGGGCCAGCAGGAGCAGAAGGATTTTGGTTCTCATGGTTTAAATATAGCGGCACACCCGCTGTCTGCACGGGTACGCCGGGTCTCGGTTCTGGGTCCAGAAATTACGCAAATTCAATTCAGGCTAATGCCGGAAGCGGCCACGATCGCCAGAGCTTCGTCCACGGTCGCCAAAGCCGCGTCCGCGATCACCGAAGCTGCGCGGCTTGGCGGGCGGGGTGACGGGCAGGTGGGTTTTGCCCGCAGGATAGACGGCGAGGAAACGTTCCATGCCTTCGCCATTGCTGGCCGTCTCCACACCTTCGATGCCCCGGAAGGCCATGTGCATCAGGCGGCGCTCGCGGCTGTTCATGTGCGGAAAGGCGTGCGGGACGCCGGAACGGATCACCTTATCCGCGGTAGTTTCCGCGGTTAGGCGCAACTCCGCAGCGCGCACTGCCTTGAAGTTGGCGGCGTCAAAGCTGACCAGATCACCCTCGCGCTGGTCGAGACGGAGGATCTGCGCGGCAATGGTCTCCAGGGCCAGCAGCAGCTCGCCGTTATGCTGGGTGACCAGCGTCACGTCAGGCCCGTCCAGTTCGACACAGAGGGCGGGAGACTGGCTCTCGGCATCCTGTGCGCCGTCGCCGGCCATGATTTTGTACTTGAGGCGCAAGCCACCGAGCTTGTTCAGGGTGGCGAGGAATCCGGCAATCTTCTGGGCAGCTTGTTGCAGGTCGTCGATAGGCATAACAAAACAGTATCGCAGAGCCGGGTGGGGATAGTGTGAGAGAAATGGCGGGAGTTGGCTGGTCCGCTGGAATACCAGCAACAACAATCAATCTTCCCGCACCTTGGGTGCCAGGTACTCCGGGCCGACGGGGTCGATGACGGACTCACTGACGATGCGGTCGATCTCGGCCATAGAGGTGGCGTCGAGCTTCCAGCCCATTACACCGCTTACTGAGTCGAGCTGGTCGGGACGCTTGGCTCCCCACAGGGCGACGCTCACTCCAGGACGGTCGAGGACCCAGCGGACGGCCAACTCGAGGACGGATTTGCCGTAGCGCTCCTTTGCGTAGGCGGACAGTCGCTCGACGGCGGTCATGTATTGCGAGAAGCGCGGCTTCTGGAACTTGGGATCGACGCTGCGAATGTCTTCCTTGTCGAAGTTCATGCCGCGCGCGACACGGCCAGCGAGCATGCTGCGGCAGAGTGTGCTCGAGGTGAGAACGGCGACATTCTGCTCCTTGCACCACGATAAAAGATTTTCGCCATGTACGCAGCACTCGATTCCCCGCTCGAAGAGGTTGT
>CAIZFH010000243.1 GCA_903932155.1 uncultured Granulicella sp. | reverse complement strand
CGGCCTCGTTCCCGCCGTCGAAGTAGCTTTTTAGAACCACTAAAAGATGTCCTTGTGGAACTGGAGTGAGAGGCGATAGATCGCCTAATGATAACTGGGGAAACTCGCGCCGGGTGGCCCACCAACAAAACTATCCTGGGTGCCCCATTCATGCGCAGCCTCACCGCGCATGGGTGGGGTCAGCATTTCTGTTCAGAATATGCGGCTCAAGTCTCGATGCCCGTGGACCACGCGCACAATTTCGATCTCATCCACAAGCCCATCGTCGGTATCCGGGTGCGTCTCGTAGAGCAGCAGGTAGACGCCCTCAACCAGCATCCTCGCCGCTGGCGCGATCTCCGGGCGACGCACTCCGAGCCGAGGAGACCCCACCAACAGCGTTGCCTTCTCTTCCATCGCCGAAATCCAGCGTTCCGCAGCCGATGGATTGTCGAGTCCGATGGTGATATAGATGTCCAGCAGATCTTCCCTGGCCTGCGGCTTCCATAGTAGCGCTGGCTTCACGCTACTTGTCCCGATGCCTTCAGTCGCCGCCGCGCCTCCTTGCGCGTCTCGCCAAGGTCGAGCGCAACCGCCGGGCCGCTCGTCTTCCCCTCCTGCCACGCCCGGCGCAACCGCTTCAGCTCTTCTCCGCGCAGATCGCGCTTCCACTGCCACTCGCGCAACGCCTCGCGGATGGCCTCGCTGGTGGTGGCGTACTCGCCGGTCTCGACCGCAGCCTTTAGCGCCCCGACCTGCTCCCCGGTCAAGGCAATGCTCACTTTTTGAACCTCGGGCATAGCGTTCCTCCAGTAGTAAATATTACTACTTTCTGGACGGGTCGCCTACAACCCCAGCTTGGCTTCCTGCGCACCCTACTTTTTCTTCTTATGCCGCGACTTCGCAATCTCTTCCACTTCTTTGGCCCCCTTGGCATAGAGCGCCTTTTCATTGGGAGCAAGCTCGTATAACAGCTTCAGAAACTCGCCTGCGTGTACAAGTTCCTCGTCCGCTATGTCCTTCAGTACTGCACGGCGAGTTTGTTGCCGGTTGACTCGGCAAGCTGCATATACATCTGTGTCGCTTCGTACTCCGCGGCGACCATGAACCGGATCGCTCGGACAAGTTCCGCGTCCGAGAGCTTCCTGCCGTTCGCCAACTCTGAAAAAGGGGACCCGAACTGCGGCATATCATTCTCCTCTGCCTCATGCACGTTGATAGGAACAGCGGCTCTGAGGGCTATCCCGTTTGTAGTCCAGTAGCTTCCCGGGGTCTGAGCGGAATTGACCATCGCGACAAGGCCCGTCTGTCTCCGGCGGGCGGACCAGGTCAGAAATGAGTCACGAAATCGGGTGATGCATAAAAAAACGCGAAGCCCCGAAGGGCCCCGCGTTTGTTGTCTAACTGAAAATCTACGCGACGACTTCGATCCCCATCGACCGGGCCGTGCCGCGAATGCTCTTCGAGGCTGTCTCCACCGAGTTGGCGTTCAGGTCCGGCATCTTCTTCGTGGCGATCTCGCGGATCTGCTTCTCCGTCACCTTGCCGATCTTCTCCTTGTTAGGCGTGCCGGAGCCCTTCTCGATGCCCGCCGCCTTCAGCAGCAGCACGGCCGCGGGAGGCGTCTTGGTGATGAAGCTGAAGCTGCGGTCCGCGTACACCGTGATCACCACCGGAATGGTGATGCCGTTCGTCTCCGGTGTGGCCGTGCGCGCGTTGAACTGCTTGCAGAACTCCATGATGTTGACCTGAGCCTGGCCCAGCGCGGGGCCAACCGGCGGCGCGGGCGTGGCCTTTCCGCCGGTGATCTGTAGCTTGACGTATCCAGTGATCTTCTTCGGTGCCATGATTCAATCCTCTACTGTCTTCTGGCGTCGGGCGTGAACCCGGCTACCGATTGTTGTGTTGCAAAACTCTTGCCTGCATGGTGCGGGCGACGGGTCTACTCTTCCACCTTGTCCACCTTGGCGAACTCGATCTCGACCGGTGTGGAGCGGCCAAAGATCGACACCATCACCTTCAGCGTCTGGCGGTCTTCGTTCACGTCGTCCACCGTGCCGTTGAAGTTGGCAAACGGGCCTTCGTTGATGCGGACCTGCTCGCCCTTCTCGAACTTCACCTTGGACGATGGCTTGTCCTTGGCGCTCTCGCTGCGGAACAGAATCGAGCTGACCTCCGCCTCCGACAGTGCAACCGGCTTGTCGCCCGTGCCCAGAAAGCCCGTGACCCGCGGCGTGTTCTTGATCACGTGCCACAGATCGTTGTCCAGTTCCATCTCCACCAGCACATAGCCGGGCAGGAAGACGCGCTCAATGGTGTACTTCTTGCCATTGCGCAGCTCGGTCACAGGCTCCGTAGGAATCATGATCCGGCCGATGCGGTTCTGCAAACCGAATGCCTGGATCCTGCTCTCCAGCGACTCGCGCACCTTGCGCTCGAAGCCCGAGTAGGCGTGGATGATGTACCACTTGTAATTCTCATTGACCGGTGGGGCAAGCTGCTCGGCAGGCTGTTCGCCGCCGGGTTCCTGCGCCTCCGGAATCTCTTCTTCTACTGCCATGGTCAGTGTGCCTTCTTGCTGCTCAATCTTCTTGTCTGTCTCAGCTCTGCTGCTGCACAGAGCCTGCTGCTAGCGTTTGGTCAGGTATTGGATCAGGTGGGTTACGCCCTGGCCAAAGATGGTGTCCACCACAAAAAAGTAGGCTGCAAAAAGGAATACGGCTGCAAGCACCACGGACGTCGTTGCCTGCACCTCGGCGCGCGTTGGCGCAACCACCTTGCGCATCTCGCTGCGCACGTTCTGCAGAAACTCCATCAACTCGCGCGGACGGGCCTTCAACCGCTCGATTGCGGTGTCTTGCTGGTCTGCTACTACGATCGTCTTCGCCATGCTGCCTCTAACCTTCATGCGGATGACTTCCGCTGTATTGCCTGTTCGTCCTGCTCCGCACCGGCCTTAGTGGTCGAGTGCCGGAAAACTGGCGGGGGAGCTCGGATTCGAACCGAGAAGATCGGTTTTGGAGACCGACAGTTTAGCCGTTGAGCTTACTCCCCCGATCGCTGTCGGGAGGGGAATGAACCTTGGAGTCTTCTGCTCCCTGTTCCCTGCTTCCCTGTTCTCTGCTTTAACTTACTTCGTCTCTTTGT
>CAIZFH010000242.1 GCA_903932155.1 uncultured Granulicella sp. | reverse complement strand
GCCAGAAGAACTTTTCGGTCCTCGGACCGCACTCAGTAGGAAGATTGGGGTTGCCGCCGTTCCACTTGAACGGCTCTGTGTCTTTGAGATCTTCAATTGGCCGGTTGTCCACAATGTCACGGCCAAAGCCGTCCGGCTCCAGATCCCATGTGAGGCCATCGAAGGTGGAATCGATATGACATGTGGCGCAGCCGATCTGGCCCTGGAATGAGTAGCGAGCGGTATAGAATGCCTGCTCGCCGCGTCGCTTCACCGAAATGGTTTTCGGGCTGTCCAACTGGATGTTCGAGGCCACGCGATTGACATGCGTGTCAATCACACTGATGGTGTCGTCGAGCCGGTTGGCCACAAACAGCTTGCGTCCGTCGCGGGTAAGCGCGAGGCCGCGGGGGTTGTTTCCCACCGGTATGCGCGCCAGCACATAGTTGCCGCTGGCCGACAGATCCTGCGCAAAGGAGCCGGACTCGGGGTATGGGCGAGAGTGGATGAAATGCAGCAGGCGCTGTACATCTATCGCGATCACGCTCTCTGACCCGCCCAGGGTGACGTAGATGCGGGACTTGTCCTGGGCGATGGCTACAGCGAAGGGCTGCGAAGCGTATCGCTCCAGTTCATCCAACGGGATCTCAACCGGTTTTCCTATGTCTGTTCCAAACAGAGTCAGCGTATCTGCAAAGGCGCCGCCATGTTCAAGATGGGCCAAAGGCACAAGATTCTTTGGGTGGTATTGGGCCACAACGCCGAGGCGTCCATCTGCTGAGAATGTCAAGTGAAAGACCCCGGCGATTGCGTGCAGCGGCATGCGATCGACCACCACTGCATGCACGGGGTCAATGACCGTGATCTCGGACTCAGGCGCACTGCGATGCGGCGATGGGTTGGGAAATATATGTGTGGCATAGATGTGGTTTCCATCGGGTGAAGGTGTGAGATAGCTGGCGCCTCGTCCTGCTTTCAGCCGTTTTTCTTCCGCACCGGTCTGGGCGTCCAGCACCGCAACGTTGCCGCTGATGCGATTTGCCACAAACAGCCGCTTCCCCGCCTTATCCTCGACTACGCTCGACGGTTCCGCGCCCACGGGCCAGGTGCCCACCACAGCGAGTGAGCCCGTGTCGATCACCGAGAGTGTGTCGTCCCATGAGTTGGTTACAAACAGCCGATCACCCGAGGCGGACAGCGAAAAGCCTCGGGGCGCGCGTCCCACCGGAATGTTCTTGATTGCAACAAAGCTGGTTGCATTCAGCACGCGCACTTCCTCGCTCTGCTGGCAAAGCACATAGAGCCGCGTACCATCGGGCGAAAGCAGTAACTCAAGAGGCGAAGCGTACTCCTGGGCGACACTATCGACTCCCTGAGCATCTGCGCGAACCGTCTTGTCCCTCCACAGCACAGCCAGGAATAATGCTGCTGCCATGACCGCAAGGCCCGTGCCAATTGCGGTTTGAATGCGGGGGGTCATTTAGGTTCCTCCTCTATGAAAATGTGGTCCACGCTCTTGCGGAATCGCTCCCCTCCCCGCAGGGCTACCAGCGACGGGGAATCGTGTCCAGCGGCAACAGTGATAGGGATGCCCGAGTCCCCAGTGGCGCCAGGTGAGGAACCGCAAACTGAAGTCAACATGGCAATCAGCGCGGCAATCCCCCGGGTTCTGGTAGGGGAGATCATCAAACGGCCTCCATGGCGCGCAAGCGAAGAATTTCGCAAACTGGAAGTCCCTGACTGCGGAGCGCCAATTTGCGCAACTCGAGATACGGATCGAGACTGGTCATCATGTTGTCAAACCCGTCGAAATCAAGCGACTGGTCGCCGTCGCTCCATGACTTGTCTGGATTGGGGTGTACCTCGACCAGCAGGCCATCGGAGCCTGCGGCCACGGCGATGCGCGCCAGCGCGGGAACCACGTCACTGTGGCCGGCCGCATGGCTCGGGTCTGCAATCACCGGAAGATGCGAGATTTGCTT
>CAIZFH010000241.1 GCA_903932155.1 uncultured Granulicella sp. | reverse complement strand
TGCGAACAGATGATGCTCGATCAGGGTTACGCCGCCGCTCCGGTGGGAGCAACGACGGACGACGTGCGTAAGGCCCAACTCATTCGGCTGGGTCAGCTGATGGATGCGCTGCTGCGCGACGCGCGCTTCGTCAACTCCATCAAACTGCACACCGGCGAGGGCGAGCTGGAAGGGAAGTGGACGCTGGAGCAGGCGGAGGACTTCTTCGTGAACCAGGGCTACCAGACGCGGGAGATCGCCGACGTGGAGACCAAGCGCGGGACGGGCGACCCAACCTACCTCTACTACACGTTGGGCAAGTTGGAGATTATGAAGCTGCGCGAGGACGAGAAGGCCAAGCAGGGCGCGGCGTTCAGTCTACAGAACTTCCACGACGACTTCATGCGCCAGGGCTTCGCTCCCATCAAAGTCATCCGCAAAGCAATGCTGGGCAACGATTCGCCCGTTCTATAGAGCGATTTATCCCGCTTTGAACATCTGCTTCATGCCACGCAGCGCCTGTCGTGTGCGTTCTTCGTTCTCGATCAGGGCAAAGCGGACGAAGTTGTCGCCATGATCGCCAAATCCAATGCCGGGGCTAACCGCGGTCTTGGCGTCTAGCAATAGCTTCTTTGAGAAATCGAGCGAGCCCATCGTGCGGAATTGTTCGGGGATCTTGGCCCATACGAACATGGTTGCTTTGGGCGACTCCACCGGCCAGCCGATGTTGTTCATGCCGGCAACCAGCACGTCGCGGCGCGACTTATAGTTGGCCACAATATCCAGAACGCACTGCTGCGGCCCATCCAGCGCGGCGATGGACGCCACCTGAATCGGCGTGAACGTCCCATAGTCGAAGTAGCTCTTGATGCGGCCCAGCGCTGCGACCAGCTTCTTGTTGCCGACCATGAAGCCAACACGCCAGCCAGGCATGTTGTAGCTCTTTGATAGCGTGAAGAACTCCACGGAAATATCTATTGCGCCCGGAACTTCCAGAATGCTGGGCGCGCGATAGCCGTCGAAGACCAGGTCGGCGTAGGCCAGGTCGTGAATGATGTAGATGCCCAGGTCCTTGCACAACGGCACCAGACGCTCAAAGAAGCTGAGCTCGACGCACTGCGTGGTGGGGTTGGCCGGGAAGTTCAGGATCAGCATCTTGGGCCGCGGATCCATCAGCGGTAGTTCGCGCTCCAGCGTCTCGATCAGCGTCGCTTCATCTGTGTCTTCCAGGGCAATACTTTGAATCTTCGATCCGGCAATGACTGGGCCAAAGATGTGGATGGGATAGCTGGGATTGGGTACCGCAACCGTGTCTTCATGGTCCAGCATAGCGAGACACAAGTGGGCGATGCCCTCCTTCGAGCCGATGGTAACGATGGACTCGGTCTCGGGATCAAGATCGACCGCATATCGTCGTTGATACCAGTCGCAGATGGACTTGCGCAGGCGGGGCAGCCCGCGCGAAAGCGAGTAGCGATGCGTCGCGGTCTTCTGTGCTGCCTCGATCAGCTTGTCGACGATGTGCTTCGGCGTAGCCCCGTCGGGGTTCCCCATGCCGAAGTCGATGATGTCTTCGCCTCGCTTGCGGGCCGAGGCCTTCAATTCGCCAGTGATGTTGAATACATACGCGGGCAGCCGCGTCAGCCTTCTGAACTCTTCCATTCGTCTTCCGCCAATCTTCTTTGCAAAACTGCAATCTCCATTGAAACAGTACGGACCTGCGTTCGCATAGTCCGGGCTCGTGTGCGGTATATGGTACGGCAACCCCGCTCCCTGTGCGACGCGTTACTTCGCGGCAAACAGGATCTTCACGGGTAGCGTCTTGGGCGGATAGCAGGATGCGTTATCGCAAGCCTGATACTTCAACGTCGCGTCGATCGTATGCTCTCCAGCCGTGGCCACCACAGGCAACTTTACCGTGAAGCTGCGTGCATAAACATCCAATTTGTCAGCCGGGTCGAAGGCGAAGCTATAAAGCTGTCCGGCGGGGAACTCGGGCGATCCCGGCTTGACTCCAGTTACTGGCTGCAGGGTCAACGTGGTCGGGATCAGGAACGCAGACCTCGGTGTATGCGAGTTGATATGGTAGCCGCTTACGATCTGGAAGCGGATTTCCAGTATGGCTCTATTATTGGCGGCAACAACCTGCGGTTCGGCAGCGTACAGCACATAGGACTTTGGCGTTGCCGGCACGTTCATATTCAGTTGAGCGCCGCAATACTGAGCGGTAGCTCCGGAAAAAAGAGCCACGGCAGCAAGGAATCCGAGCGTGAACCGTACCGGCCTCATTGGCCACCTGCCGCGATAATCTTTTTCACCATGGATTCCAGCTCATCTTTGCTGCCGAGGCCGGCGCTCACATCGATCACTTTGCCCGCCTTGTCCACATAAAACGACATGGGCAACACCTCGGTGCCGTGGAGATAGGCGTCCTCCACCTTAGGATCGGAGAGCAGGATTGGATAGGTAACCCCGAGCTGTTTCGTATCTTTTGCAATGGTGTCACGGCCAACCTCGGAATCGTAGGTGATGCCGACGATCTGAAAGCCATCGCCTGCATATTTTTTGCTGAACTCCTGTAGCCAGGGCATCTCGATCTTGCAGGGAGCGCAGTAGGTACCCCAGTAGTTGATCAGCAGAGGGTGTCCCTTAAAGTCACTGAGTGACACCTTCTTCCCGTCGAGATCGGCCAGGGTGAAGGCGGGCGCGGACTTACCTTTTAGTGGAGATTCGCCGGTAGCGGAATCGTCCGAAGTCGCGTTTTGCGTATTGGGAATCAGCTCAACCTGTTGTTCCTTCTGCGTCTGTAAAATGCTGCGGCGCGCAAGCCAGTTCTGCCGCCCAGACCACGCGACAAGCGCGACTCCAGCGACCATGATTATCAGCAACAGCGCTCTTCGCATCACTTCGAGGACATCCTTCCGGGCCAGCGCGATTCGCTTACCCCCTGTCCTTTGAGTTTACCGTGTGTTGGCCCGATGTTGCTCCTCCTGCATGGTCCGCCAGCCTTCGGGAAGAATGTCGGCAACATCGCGGCAAGGTTGGATCTGCGTGATGCAGTTGAACCGGTAGGCCAGCAGAAGGGCCTGTTCGGCGGGCTCCTCGTCGGAGGCGAAGCTTGCGTTCATGCCGTGCGGATAGGTCCGAACCAGCCGGTTTGGATACAATTGGTCCGGATCGCGCGGATGTTCGTGAAATTTGGAACTATCCCGCGATGATACTGAGAGGTAGGGAACATAGCCTTCGGCGGGGTCCCAATCCTGCACGGGTAGAGTCACCTGTTCGCCGAACCACTTCTCCGTCACAACACCGTGCTGTACGGTGAAGCCGGCGCGGGCTGCGGCACTGCGCAGGCCCAGATGGCCCACCATCTTCGGCAACCAGTTCTTTGCGCCTTTGTCGGGAGAACCACCCAGGAAGGGTAGAAGTGTCTGAACCAGATTGATCTGGTAGGTGCAGGATTCCGCGGTGCAGTTTGCCGTGGGGATGCTCCACTGGCCCCATTTTGTCATTAGCTTCTGCGCGTCCGGCCATCCGCTGCGACTAATATCCAGCGAACGAACATCTGTGAGCAGCCGTTCAGCGCGCCAGCGGAGCAGCCATTGAAATCCTTCGCCAGAGACCCATGCGGCAGCAAGCAGAATCAGGAGAAAGAGAAGCAGTTGGCGACACAATCTTAGAATTGAGTTCATTTAAGAAGTAGAACACCGATGGCTTTGGGTACGTCAACCCTCGTTTGCAGGATTCAACCTTACTGGGCTCGATATCGAGTCCGCCCTCTGCTAGCATCGGAGTGGTCACACAAGCGCATGGCGATCCCGGATCAAACTCAACGCACCCAACAATCTCACCGCACCCATCCGTCGGAGATGGTACGCACGGAGGCGCGTGCTCTGCTGGAACTGGCTATGCGGCTGGATGGCCCGATGCTTGCCCCATTTGCGCGCGCAGTCGAGTTGCTTGTGGAGACGGCAGATAGAAGGAACCGTGTCATCCTGCTGGGTATGGGCAAGAGCGGGTTGATTGCGCGCAAAATTGCGGCGACCCTGTGCTCCACCGGTACTCCCGCACACTTTCTGCATCCGGCCGAGGCGCTGCATGGCGATCTGGGTACCATCGGGCAGGGTGATTTGGCGGTGGCGCTCTCTGCCGGCGGCGAGACTGAGGAGGTGCTGGCGTTGCTGCCCGCACTGGCTCGGATGGGCTGTTCGCTCATAAGCCTGTCCGGGGAGGGGTGCTCGACGCTGGCCCAGGCTAGCTCTGTGTGGCTCGACACAAGCGTCGCGACAGAGGCCGGAGAGCTGAACCTTGCACCGACAGCTTCCACCACGGTGATGCTGGCGTTGGGCGACGCGCTGGCGCTGGAAGTAAGTCGAAGCCGCGGCTTTGCCGCAGAGGACTTTGCCCAGTTGCACTCTGGCGGACGGCTAGGACAGAGGCTTTCGCGGGTGAGCGATCTGATGCATACAGGCGATGCACTGCCGCAGGTGGCATTAGTTACACCAATGGTTCAAGTAATACATGAAATGTCACACAAAAAACTTGGGATGACGACCGTCCTTGGCGAGGGCAACACGCTGCTGGGCATGATCTCCGATGGCGATCTTCGCCGTCTGCTGGAACGTGATGGACCGAACGCATTGGCGCACACCGCAGGCGAAATCATGAACCCGCATCCGGTAACCATTGCGACGGATGCCTTCTCGGGCGAGGCGCTGGCGCTGATGGAAGAACGCAAAATTACTTCGCTGATTGTGGTAGGCAAGCAGGGTGAAGCGCTTGGCGTAGTGCACCTGCACGACCTATGGACGACGGCACGAACTTAGCTTCGCGGTGTGATCAGCAGGTTGTCGATCAGGCGTGTGCTGCCAATCCACGTTGCCACGGCAATCAGCGCTCCACCAAAGATATCTTCGACCGGAAGCAGTGTCTCCGGATCGACGACAGCGGCGTAGTCCACTCGCACCTCGCGGTCTGCCGCGAATGTTTGTCGCATCGCAGCTTGCAGCACTTCGGCCCTGGTCTCGCGTTGCTCTACTAGTTGCCCGACGGCGGCGAGGGCTTGCGACAGAATCAGCGCGCGGCGGCGCTCTACGGACGTCAGATAACGGTTGCGCGAGCTCAGTGCCAGACCGTCGTGCTCTCGCACAATAGGGCAGACCACCAGTTGCACGGGGAAGTTGAGATCGCGCACCATGCGGCGCAGCACGGCAACCTGCGCGGCGTCCTTCTGGCCGAAGTAGGCGCGGTCTGGCCGGACGATGTGGAAGAGACGGGCGACGATGGTGGCGACACCGCGAAAGTGTCCAGGCCGCGAGGCACCGTCCAGGCGCGAACCCAAATCGCCAGTGTCGACGTATGTGGTATTGCCGGGTGGGAACATATCCTCGGCCGACGGCGCGAAGAGCACATGGACTCCGGCGGATTCCAACTTGTGGTAGTCCTCGTCGAAATCGCGAGGATAAGCCTCATAGTCCTCATGGGGGCCGAACTGCATGGGGTTGACGAAGATCGAAGCTGCAACTGCGTCATTTTGCGCGCGCGCGGCGGTCGCTAGCGAAAGATGTCCGGCGTGGAGCGCTCCCATGGTGGGAACCAGGCCAAGCGTATGCTCTGCGTTTCGTAGAGAGCGGCAGGCGTCGTGCATCTCGGAGACGGTCTTGCAGAGTAGCATTGCGTTTCGATCCTTATGCTTTGCGGGCGCGGGGTTGGGCGGCTTCCAGAGCGGCTAGCACTTCACGCGGCAGGTGATAGCTCTCGGCATCGTTGGGGAACCGGCGGGCGGTAACGTCGTCGCGGTAGCGCTTCAGTGCACTGGCGAAGAATGCTGCGCCGTCGGCGTATTGGCGGCTGAACTTTGCGGGTTGTGAAAATGTCAGATTGAACAGATCGTGGAATACCAGGATCTGTCCGTCGCACTCCGGCCCGGCGCCAATGCCGATGGTGGGAATGGAGCAGTGTGCTGTGATGGAGGCCGCCAACTCGCGCGGAATGCCTTCCAGCACAAGGGCAATGACTCCCGCCTCTTCCAGTGCTTGCGCATCGGCTGAGAGCCGCTCGTACGCCGCCAGAGACTTGCCCTGGACGCGATAGCCTCCCATACTATGGACCGATTGCGGGGTCAGGCCGATGTGACCGACCACCGGAACTTCTGCTTCAGTCAGCCGCCGCACCAGCTTGCCGCGCGTGCTTCCGCCTTCAATCTTGACAGCCTGCGCCCCGGCCTCTTTGATGAATCGAAGCCCGTTGCGGACGGCGTCACGCGCGGACGCGTGGTAGGAGCCATAGGGCATGTCGGCCACCAGGAACGCGTGGCGCACGGCGCGGGCCACCGCGCGCGTATGGTGCAGCATTTCGTCCAGGGTTACAGGGAGGGTGTTCTCGTAGCCTAGAACCACCATTCCCAGCGAGTCGCCCACCAGCACTATGTCGATGCCCGCCTCGTCCACCAGGCGTGCGCTGGGGTAGTCATACGCGGTCATCGCGGAGATGGGTTGGCGATCAAGTTTTTTCTGGAGCAGGGCACTGGATGTGGTTCTACGGTGGATTGGCGCGGCTGCGGCGGGGCGAAGCGGGGTAACGCTCATGCTCATCTCCAGTGCCGCTACGCCTGGCCTGCCGGCGGATGCAGCCCGAACTACATCAGTATAACAAGCAAGGGTGCCCCTTCTGCTGCAATCCTGTCTGGCCCTGAACCTGGGGTGCTGCAGCCGCGCCAAAGCGGCTCGAAGCAGTTGCTGAATCTCTCACCATCTTATTTACTCTGAAACTTGCAACGGAACTTCGGGATTCCTATAATCAGCAAGTAAGTGGGTTGCAACTGTTCCTGCGGTAAAAGGACAGACTGGTTCCACGCACGAATATGAGAACCAACTTGACCTCCGGGACCACCGGGTGGCAGGCATCTTTGTAAAAAAATGAGGAGTCTTGCATGAAGAAGGTAGTCTTAGCCACTCTCCTGGCGTGTGTCGTTATCGCAACGGGTGTGTCGTGCGCGTTGGCCCAGACCGCCGCACCAGCCGCTCCGGCTGCGCCAGCCGCCGCCCAACCGGTCAGCCTCGGTACGCAGCCTGCCGCAGCCACATGCGCGCTGCCCGACGCGGAATATACGGCCTACAACAATGCAATGGGCCAGAGCAATCCTCAGGTCAAGGCTGCGGGCATTGAAAAGTACCTCACTGACTTTCCAACCTCCGCATGCCCAGCTATCAGAACCAGCACCATGGTGATTCTGATGACCACCTACAGCCAGTTTGACGCGGCCAAGACACTGGACGCAGCGGACCGCATCCTCAAGTTAGATCCCAATAATTTGCGAGCACTGTATGGCGAAGCTGTTTTGCGCAATTCTGCCGCCGGCACCCTGACCGATGCGGCTGCCAAGCAAGCGGCACTGGACGTCGCCGCCGATTATGCGCAGAAGGCACTTGTGGCCTTCGCCTTGCCAAAGCCTGTAGATATGCCGGATGCTGACTTCCAGTCGCTCAAAGCGTCAGCGACTCCATCTTTTTACAGCATCATCGGATTCGCCGCCTTCAACAAGAACGACAACGCCACTGCGATCGATGCATATAAAAAAGAGCTTGCAGCCGTGCCACTGGCAGCCACAAAGGTCGCAGGACCGGTACTTCAGGACACATTCTTCCTCGGTTCGGCATACTTCCAGTCCAAACCGCCCGATTATCTGAGTTGCTCCTTCTATGCCAGCCGCGCCGTAGCCTATGCGCCAGACAGCTTCAAGACGCAGATGTCTCCGACAGCAAAATATTGCTACAAGAAGTACCATGACGGTGACG
>CAIZFH010000240.1 GCA_903932155.1 uncultured Granulicella sp. | reverse complement strand
GTGGGCAATATGTTCGCCGTCTCCGGTCGCCGCCCTCAGGACAATCTCTACCTTCTGAACGGCGTGGAGTACACAGGAGCTTCACTCATCAACGTCACTCCGGGGGGGACATCCGGTCAACTGCTGGGCGTCGAGGCGGTGCGAGAGTTCAACGTCATCACCGACACCTATTCTGCGTCCTATGGCAAGCGGCAGGGGGCACAGGTCTCCATTGTTACCGCGGGAGGCACTAACACCCTCCATGGCTCGGTTTACGAGTTCCTGCGCAACTCCTTCTTCGACGCACGCAACTACTTCGACCCTACCCGCATCCTCGAGTTCCAACGCAACAACTTCGGTGCATCGCTGGGCGGACCGATCAGGAAAGACAAGCTATTTATATTTGCAAACTATGAGGGTTACCGCCAGAACCTGGGTATCTCGGACGTTACGTTCGTTCCCGATAACAACGCTCGCAAGGGCCTGGTTCCCAATGCAACGACTGGGGTTTTGACGCCGGTAACTCTTGGATCAGGCGTTTCTGGGCTGCTGAATCTGTGGCCGGTACAGAATGGCCCCGAACTGTATAGCTCCACTGGCCTGCCCACTGGCATTGCCGAGGCATTCTCCAGCCCCGAGCAACACATCCGCGAGGACTTCGGCACCGCACGTTTCGATGCCAACCTTACGCCCAACGACCTGCTCTTCGCCGTCTACACCGTCGACGACTCCATCGCACACACCCCTAGCCAGGATCCCTACTCACTGGTCACCGAAAATCTGCGCGAGCAGGTGGCCAGCGTTCAGGAGCAGCACGTCTTCTCGCCGCGCCTACTGAACACGGGTCGCATCGGACTCTCGCGCGCCAGCTTCTACTTTCTTGGTTCAATACCTGCGTCAATCCAAGCCGTCACGCCCACCTTCCTAGTCGGCAAGCCCACTGGCGCAGTCGTCATCGCCGGTTCAACGGCATCCAACGGTGCATCCGTCATCACCACTGCCGGTGCGAACGTTGGATCAAATAACGGCACCACACGCAACCTCTTCACATTCGACGATCACATCTACTACTCGCGCGGACGTCAGCAGATCGAGGCAGGCGGATGGTTACAATTGCTTGAGTCGAATGACAACCTCGCCCAGGACCAGTACGGCCAGGCCAGTTTTGCTTCGCTCACCACCTTCCTGCAAGGGACCATCAAGACCTTCACTTACGTTCCCTCCACCACCGAATTGGGCTGGCGTAGCACCTTCGTAGACGGGTATCTGGAAGACACCGTCAAGGTGCTGCCGAATCTCGAACTGCGCGCTGGAATCCGCACCGAATCCACCGACGGATGGAATGCATCGCACGGTCGCGCGCCGGTCTACGGATTCACTAGCGGCGTGATTAATACGACCCCCACTACTGGCTCCTCATCCCTGACGACTAACAATGCAAAGTTCCTCGTCGAACCACGCCTCGGGCTCTCCTACGATCCCTTTTCATCCGGCAAGACGGTTTTGCGCGTCAGCTTCGGCATGCACCACGCCCTGCTCGACACACTAGACTATCGACTAGATCAGTCCGCACCGTTCAATACCATTTACTCCACTTCCGGCACAGTGGCGAATCCAACCTCTGGCGCGTCGTCCGTCTCACCCTCCACCGTCCAGCCCGACATCAGCACTCCCTCCGTCTTCGCGTGGACGCTGCGCGTGGAGCAGCAGATCGCACCCAACACCTCGCTTACAGTCGGCTACGTTGGCTCCCACGGCTACCATCAGATTCTCTCCGAGGACCTCAACGAGCCAGCCTCCGTCGTCCAACCCAATGGCACCATCTACTATGCCACCACCACCAAGCCCAACCCTGCCCTGGCCAACACCACTTCCTGGGTCTCGCAGGGATCTAGTTCCTATAACGCGCTCGAAGTCGATCTCCGACGAGCGCTCGCCAACGGTCTCACTTTCCGCGCCAACTACACATATGCCCGCAACCTGGACGACGGCTCGGCATGGAACACCAGTGTCTCCGCCAACACGCCTGCGTTCGTCGAGTACCCTAACAAACCAATACTGGACTGGGGCCCCGCCGCCACGGACATCCGCAACCTGGCTGCGATCAACGCCAGCTACGACCTACCCTTCGGCAAGGACCACATCTTCCTCGCCAACACATCTCCCATCCTGAATAAAGCTGTCTCCGGCTGGACACTCTCCGCTATCGCCACTCTGGAATCCGGATTCCCCTTCAGTCCGCAGCTTGGCTACAATCCCACCGGGTCTGGCGATTCGCGCAATCCGGTCCGTCCCAACGTCAATCCAGCCTTTACTGGCTCGCACTACACCCACGGAACTACGGCCCAAAGGGTTGCCCAGTACTTCAACCCTGCTGCCTTCTCCGCACCTGCATATGGCACAGTTGGCAACGTAAGCCGCGACTCACTTACCGGCCCCGGCTACAACGACCTGGACCTGTCACTGGCAAAGACCACCCGGATCAATGAACGAGTCCGCCTACAGTTCCGCGCCGAGTTCTTCAACATCCTGAACCACACCAATCTGCTCACCCCGTCCGAGACGGTCTTTTCCGCTGGGCCTACACAGGGAACCGCCGCCAACCAGACCACCGCCGTCGTCGTCAGCCCCACCGCCGGAGTCATCACGTCTGCTGCTACGACTCGCCAGATCCAACTTGGTCTCAAGCTGCTGTTCTAAGACAATACAAAGAAAGGCCCTCATCTCGTCTCAGATGCGGGCCTTTCCATTACCGATAATCCATAGTGCATGCCTCAACTGTTGCGTCCACAGCGGAGCTATGCTCCACGCGGTCACGCCAAATGCGGCCGCATGCGACGCATCATTCAGCTGCGGACATTTTCCGTATGATCCACGCGACTAAGGAGTCTGCATCGACAGGAAGACGGGAAACATCGCAATCACCATCAACACGAGGGTCACTATTGCGCCATGCATAGTCGTCTCTCAACTTTCTACAGTGAGGAGCTTCACGGACCATTCCAATATCGCTCCTACCCTGCCGAGACGACTATCCCACTCAAGTGGACAGACGTACCACCTTGGTTGTAGAAAACTTCGATTAGTACATGCGATTCATGAATGCATTCCTCTCCTAAACTACTCTTCACAGGGAGGCAATTCGGGAGTTTTCTTTTTTCCAGAGAAGGATGTAAGTATTGTTTTGAAAAGTACATACAGGACAGGAATAAAGATTAGGTTTAAGATAGTGGAGAGCAACATTCCACCCACCACCGCTGTACCCACCGAGTGCCGTCCCATCGCCCCGGCACCCGTTGCAAAGCAAAGCGGCAACATGCCCAGGATGAACGCAAAGCTGGTCATCAGGATTGGTCGCAAGCGCAACTCCGATGCCACAATGGCCGCTTCGATGATCGAGCGTCCATGACGGAGCTGCTGCTCGGCGAACTCCACGATCAGGATCGAGTTCTTGGCCGATAGGCCAATCAGCATTACCAGACCGATCTGCACGTACACGTCGTCGCTGATACCACGCGCCGAAACCAGCAGCAGAGCCCCCAGCACCGCCATGGGCACAGCCAGCAGAATAATGAACGGCAGAAAGAAGCTCTCGTACTGCGCGGAGAGCGTCAGGTACACCACTAGCAGACCGAGTCCGAAGATAAGAATCGTCTTGCCTGTGGACTCCTGCTCTTCCAGCGCCAGCCCGGTCCAGGAGAACATCATCCCAGGCAGCTTATTCTTGTCGAACAGTTTCTCCATGTTTGTCAGGCCCTGACCGGAGCTCAGCCCTTCGGCAGGAGAACCATCGATCTCCGCCGAGCGGAACAGATTGTAGTGGCTGATCACCTGCGGCCCAGCGGTCTCGTTGAGCGCCACCAGGTTGTCCAGAGGAACCATCTTGCCGGAGTTCGTGCGCACATAGTACTGCCGCAGATCGCTCGCACTGCGCCGGAACTGCTGGTCTGCCTGCACATAGACTCGATACGAACGGTTATTAAAGTTGAAATCGTTGACATAGGTAGACCCCATGTAGGTTCCCAGCGCCGCCGTAATCTGCGAGAGCGGAACCCCCATCGCTAACGCCTTCTGGCGATCGATGGTCACGGACAGTTGCGGGTCGTTGGCGGTAAAGGTGGTATTCAGGCCGAGCAGTCCAGAGGACGGATTCTGTGCCGCCGCCACCAGCGTATGCGCCACTCGGTCAATATCTGAAAAGGAATTGCGTCCGCCGTCCTGCAGCATGAACTGGAAGCCTCCGACCGAACCAATACCCTGGATCGCTGGTGGTTCCACGGCGTACAAAATGCCGCCAGGAACCGCAAAGAGCTTCTGCGAAAGCCTGACTACGGAGTCATGCGTCGTGTGCCCCGAGCCCTGCTTTGTTCTATCCGCCTCGGGCTTCATGGGGGCGAAGATGATGCCCGAGTTGGGAGAGCTTCCGCCGGAGAGCGAAAAGCCCATCACGGCGAACGTCCCATACACGTCCGGGTCATGCTGCACAATTGCCGCGCCACGATCGGCAAAGTCTGTTGTATAGCTCAACGAAGCGCCGGGCGGTGTCTGCACCAGGATCAGGAAGTAGCCCTGGTCCTCCGCCGGAACGAACGCGGTGGGGACATGGTTGTACATATAGACCGTCGCACCCAGTCCCGCGATAAACAGCAGAAGGAACGCATAACGCATCTTTACGACCCAGGTCACCATTACGGCGTACAGACCAATGGTCTTGTGGATGAGAGCTTCCACTGGGTCGAGGAAGAACGCAAGAAGCCCGGTTGGCCTCGTCTCTGGACGCAGGAAAACCGCAGCCAGCGCAGGCGAAAGGGTCAGAGCGTTGAAGGCTGAGATAGCTATCGAAAACGCAATGGTCAGTGAGAACTGTTTGTACAAAATGCCCGTGGTTCCCGGAAAGAAACTTACCGGCACAAATACCGAGATCAACACCAGCGAGGTCGCAATCACAGCGCTGGTGACCTCGGCCATGGCTATGATGGTCGCCTTGTGGGGATCGTGTATACACTCGTCCGTGCCTTCGACGGTCTGTCCTTCCAAATGGCGTTGGACATTTTCAATCACCACAATCGCGTCGTCCACCACGAGTCCGGTGGCCAGCGTAATCCCGAAGAGCGTGAGCGAGTTGATGGAAAAATCGAAGAGCCGGATGAAAGCAAACGTGCCGATCAGCGAGACCGGGATCGTGATTGCGGGAATGATAGTGGCGCGCCAATCCTGCAGGAACAGGAAGATCACGAGGATTACGATGAAGATGGCCTCGGCCAGGGTTTTTTCCACCTCCATGATCGAGTCATGCACCACCGTGGTCGTGTCTACCGCAATAAACCCTGCAAGTCCCGGCGGAAACGACTTCTGCAACTGCAACAGGACCGCCTTGCATCGCGTGTCCACATCCAGTGCGTTGGCATTGGAAAGCTGTTGCACGCCAAGTCCTACCGCATCGCCGCCGGAGTACTTCAGTCTCGTTCCGTAGCTCTCCGCGCCCAGTTCAGCTCGTCCTACATCCTTCAGCAGGATCGCACCTGCGCCGTTGCTTTGCGTGGCTGCGGAGCCTCCGCCCTGCGAAGTCGAGGAGCCAGAACCGCTGTTCGCACCCGCGGCGTTCGACTTCAGGATGATGTTCTCGAACTCCCGCGGATCGCTGAGCCGTCCTGTGACCCGCACCGCCATCTGGTACGCCTGCTTCGGGTCTGAGGGCGGAACGCCAAGTTGTCCGGCGGGCACCTCGACGTTCTGATCCTGCAACGCGCTGGTCACGTCCAGAGGCGTTAGCCCGCGCGCGGCCAACTTAGCCGGATCCAGCCAGATGCGCATGGCATAGTTAGCTCCGCCAAAGCTGATAACGTTGCCCACACCGGGTACCCGCTTCAAAGCGTCCGCGACGTATACGTCCAGATAGTTCTGGATAAAGTCCGGCGACAGGGAGTGGTCAGGCGAGATAAACCCTGCAAATAACACAAAGTTTGAGTTGGCCTTGGTAATCGATATACCAGTGCTGTTGACGGAGGCCGGTAGGCGTCCCTGTGCTGTAGCCACGCGATTCTGCACATCCACCGCGGCAATGTCGAGGTTGTAACCGGTCTGGAATGTGATGGTAATCGACGAACTGCCGTCGTTCGACGAGGAAGACGACATATAGCGCATCCCCTCGACTCCGTTGATGGCCTGCTCCAGGATGATGGTCACGGCCGACTCAACATCCTGTGAGTTCGCGCCAATGTAGTTGCAACTGACCATCACCTGGGGCGGTGCGAGCTGAGGGTACAGCGAGATCGGGATGCCGGGCAACGCAACTGCCCCGGCCAGTACGATCAGAAGCGCGCATACCGTGGCGAAGACAGGCCTGCGAATAAAAAACTCAACCAAGGATCTCACCCTTTCTTATCGTGCTTGCGAGCAACTTCATCCCATCAATGAGCCGCGTGCGCCGCTGGGCCAGGGGCCTGCATGGGAAGTACCGGCATGCCCTCCTGAAGAAACTGAAGACCGGAAAGGATCACACGGTCGCCTACAGTCAGGCCTCCCAGCACGGGATATACATTTCCCACCGGCTCGCCTAATTTCACCGAGACTTGATGGGCCGCGAATCCTGGGCCCTGAGCTGCCGCCAAATAAAGGAAGCTCTGAGCTCCAATGCGGCTGACCGCGAGTACCGGTACCGTAGGCGTCTGCGACGAGCTCCAGGTAATGCGCGCGTTCAACATCTGGCCATTGCGCAGTTGCTGGGAGGACTTCGGTATTGGCGCCTTGACCAGAATCCCTTGAAGGTTGTTGTCCACCTCAGGAGAGACGAAGTCGAGGCTGGTATGGGCCATCGCCGCTCCATTCGCGTCCAGCAGGTCCACCGCCAGCCCATTTCGCGCCTCGGCCTCACGCTCGGTGGGTATATAAATGTAGGCTTCGAGGTCCTTATCCTCATCTACTGTGGTCAGTATTGTACTGGACGAGACGTAGTCGCCAAGGTGTACTGGGATGTCGCCCACAATGCCGTCAAACGGAGCATGAATCTGGTAGTACGCAAGCTGTTCGCGCTGCGTTTTGGTCTGGGCCGCCGCTGAATCCAGAGCAGCTTTGGAGTTTGCAAACGCCTGCATTGCCTGGTCGTACGCCTGCTTGGAGATGATGCCATCCTTGTACAACTGTGATTGGCGAACCAGGTCAGTCTCGTTGTACTGGTATACGGCCCTTTGTTGCTGCTCGGTTGCCAACTGTGCCTCCACAGTCGCCTGCTGCTTCAGAGGGTCAATCTGCATCAGCAACGCTCCTGCCTTCACTGAGTCGCCTGACTTCACTAGAATCTTCGTCAGGTTGCCATCCACCAACGGCTGGATAGTGGCCGAACGGCGGCTCTTGATAGTCGCTACATAACTGTCCGTACTGGGTACGCTGGTCAATGTCACAGGCTGCACCATCACTGGCATTGCCTGCATAGCAGGAGCGGCAACCGGAGCTGCTTTCTTGCTACACCCTGTCAGCAACGCAAAAAGCGCTATGGCAAGCACTGCGACAAGAGTCTTCCCCGGTCCCTGTCGAATTTCACAACTTTCTTCAAACAAACGCAAAACTTATCTCCTTCGGAACATGCAGCGCATACATTACACAGATTAAATTTCAGATCGACGCTCACTGCGCGTGATCTGGATTGAAGCCCTCAACTGACCGGAATACTGTTCGTAAGACTACCGGTTACACCTTTGATGATAAGGGTTTTCCTGCCGATGCGCATTGGATGTAAAAATTGCGCGCTGTTTGAACTGGCGCTTGCATGCGCAAATTGGAGCTAAGCGTTGTTTTTCGGGACAGGCGTCGCAAGTCCTAGCTCTGCCATCACCATCTGCAGGTCCTTCCACGCATCCGGCTTCTGGCGCGGATCGCGAAGCAGAAATGCAGGGTGATAGGTAACAGCGAGCTTTGCTCCGCGACAGCGATGCCACCTTCCACGCAGTGAGCTGAGCGACTGCTTTACTCCAAGCAGATAGGTCGAAGCTGTCGAACCCAGCGCGACAATCACCTCCGGCTGCACGACATCAATCTGGCGGAGCAGAAACGGCGAGCACGTATTCGCCTCCAACGGCTCCGGAACGCGGTTGCCCGGCGGTCTGCATTTGACAATATTCGCGATGTAGACCTCCGTCCGCGCCAGTCCCATGGCCGCAATCATGTTGTTGAGCAACTGACCTGCCTTGCCGACGAATGGAAGTCCTTGCGCGTCTTCGTCCGCGCCAGGCCCTTCGCCCACAAACATCAACCTCGCAGTGGGCGTCCCATCCGCAAAGACAATCTTCCGTCGTCCCGCATATGCCAGTGGGCAGCGAGTACAGTCGCCAATCTCTTCGCGAATCGCATGTAGCGCAGTATCTCGATCCGCGGGAGAAATTGCCGCAGAGGGCAACGGCGCAAGGTCATTGAACGAGATCAGGTTGACTGAGGGCAAAGGGATCGTCTCGGATATCGGCGATACATTGGGTAGTTCATTCTGCAACTGCATGCCATTGCCCGGCGCGACAAAGCCGGTTGCGGAAGAGGCCTGCATTTGGTCCGGCGCTACAGCCGCTGGTTCGCCCCGGCGATAAAAATCATGGACGCCTAGATCGCGGAAATACTCGACCCACGCGCGCACTTGCGTTTCGGCTTCGGCTTGCATCGAAGTTACTGGTCCTGCTCTGCCGGTTCTGGCGCTACAGGCTCTGCTTTATGGGTTACCACGAAGGTCACGCGTCCCTGGTTGATCTCGTCCTGCGCTACGCGACAGGCCTTCATGCTCTTGGTCGCCATCAATGGCACCGCACCCGACTGCAACTGCCGTGCCCTGCGCGCTGCGCCCTTCACTAGGCTGTATTTGTTGTGCAGTGGATCTTCAATCGACATCGTTGGCACCTCGGAGGAATGCTTTCAATCTACCGCAATCGCGCCCATTTGTCCTGTACGGCCATCCGTGGATAAGCCCTGCTGGGACCATTATGAAAGAAACGGCCAGCGCAAGCATGTGGAAAAGTTGCGATAAATCAAGGAAGCAAGTTCCTGTTTGCCTCACATGCAGATACAACGCACGTTCCAATCACGCCACATGGAAGCTCTGAAGCGAGGCCACCAGTCGTGGCGAATTAGCATCCGTCCTGCAACTTGTAGCCATCGACACCACGCCGTCGCGCACTCCGCGCTCATAAAGCATGATGGCCCGCATCTCTGCCGTTGCCTGGTCCAGCACGTCGTTCACCAGCGCGTACTTGTACCCCCATACCCGTTCCACTTCGCTGCTCGCCTGCTGTAATCTCCGCTCAATCACGTATTCGGATGTCATGTGTTCGGCCTCGCTGCGGTGGCGAAGTCTCATCTCCAGAACCTCGGGGCTGGGCGGAAGTATAAAGATCGATACCGCCTCCGGTATTCGACACATCACCTGTATCGCCCCCTGCACATCAATATCCAGCAGAAGGTCTTTGCCTGCCGCCTGCGCGTGCTGCAGCGCCGTCCGAGCCGTTCCATAGTAGTTGCCGAACACTTCGGCCCACTCCAGGAACTCCCCAGCCGCAATCATCCTCTCAAAATTCTCGCGGGTGGTGAAGTAATACTCGCGGCCATCGGTCTCTGAACCGCGAGGAGCTCGCGTCGTATATGAGATGGAAAACTCCAACCCCTCCACCAGAGTGCGCACCTGCGCCACCAGCGTCGATTTGCCCGAACCCGAAGGTGCCGAAATGATAAACAGTATCCCCGCCATGCTTACCAAGCAGTGTAAACCGCTGGAGAGAAAGGCGTACTCTCCATTCTTTCTAATATTAAGTGCAACCTAAAGGAAGGCAGATCATAGACCGCAGTTGAAAAATCCCTATTTGAAAATATTTTTGAGTTTTAACTGGAATGCACTGACCAGGATGCCGTTAAGGAGGGATGACTGATTGGTATCAGGAATCGATTCGGCGTAGCTATGCCTGTATTACGATTACCAGGAGCACCACCATGCGATCGAGGGCTCTCTTCAATGCATTAATCCTTTCGTTTGTCTGTCTCGCCCATCACATAGCCTTTGCAGATACACTCACCATTACCGGAGTGGGCGGTCAAAATGCGGACGGTGTATACGTCTACCCTTACTACTTCACGGAATCAGGCCCGTCCGGCACACAGACGCTGGTCAGCATGTCCTGCCTCAACTTTAATCGCGATGTCACTATTGGCGAGAGCTGGAATGTAAACGTGATTGGGATCTCCAGCATCACGCCCGGCGACACCATCGATGGGGAGTCTGGCCTCGACATACTTGCCGACGCCTATCTCTTTAACCAGTACGCTGCCGCAACTGGCAACGCTCAACTGACTGCGGATATCCAGTTCGCCATCTGGAGCATCATGGATCCCGCCGACGCGCTGCATGAGAGCGCCTACAATGCCAACGCACAAGCCCTGGCCGCAACGGCTCTAAGTCTGGCCGGGACCTTGCCCTCCAGCACCTTCGCATATGACAGTTTGCTCGTACCCAGCGGCAGCTACCCCAATGGCGGAGAGCCTCAGGAGTTCATTGCAGACCCACATCCTTCTGTAGTTACTGTCACCCCTGAGCCAGCCAGCTTGTTCCTTCTGGGAACCGGTTTGTTTAGTGCAGCTATCCTCGTCTACCGTAAGCGGGAGAAGACCAGTATCTCCATCTGAAGGAAACGACGGTTCCTGTGATCCCGATATTTATGTGGGTTGGGTTGACTCGAGTACTCACTCCAAGTTCTGCACCTGCTCGCGCGCACGTTCAATCTCTGACTTCATCTCCAAGCCAAGCGTGGTGAGTCGAAGTCCGATCGCCGGATCACCGCCTGTCGTCTTCGACAGCATTGTGTTGGCCTCGCGATTCAGTTCCTGTAATAGAAAATCCAACCGCTTACCCAACTCTCCGCCGGCGTTCAGCATCTCCAAAAAGCTCTCGATGTGAGTACGCAGCCGCACCAATTCCTCCTCGATGTCCGACCGCTCCACCAGTAATGCAGCCTCTGCCAGCAGGCGCGAGTCCAGAATCTCGCCGCCCGACGCGTCAGTCTTCAATAGCTCGGCAAGGCGCGTCCGCAGCCGCTCGTAGTGTGCCTCGCGCGCGCCCTCACGCAGCTCCGTGGCCTCCTCGGCCAGCTCTCGCAGGCGCAGCATCTCCGCGCGCAACTCCACAGCCAGTGCCGCTCCCTCAGCCGCGCGTACCTGGTTCAACTGATCGATCAGCGTCGGTGCCATCGCTATCACTGCAGCCTCCAGAACAGCACCGCGCGCCGCATCCGGCACAGCCGCTACCTCCGGAGATAGCACGCCCGGCATGCGTAGTATCTCGTGCAGGTTCGGCTCCACGTTGAAGTGGTGCAGCTTGGCTGCTTCATGAAATAGCTGCATGTGCGAGGCCAGCAGCTCCCGGTTCAACTGCACCGACTGTTCCGCCTCGCGTACGCGCCGATCCAGATGCACCGTCACATCCATATGCCCGCGCTTCACACGTTCCTTGATCAACCGCCGCAGAGCTGTCTCCAGTGCGTCACAGTCGCCTGGCAGGCGCAGCCCTAGATCGAGAAAGCGATGGTTGACGCTCTTCAGCGTCAGGGTAAACGCCAATCCATCCTCGGTTGCCGACTGTGAGCTAGCAAAGCCAGTCATCGAATATATGGGAAGTGCCCGCTTATTCATATCTTGATGTTTGCTCACGGTATCCTTATAAAGCCTCTGATTCG
>CAIZFH010000239.1 GCA_903932155.1 uncultured Granulicella sp. | reverse complement strand
CATCAAGGAAATTACGATAGCGGCGAAGGGCGGCGGGGGCGATCCGGACGGCAACCCGCGGCTGCGGACGGCGATCCTGGCGGCCAAGGCGGAGAACATGCCGCAGGAAAACATCAAGCGGGCGATCCAACGTGGCACAGGCGAGCTGGAGGGACTGTCGTACGAGGAGATTGTGTACGAGGGCTACGGGCCGGGCGGCGTAGCGATCATGATTCAGGTGCTGACGGACAACAAGAACCGGGCGGTGAGCGAGATTCGACACGCGTTCCAGAAGAACAACGGAAACCTGGGCGAATCGGGGTCGGTGAGCTACCTGTTCAGCAAGAAGGGCGTGATCGCGGTGGAGAAGTCGAAGGTGAATGAGGACAAACTGACCGAGATTGTGCTGGAAGCGGGCGCGGACGACCTGTCGGACGAGGGCGAGACGTGGGAGGTGGTGACCGGGCCGAAGGAGTTCGATGCAGTGGTGGAGGCGATCAAAGCGGCGGGGATCAAGCCGGAGTATGCCGAGGTGACGATGGTGGCATCGACCCAGCAGAGACTGGAAGGGAACCAGGCAACGGCGATGATGCGGCTGCTGGAGGTGTTGGAGGACCTGGACGATACGCAGAATGTGTACACCAACTTCGACATGGACGAGGCTGCGATGGCAGCGAACGCGTAATAGCACTTTGTGCCGTATTGGACGCTTCGCGTGAAAACAATACGGAGGTTAGGTTTTGTGGAAGGTAACAGAGGCCGCCGGAGCGTCGGCGGCTTTCTTCTGTGCGGGGAATTGAATTGGAGTAAGGAGCGGAGCAATTCATTGATTGGCATGAGGACTTATAAACGGATTGCGATGACGATGGTGCTGCTGATGGGCGTGGCTGGCGCGCAGACCACTACGAGCGGGGCCAGGGTTGCAATCACCAACCCGGTCCAGCAGGAAGCGATGCCGTTTAATTTTGGAGTGCTGGTGCAGAGCGGAGTTGGAGTGACGGAAGACCGCGGCGGCTTCACGTTTTTCATGGCGGGGATTCATGCGGGCAAGGTGCTGACGGGGATGCATGGTCAGGGGATGATGCGCGGGAACTTCGAGCTTGCGATGGAAGCGTTTCCGTTCTGGCAGTCGTACACTCCGACCTCGTTGCGGCAGAATTGCACGGTTGCATCGGGGCCGTTCGGTGGGGAAGGGGTTCAGTGTTCCGCTCCTTTTAGGATTGGCGGGACGTTTACCGGGATGAGTATCACGCCAGATATTCTGCGCTGGAACTTTGCCGGAACGCGACACTTTGCGCCGTGGGCTCAGGGTGCGGGAGGGTTGCTATGGACGAACCATAAGTATCCTGCGTTCGGCGGGCCTCCGATAACCAGCACGGCCGGCTTCAGCTACAGCACGCCGGGCGACAACGGGCCAAATGCTGAGACCAGCGTATGGAATTTTACGCCTCAGTTTGGCGTGGGAGTTCACTACTTTACGCGGGCGAACCGGTCGATTGACCTGGGGGCGAACGCAATCCACATCTCCAGCGCCTCGCTGGGGGACAAGAATCCGGGGATCAATGCCAGCGTGCAGTTCACGTTGGGGTACAGTTGGTGGAAGTGAGAATATGCCGTCGCGTTTAAATCCGAATGCCGTGATTGAATGCGTGCCCAACTTCTCGGAGGGCACGGACGAGGCCAAGGTTGCGTCGATTGTGGCAGCAATGCAGGTGGAGGGGGTGCGCCTCCTGGACTGGTCGCTGGATGTGGCGCACAACCGGAGCGTGGTTACAATTGTGGGAACGCCGACGGGGGTGATTGAGTCGGCGGTGCGCGGGGTAGGGCGGGCGGCGCAACTGATCGATCTGACCAAGCAGAAGGGAGTGCATCCACGGATTGGCGCGGCGGATGTGGTGCCGTTTGTCCCGGTGAGCGGGGTGTCGCTGGCGGAGTGCGCGATGATGGCTCGGCAGGCTGGGCTGGAGATATGGCGGCGATTTGGAGTGCCAGTGTACTTTTATGAGGCTGCGGCGGCGCGTCCGGACCGGGTGAACCTGGAAGACGTGCGGCGAGGGCAGTTCGAGGGGCTGCTGGAGACGGCGCAGCGCGACCCAGGGAGGCGGCCCGATGTGGGCGGGCCGGAGCTGCATGCGACGGCAGGTGCCAGCGCGGTGGGTGCGCGCAGCTTTCTGATTGCGTACAACATTTTTCTGGATTCGCCGAAGGCGTTGGCGAAGGGCGTGTTGCCATTGGCGGCGCAGGCGGACATTGCCGCGGCACGCGCTGTAGCCCGTGCCATCCGCGCATCGACGGGCGGACTGCATGGGGTGAAGGCGATCGGGGTGAGCGTGAATGGGCGAGCCCAGGTGAGCATGAATATCACGGACTTTCGCGCCACGCCGATGAGCCGCGTACATGACAAGGTGCGAGAGCTTGCAAAGGCGCATGGTGCAGTTGCGGCCGAGGGCGAGATTATTGGACTGATTCCGCAGGAAGCATACGATCCTGAGGCGGAGTGGCTGCGCGAGATCCCGAGCTTCGATCCGGAGGCGAAGGTGCTGGAACGCCGGCTGGAACACCCTCTGCCATGGCCCGCTGGGTGAATCAGCTAGGTCTGGCGCTATTTATGAGATGGACGGGCACGGACATCGGGCGCGATTCAGGCAAACCTTTTTGCATAGGAAGAGTCCAAGAAAGTAACCGGCACTTGCCTGGACCGTTGATTCAGAGAACAATAGACAGGGCGGCCTGCATACGAGCTACGGCAGGCAATTCAATATTTACCGATGTAATGGGAGTTCATTGTGCGCATTTTTGTTACCAAGTTTCGATCCATTTTCAACCAGCAGGGCAGATTCAACCTGTGGACTGCTGCCGGGCTGGCGGTACTGCTGTCACTGGTGGTGCCCATTGCCCGCGCCGAACAGCTTTCGAGCGATGCAAAGGCATCGATACCGCACGATGTGCAGCAGATCATCATGGTGGATTACCGCGCGATGCAGAACTCGCCCGTGGCGATGAGCCTGAAGGACCATGTGATGCCACCCGAACTGAAGAGCCTGGAGACGGCTCTGGAGCGATCGGGACTGAATGTGGATGCGGACACGGATGCGCTTGCGTTCGCCGCGTTTCGCTCGGTGACTCCGAGTCCAGACAACAAGGGAACAGTAGAAGTGGAGCGGATGGTCGGCATCGCACAGGGCCAGTTCCATACACGCGATATTCTGGCCAACTTTACCAAGAACAAGGTGAAGCCAGTGATGGTGCGCAACAACAGCGTGTATCCCATGGGCTCGACAGGTCTGAGCGTGGTGTTTCTGAACCAGACGACGATGGTGTTTGGAGACAAGGATGCGGTGCGTGCCGCGGTGGACGCGCGCGACGGTTTTGTGCCGAATTTTCTGACCGACAGTGATCTGGTGAGCGATGTGGGCGCGGTCGATAGCCACGCGATATGGAGCGTTCTGGACTCCAAGGGCACACAGATCATGATGCGCAGTGTGCTGGGTACGGCGTCTCAACTGGCCGACTACGACACGGTGAAGAACCGGATGAAGGGTTCTCGCTACACCATGGACTTTTCCAATGGGGTGAAGTTCGACATGTCTGTGAACATGTCCGACACGCTGACGGCTGCGACCGTCTCGACCGTACTTAAGGGAGTGCTGCTGTTGAAGAAGCAGCAGGGATCTCCGCTGGAGAAGACTGCACTGGACGAGACGACCATCGACTCCGGCTCGGGCTCACTGACGGTCGCATACTCTTCCTCCGACAGCCAGTTTTCCAGCCTTCTGACATCTCCACTGTTCCAGACGGTGGTTAAGTAGCAGGAGAGCTTTCAAGATAAGCAGGCCCGGAGCTAACATAGTTCCGGGCTTTATTGTTTGCGCCAGCGTGCAGTAAAGAGACGACGCGCTCCTGGACTTGTTGCAGCGTAAAGGGCTTAGTGAGAATGCCACGCGCGCCTGCGGCAACAGACTGTAGTACACGAGGATCGCCTGCGTCGGCAGTGATCATCAGGAGCGGAACGTCCTGAGCAAGCTTGAGTTGCTGCATGCGAAGCATGAAATCGAGTCCATCCAACTGCGGCATGTGCAGGTCGCAGAGGATGAGGCTGAGCGGCTGGTTTGCGGTTGCGGAGTTATGGAGCGCGGTCAAGCCCTGCTCGCCATTGGCCGCGTGCAAGACTTCGGTGAGATTGGGAACGGCGAGGCGAAGGGCGTTCTCCAGAATGCGGCGCATCACCATGGAGTCGTCGACCAGAAGCACTCTTATTCCGTTACACGTTTCGGCCATTAATCGTCTATCGGCCATGCAGGCGAAGGCATGAGGGAGAGGGTACAGGTTCGAGGCACAAGGTTCGAGTAGCTTTGGTGGGGTAGGATATTGCAAGCGAACCATTGAGTGCATTCGCGATGCAGAAGTTTCATGGGCCATGAATACGACTGACCAAGGCGTTATCTGTTTCGGACCGTTCCGCTACGACTGGGAGCAGCGGTTACTGTTCCGCGAGGGCGAGATGGTGCCGCTGGCTCCCAAGGTGGGGGAGACGCTGCGCGTGCTGCTGGAGCGGCATGGGACGGTGGTGGAGAAGGCCGAGCTGATGCGCGCGGTGTGGCCGGACACGACCGTGGAAGAGATTGGGCTGGCGCGCAACATCTCGCAGTTGCGCAAGGCGCTGGGCGATGAGAGCGAGGCTGTCAAGTACATTGAGACGCTTCCCAAGCGGGGATACAGGTTTGTGGGAGACGTGGTGACGGACGGGGCGGTGGACGATGGGTCGGCGCGTGCGAAGGCGGGGGCGCCGTGGGTGCGGTGGGTTCGCGGGATACTGCTGGCGGGGGTGGGGTTGTGCGCGGTACTGGCTGTCGTCTATTGGCAGTTCTACCGGCCATCGCGGTATCTCTCGTCGGGCGATGGGATTGCGAACATCGCGGTGATACCGTTCGAGTGCCTGAGCCCGGAGCTGGACTGCGGAGTGTTTCCACATGGGTTGAACGATCTGCTGGTGGCCGATCTGACCCAACTGGACGGAGTGCATGTGCTATCGCCCTCGACGGTGCGGAGCTATCAGCGCGGCAGATTGTCGATGCCGTTTATGGCGAGACTGCTGGGGATGGATGTGATGCTGGATGGGACGGTGCAGCGGGCGGGAGAACGGGTACGGGTGACGGCCCGGTTGGTGGATGTGCATAGCGCGAAACTCGTGTGGTCGGACAGCTACGAGTACCCGGCACAGCAGTTGGCGGATGCGCAGGAGCTGGCGGCACGCGATATTGCGGCGCAGGTGGGAGCGCATCTGGCGATTCAGAAACAGTTTCTTCCTGCAAGCTGATGATTCTATTGCGATTCAGAATTTAAAGAAGATTCGTTCAACGATTCTTCATGGATTGCGAAGTTTTTTCCCGGCGAGGCTGCGCGATAGTGAAGCGTGCGGACGAAGGCCCCGCCGGAAAGGAAGACTGGGATGAAGCTGATTTTGAGGATGGGATTGGTTGCGGCGGTTGTTGCTGCTCAGTGTGGAGTGGCGCAGACGGCGAAGGTTGGGACGTTCGACAGGCCGTCGATCGTATTTTTGGTAATGCGTGTGCCAAAAGAAGCAGCTAGTATTCGAATTTTGCTAGACGGGAAGCCGCT
>CAIZFH010000238.1 GCA_903932155.1 uncultured Granulicella sp. | reverse complement strand
CATACGCGTTACTACAAAAGATAAATGGCTTGCCGTCCTAATAGCCTTGCTTGGCATACTTGCCATTGTCGCTGGCACATGGTGGGGTGCAAACTATCCCGATTAGGTACAACGACGTTGCGCCCGAGCGCCACCCGCTGCCAGACTTGAATGGGGAGCAACGCAATCCTAGCGCCACGGTTCCATCACATGGTCTTTGAATTCGCGCGGCAGATCCAGCAAATGTCCGGCTTCCACAGAGCGCACTGCCCATTCCACCAACGAGCGGTATTGATCGAAGCGGGTAATGTTGCCCAGCCATTGCGAACCCGCTGCGGAGTTCACCACCACGACGTTGGGGATGTCGCAGGGACCGACACAGCCACTAACTGTCAGTTGGAACCGCTTCAGCAGGCCGCGCCTTCGCCACTCGTCCTTCAGCCATTCGGCCGGGACTTCTGGGCGCTCTTTGTGGGTTGCTCCGCAACAGCAGCCGTGGCAAACGATCATCTGACCGATCACGCGGCGTTTGGTCTCCAGCATGGCTTTATCCTCCAATTGGTTCTTCAGAAATATAGTATAGTGGAGTATATTATTACGTGGAGGTAACCCATTGTCGCATACCACCAAGAACAAGGCCAAGACACTCTCCCGCGTTCGGCGCATCAAAGGCCAGGTTGAAGCCATCGAACGAGCGCTGGAGGGAGAGAGTGAATGCGAGGACATTCTGCAACTGGTCGCCTCCTGCCGCGGCGCGCTCAACGGCCTGATGGCGGAACTGATTGACGGCCATCTGCGGTTCCACGTACTCGACCCGGGCCAGAAGACGCGCCCATCGCAATTAGAGGCAGCGGACGAACTAATGGCCGTAGTCAAACGCTATTTCAATTGAAATCCCGGAGGTCGCATGAAGGCCATCCACGAGAGCAAAACGCACATCCCAGAGCATGACCAACACGCCGATGCCTCTTGCTGCGCGTCCCATGAAGAATATGAAGAACATGGCCGCGAGCACAGCTTCCACCTGGCGGAGGTCCTGCGCGTCGTCTTCGTGGCGCTGGCTGCGGCGGCGGTCTGGTTTCACCTGTGGGGGCCGTTTTCCAGCGTGATTGGGTTGGCAGGTGCATTGGTTGGGGCATTTCCAATTGTCAAGGAAGCCATCGAGAATATCTTCGAGCGCCGCATGACGATGGAACTCTCCATGACCATCGCTATCGTCGCCGCCCTCGCCATCGGCGAGTTCTTTACCGCGCTCGTCATCACCGCCTTCGTGCTCGCCGCCGAAATCCTCGAAGGTCTTACCGTAGACCGTGGGCGGCGGGCCATCGAGGATATGCTGGATTTCCTGCCGCAGATCGCCAGCGTGATGCGAGACGGTCAGATCGTCGATGTGTCCACGCAGACGATCGTTCCCGGCGAGATCGTCCTGATCCGCCCTGGGAGCCGCATTCCGGTCGATGGCCAGGTGGTAAGCGGTGAGTCTTATGTGGAAGAGGCGGCCATCACGGGCGAGCCAATGCCCAGGGAGAAGGCTACCGGCAGCGAGGTCTTTGCCGGCACCATCAACCAAGCGGGCAGTCTACAGGTGCGCGCCGAACGGCTGGGAAGCGATACGGCCTTCGGCAAGATCATTGAGGCAGTCGAGCGTGCCGAGCACTCGCGTGCACCCATACAGAAGACCGCCGACCGACTGGCGGGATACCTCGTTTACTTCGCTCTCGGCGCTGCCTTACTCACGTTTCTTTTCACTCACAATATCCGCTCCACAATCTCTGTCATCATCGTGGCCGGAGCCTGTGGCATTGCGGCGGGTACTCCGTTGGCTATCCTCGGCGCCATCGGACGGGCGGCACGGCTTGGTTCGATTATTAAGGGCGGTATATATCTTGAAGCACTGGGTCGCTTGGATACGGTCTTCCTGGATAAGACCGGGACTGTTACCTATGGGGAGCCCGCCGTCGGTCAGGTGCGGCCAGAACGCGGTGTCTCCGAGCGGGAGCTACTCCAGGCGGCAGCCAGCGCCGAACACGGGTCCGAACACCCGCTCGGTCGCGCCATCGTCCGCTACGCTGAGCAAAAGAACTTCCCCATCGCGGAATCCAGCGACTTCCGTTATCAGGTTGGTCGCGGCATCGTAGCCCGGGTCCAGGGTCAGCACGTTGCAGTCGGCAACCGCGCTCACCTTCTCTCGCTTGGGGTCGAAGTTCCGTCGCGGGTTCCTCCATTAGGCGGCACGTCGGTCTTTGTGGCCAACGGAGTTCGCTACTATGGCTGTCTTTCCATCGAAGACCAGGTGCGCCCCAGCGCGTCCATTGCAGTGAAGGAACTGGAAGCCATGAAGATCCGCGTGATTCTGCTCACCGGCGACACGATGGCCGCCGCCAAAGAGGTTGCAACCCAAATGGGAATCATCCACTTTCACGCCGACCTCCTTCCCGAGCAAAAGGCGGTTGAAGTCGCGTCACATACTCAGCGCGGACGAATCGTGGCCATGCTGGGCGACGGCATCAACGACGCTCCTGCGCTCGTGAATGCCACGGTTGGCGTGGCCATGGGAAGCGGAACGGATGTGGCCCGCGAAAGCGCGGACGTGGTCTTGATTGGCAACGATCTTGAGAAGTTCGTGGAAACGGTACGCATCGCCCGCCGCTGCCGCGCCATCATCTTCCAGAACTTTTACGGCACTTTGATCGTCGATGCCATCGGCATCGGCCTCGCTGCGGCTGGATTTCTCAATCCGCTGTTGGCGGCGTTCATTCACGTTGCGTCCGAAATGACCTTTATTCTCAATTCGACGCGCCTCCTACCGCCTAGAGAGATAAAGGCCGTCTCCAGTTCAATGGCTGTCTCAGATGCCGTGTAGTCGTCGACGCGGAAGTTGAGTGGCGTACACCGTGCTCGGGATTATGAAGATCGCCATCGACAAACGGTACTCCTACGATAGAGGGCGATGCAGTTCCCATCGCCTTCGACTTCAGAATTCAACCCTGCCCTGGAAGGCGATCATGCGCGGTGAGCTGTCGCCGCCCAGTCCGACGCCTAGCAGTCCCGTAGGCGGCGAAATGGTGCTGGTCAGCGCGCCAAAGCCGGTCTGCGTTGCCGGTTCGCCCGGCGTGCCCGCCTGGTTGCTGGGCAGCGTGAAGTTCGGGTGGTTGAAGACGTTGAAGAACTGCGTGTCGAAGCGGAAGGTGATGTGTTCGGTGATTGGAATCTTCTTCGTCAGGTAAATCTCGGAATAGGTGAAGTGCGGCCCGCGATAGTTGTTGCGGCCGGAGTTCCCGAACTGGCAATTGACGGGCGAATCACCTCCGGAACAAGCGCCGGTGCTAGGATCGACCACCGAAGCGAAGGCGTCGGGGTTAAGCCATTGCAGACTGCCAGTCTGGGTGACGCCTGAAACAGCAGTCTTGCGATAGAGCGGAACACCGGGAACCCGGTTCGCATACTGCGGCCCGCTGCCCTGGAAGATGCCATGATTATTAGCGGTATACGGCGCGCTCAGCACACTGAACGGCAATCCACTGTGAAGGAACGCCGTCTCCGATACCTGCCAGCCGCCCAACGTCTGCCTCAAGAATGCGTGGCTGGAATGAAATGGAATCTCATAAATCCCGAAGGCCGACAGGTTGTGGCGCACGTCGTAGTCGCAGTTGCTGTACTCCTTGCGCAGATCGCCGGGAAGCGGAGAGAGAATGCCAAGGCTCGAATACGCAAGCAGGCCGCCGTTGGATACTTCGTCGAGACAATGGCTGTACGTATAGTTTCCGCGCAGCGTCAGCCCGCCGAATTGCTTCGTCGCGCTGGTTTGCAGGCCGGAGTAGTGGCTGCCCGCGTCCGTGCGGAACTCGTTCACGCTGCCGAAGCGTTGATCCAGCGGCTGGTTATAGGCAAAGGGAGCGAAGCATCCATTGCACACCGTCTGATAGCCATTCAACTGGACTTGGTATGGCTCATGCACGGCGCGTGTGCCGACGTAATCGACCCGCAGAGAACCGCGCGCGCCCAGCTCACGTTCGATTCCCAGGCTCCATTGCTCGAAGTACGGCGTCTTGAGCGTGCCGCTGGGAAAGGTGTTCATATTAACCGCCAACGGACTAGCTGCTCCTGAAACAAAAGTACTCTGGAAAGATCGGTTGGCCTGCGCGGTCGCATCCACAGCGCTGTTTACAACTCCCGGTGCAATCCCCACGCCGCCAACCTGTCCATTGATCCCCCCGACAAAAACCGGGGCATACGGAGGGTTCGTCGCGCCCATGTCGGCCACCTGCGCCGGAATGATGTCGTTGAAGACGCCGCCGCCTGCGTGAATCGCCATCTTGTCCGACAGCTTGTATGCCACCGACGCCCTCGGCTGCCAGCTAAAGAGTGGTGTGCTTGGGAAGAGCCTTCGCACGTTGGACTTGATCGCTTGGTTCAATGGCTGCGCAGTGTCGTGGCCCATATCTAGGAATGATCCTGAGGGCCGAGCAAACAGGCCGTGCTGGTTGACCGGGTCCGTGTTCCACGTCACGCGCAGCCCGGCGATCAGCGTCCATCGGGAGCTGGCTTTGTAGGTGTCCATCGCGTACAGGTCAAGATTGCCAAGCGCGATACTCTCTTTTTGCGTGAGAGGAAAGGCTGCTGTCGCGGTGGACGCGGCGCCATAGGTAAACTGTGCAAGATCGTTGTAGACCACGGTGGGCACCACCCCTTCACCCAAGTCATAGTCGCTTATATCCAGCCTGCGCGAGTTCTCGCCGAACTTGAAGCTATGGCGTCCGCGCGTCCAGATCAGGTTGTCATTGATCTGCCACTGCGTAACTTTGCGGCCCTGGGTATAGGTCTGGTCGTTTCCCCCAATTGTGCTGAACGGTGCGTTGGAACTGCCTCCCGCCAGCACAATCGGAAAGGTCTGCAGCACCTGCGGGTAGTTGTTGGGAAGAAAGAGGCTCGAATACCAACTTGCGCCGGGGTTGATCTGATTGACCAGGTTCGGCGTGAACAGATGCGTGTAGCCGACAACAAGCGTCCGCTGCGGCTGCGGAGAGTATGAATTGAAAATCGAATTGATCGCATCGGTATAAGCGGCCTGCAAGCCCGTGTCCTGCTGAAAGCGGTACCAAATAGTGTTTTTCACATCGATCGTGTGGTCAATCTTGAGGACAATGAGGTTTTCGCTGTCGCTGTTGTTCATCGAATGCGTGCGGATGTTCGCGCAACCTCCTGTAGGTACACCGGGCGCATCGAACGGACAGGAGAGGACGGGAGTGGGCGTGCCTGATGTGTCGCCAAAGAGCGCGAACATGTTGCGATAGAACGTGCCCTCCTGCGGCTCCGCAGGGAGTATGGTTCCGGTGACCGGATCAGTCCCGCCCTGCGGCAACTGCTGCAAAACATATTGCTGATAAGTGGGCGACGGGACTGTCGTGCGCGCAACCAGCGGCAGCGCGATGCGGATTCCTTCGTAATGGGCGAAGAAGAACAGCTTGTTCTTCCGGATCGGCCCGCCAACACTTACGCCGAATTCATTCACCGTCGAGCGAGGCTTCTTCGCAATGTTCCCAGGCGTGTCGTTGGCATGAAGAAAGTAGTCGGTGGCGTTGAATAAGGAACCGTTCCATATCTCGTACACATCACCGTGAAACTGGTTCGTCCCCGACTTGGTGAAATAGTTGACCTGCGACGCCCCGTAACGTCCCTGATCGACCGCGTACGAGTTGGTGTTCACGGTCGCCTCCTGTAATGCATCCAACCCGATGACAAGATTCGTGGAAAGACCGATATTCAGACCCAGAAACGGATCGTTCGCATCGAAGCCGTCAAGAATATAACCGTTCGAGGTCGCAGGCAGTCCATTAAACTCGACATTGCCGTAGCCGCCCGCAGCCTTGGCATCGTTCGACGATCCTGCGGTATTCATCAGTGCGCCTGGCGCAAACTGCGCGATATAGGTCAAGTCCTGACCTGGGTTGGGCAGGCTCTTGAGGGTCTTCTCTTCAAGCGTGGTGGATGTATTCGCATTTTCAAGACTCATCAGCCCCGATTGTGCGGTGACTTCGATGGACTGTGTAGTTGCCGCAAGTGACAGTGTTAAATTGACAGCGGCTGTCTGGCCCACCGAAACGCTTACCGGTTGCGACTCTCCGAGGCCGAATCCCGCTGCGCTGACCTCAATGCGGTAGGTTCCCGGATTCACTTGGCTGAACAGAAAGCGCCCGTCCGCGTTGCTCTGGACGATGCGGACTGCACCGGTATTCACCTCGGTTGCCTTGACCTGGGCATTGGCAATCACTGCACCGCTCTTATCCGCAATGCTCCCCGCAAGAGCGCTGCTGGTACCGCTCTGCGCCCAAAGAGGCAGTGTCTGAATTCCGGCCAGCCCCACAAACAGGGCTACGGCTGTCCTTGCGATTCGAGTGAAAAGATACAATTAGGTCTACCTAACTGTTAGGTTTACCTAAATTAGTGATTTTGTCAAATGCTATAGATGTCATCTATCATCTGCTGCGCACATTTCATGGTTTCCAGATAATAGACAACCCGAAAGTCGGCGATCCCATAGCGATAACAGGCCAATGGGCTCATCCACCAGGTTTTCAGCCCATCAATGGAGGGCCCTGCCGGATTAGTCCTCTGAAACGTTAGGTTCCTATCGGGACTGCCCCGGCAGACGAGGCGGGGTTGAGCCGGGATCTTTCGTCCGGGGCAGTTTCGATAGGATAAACGCGGCAGCATCCTCCAAACGGCCAACTCCCTCATCTCGGAAATCGGGAACCAGTACGCCGGTGCAGCCAGATTAATCCTGCGACGTCAGATGGCGCGGTACGGACTCTCATCGTGCGCCTCCCGTCGGTACCGACGTAAGGCTTCGTCTCCGGTCCCCCCTCTGCGACATCACCGCCCCACCTGGCTCACCACGGCCACGCTCCGGGGACGCCCTTCATCGCACAGCATCTCTTTATCGTCGTCAGTGCCTGATCGCCCACACTACCAGCGATAGCAGCAGACTCAGGAGCAGACACGTCCCAAGCGGCGCAAACACTGTGAAGCTCTTCCCCGATAACTGATATCCCCGGGCAGCCTGCCGAGCGGTAGGCCGAGTCTTCCCAGCAACATCACGAGCAATCCCACTACTAGCCGGGCTAGCACTCACTGATACCGTAACTCCCGGCTTAACCGCCGCACTCGCTGGTAACCCTGACGAGCTTGCACTCGCGCCGGATGCACCTGTGGGTGCAGACGCCGGAGCCGTTGACCCATTCTGCGCCCAGGCAGCAGGCACTGCCATCGCAAGCAATATCCATCGTGTAACGCGAAGCAGTTCGGCGCTCATCGTCTCGCAGCCCTCCAACCCATCCCTATTAGCCTGTTTCAATACTGAGACGTGCGTATTTAGAGTGTAGTTCCAAGAACGAGGTATATAATTTTCAACAATTTTCAATCTACATTCAGGAGTTTTTATGGAGAGGAATTCTTGGCCTAGGAATCGCTACACCGGACCCGGGGGTGGGCTAAACACAGGTCCTGGTGGTGGGCTTTATACCGGCCCCAGCGGAGGAGCATACACCGGTCCAGGAGGCGGTAGGTACACAGGACCCGGAGGCGGGCTTTATACAGGCCCTGGCGGTGGTCTCTACACCGGTCCTGGTGGCGGCCTCTACACCGGTCCCGGAGGGGGTTTATCTACTGGACCCGGCGGTGGCCTCTATACCGGACCCGGAGGCGGGCTTTACACAGGCCTTGGTGGTGGCCTCTATACCGGCCCCGGTGAGCCGTACTGTAACATCTGGCCTCCCATCAAGGACCTCGTTCAACACCTTCTCAGCCGAGGGAAGGAGCAAGTGGCCCTTCGCTTGGCGACCTCTTTTCACATAAGTGTGTAACGACAACCGCGCTGATCTCGACCTGTCATTTCGGGGCTTTTAATTCTTTCAGGAGCCGAAGCACCGTGTTCAGTGATCTTTCGAGTGCGGTAGCAATCGCACGGATGTTCTGCCCCTGCTTCCTCGCACGGCAGTCCCGATAAAACACTAATGTTTTACGGCAGGCCCCACAACCGCTAAATCTCTGAAGGCATTTCGACACGATCGACGACGGGAATCCGATCACACCCTCGCACCTCTGGGAAACACCTTGCTCTAGGGATTGAGCGACGCAAGATACCCGGTGATCGCCACAATATCCTTGTTGCTCAGTTTGCTCGCCAGCCCCCTCATCTGGGCCGAGTTCTTCCCCTGGCGCGCCCCACTCCGAAAGTCGATCAACTGCCGCGCCATCTGGCTTGGAGAGCGTCCGGCTATCGGCGGCACATCCCCCATCCCCTTCATGTACTGCCCCTTCAGATTCTGCCCATGGCACATAACGCAAGCCATAATCCTTCCGTGACCAACGGTCCTCACCAACATCTCTCCCGACTTCAGGCTTCCTCTCGGCACATACGCGACGAAACCGGATGTCGGATTACGCAGTTCGCTCTGCTCGAAATCCTCCGAAATCTCGATCACGCGTTCGCCGATCGGTTCGGTAGCGCCCGCACTCTCATCCACCAGCATCCACCCTGCAGGCCGTGTCACCGGGGCCGTGCCCGTCTCCACCACCCGAATCCACCTCCGCGGCTTCAGCGATGCAAAGTACTCCGACGCCACTCTCGTCTCCTCCGGAGTCGCAGCCTCCGCCACCAGGATCATCCGGCTCGCCGGTCCCATGCGCGGCTCCGAGCTG
>CAIZFH010000237.1 GCA_903932155.1 uncultured Granulicella sp. | reverse complement strand
GTAAGCTGATGTGCGGTGATGCGCAGTGGCACCCCAAAGAAGGTGACGATGCAGCGGATCTTGTTTTCGAGATTCCGGGCGCGGATGAACTCTCGCACCACGGGAACGACATCCTGTTCGTAGGCCGAGAATGCAATTTCGTCGGTCACAGGCAGAGCAAGCGAGAGTATCCGGCCGTCGGGGATGCCGCGGGCATTGCGGTAGAACTCGGCCAGTGTGGCGCCCTGCGGGATGTTCCGGTTGGTCAGCAGAAGCAGTTCGTCGGGTTCGAGCGCGTCTGCAGGTGGGATCGCGGCGCAGATCACCACGAAGGCGGCGAACATGCGGGCGAAGAGGCGACGGAGGTCAGTCATGCCAAGTTTCCTGTCAGCATTGTAGGTCGTCAGGTTCCCATGGACGGCGCGATTGGGCAAGGGCTGGGCAACTCGGTTGGGAATGAGGGGGGCGTTGCCCATTCCCAGGGCGGCAGGGGACAGCCGCGCTCCCAGCGATCCCGGCCTTACGCGCAAGCGCACAAAGAGAGGCGGACCTTGTGCTAAGTCCGCCTCGGTGTTGTTGCGATGCCACGGACTCCGGGATGGGCCAATCGAACGGCACCGTCTTCGGTTCCGGCATTCGTTGCGTTACTCGGCCTTGACATGCGGCACATTCGCCGCCTGGCCGGCCTGGAGGGCGGCCTGGGCCGCGGGGAGCTGCTGGGCCTGGGCGGTTTCCATGAGGCCGACGAGGGCCTTGATTTCGCGCAGCGACTCGGGGCTGCCCCACATCAGAACCCAGTCGACGTGCCAGTTGCAGCGTTCGAAGGTGCATCCTTCGAGATGGTAAATCGTCTCGCGCAGGACGAGCGTGCAAGCGACGAACTTGCAGCGGATGAACGCCTGCCCGCTGATGTACACGGTTTGGTTCTGGAAGGTTTCGCCTTCGTGCTTGGTGAGAAGCATACCTAACTCCTTGAAAGGAACGTAAAAACGGAATCCGGTAATTCCAACGCACATGCGCAGGCCGGATATTCGACCAATTGACGACAATCCAATATCGGTTGAATCCGTGTCGATCATAAGCGGCGCTGGGCCTTGTCCACCGAAGTGCCGCACGACACCGGATTTGCACGCACCGGTCTTGCAAACCGGCCGTGTGACTATATTCGCAGGTAGAGAGGAGAAGTTCAAGTCTGGGCGAGGGCGGGTGGCGATAATCTTGGGCAGGATGTTATATATTCTGAACGGCAGGAGAGACTACTTCTTGCTTCTTGTCCGTTTTCGACTTGTCGATTTGGCGGGGTTACCCGCCCAGAATCAGATAGCGAACGCCGGCGGAGTTTAAGCAGTGTACGAGATCCCTGAAGTTTTGGTTGAGTGCGTTCATCTGCTACTTCTTCACATCCGGCTGCCGAAGCGACGTCTGGGGCTTCCGACTTGCAGCCGTGAGTCGAGTGGGCTACTGTTTGTGTATGAAGACGGCCATGATCCAACAGGTTCCGCAGCAATGGGCTGAGATTCTCGGCTGGATCGCCGCAGATGATGTGCTGGCAATGCTCCAATCCAAGGCCCGTGTGTCCATCAAGCAGCGGACATCGGCAGCGTAGGGT
>CAIZFH010000236.1 GCA_903932155.1 uncultured Granulicella sp. | reverse complement strand
GCCATGAACTGGGGTAGCATGCCAGTCCAAAAGCTCTCCGGCAGTTCGGTTGCAATAACCGTTTCCACCACCGCCTTCACACCCTTGCTCTCAACTTGGCGAATATCGGAATCAATCTGAGACTCAGGCGAGGCGCTATAGTGTTGGCGCCGGATGAAAATTGATCAGTTGGGGGTGCGGACAAAAACTTGGACTACTTGGAGGTAGTTCATGTACTCATACGAAGAACGGATTCGGGCGGTCAAGCTCTATATGAAGCTTGGTAAACGCGTTGGAGCGACCATCCTGCAGTTGGGATATCCGACCAAGAATGCCCTGAAGAACTGGTATCGGGAATACGAGCAAAATCAGGCATTGCCGCAGGGTTATGCGCGCTCTAGACCAAAGTACTCGGTTGATCAGAAGTTGGCCGCCGTGAATTTCTACCTCGAGCACGGCCGCTGCATCAGCACGACGGTATTCGCACTGGGCTATCCGAGGCGAGATACGCTACGCGCCTGGATTGCCGAACTTCATCCGGTAGAACGGCGGCAGGTTGTTGGCCAGGCTGGGAGCACACCGCGTCCCCAGGATTTGAAACGGGTAGCCGTCGTCGCACTGTGTACCCGGGAAGAAAGCGCACAGACCGTCGCACAAACGCTAGGCGTGTGCAGGCCGACGTTGTACAACTGGAAGAACCAGCTACTCGGCCGTGAGGTTCCAGCGTCCATGAAACAACCTGACGATAAGTCACCGCAACCTGACCGGGCGGAATTGGAGCGGCAACTCGAAACGCTTCGACGCGACGTCCGGCAGTTGCAGCTTGAACATGATCTTTTGAAGAAGGCCAATGAAATCCTAAAAAAAGGCCTGGGCGTCGATCTGCAACTCCTGACCAACCGGGAGAAGACTCTGCTGATTGATGCCCTGAAAGAAGCCTACACACTGTCCGAACTGTTCACCGTACTCGGCCTCGCCAGAAGCTCCTACTTTTACCATCGAGCCCAATTACAGGCCGTGGACAAGTATGAAGGTGTTCGACGAACCATTGCCGACATATTCGAAAGCAACCATCGTTGCTACGGCTATCGCCGAATCCACGCGGCGCTCGGTCAGCAGCAGGTCTCCATCTCCGAAAAGGTTGTGCTGCGATTGATGAGGCAAGAGCGCCTGACCGTTCCCAACAAAAGGCGGCGGCGCTACAGCTCTTATCAAGGGGAAATTAGCCCTGCACCTGAGAACATCATCAATCGAGACTTCCAGGCATCATCGCCCAACGAGAAATGGCTCACTGACATCACGGAGTTCCAGATACCGGCGGGCAAGGTTTATCTGTCTCCAATGATCGACTGCTTCGATGGGCTGGTAGTCAGTTGGTCAATCAGCACGCGGCCAAACGCAGATCTGGTAAACAGCATGTTGGACGCTGCGATTGAAACCGTTGCCACGGGCGACGATCAACCCGTCGTTCACTCCGACCGTGGTGCTCACTACCGTTGGCCCGGATGGCTGTCGAGGATTGGGGATGCGCAGCTGATTCGCTCCATGTCGCGCGCAAAGGGTGCTCACCCGATAACGCAGCTTGCGAAGGCTTCTTCGGTCGATTAAAGACGGAACTCTTCTATCCTCGAGACTGGAAAGCCACAACCATTGAGCAGTTCATGGCGGCGCTTGATTCGTATATTCACTGGTACAACGAAAAGCGAATAAAGATCTCTCTCGGTTCTCGCAGTCCCCTAGAATATCGGGAAAGCTTAGGGTTCGCGGCTTAAATCAATCCAAGTTTTTGTCCGCACCCCCAGGTGGTCAGTTTTAAATCGGCGCCAACACCCAAGGGTATTGAGCTGCTCCGCGACCTGCCGGTCGGTACAGGTTTCGAGCAGTTCATCGATCTGCCGGATGACCTCGGGGGGTGTTTTGCGGATCAAGGATATCGGTTTTGGCTTG
>CAIZFH010000235.1 GCA_903932155.1 uncultured Granulicella sp. | reverse complement strand
TGAGCTGGTGCCGGTTGTTCGGACAGGTTTTTCGGGTTCTTAAGTGGAAAAATCATTCAGTTAGCGGTTGTGGCGGTGGGAATGTGAAAATCGACTTCATCGATTTTCAAGGTCTTGTGGGAAGGACGGGAAACAGTTCCATCGTTTTCCGGGCTTTCCATAAGACCGGCATTTCCACGGCCTGCTGGGTTGCGCGTTAGGCCGCCAGAGCTTCCGGCGGACGGTGGAAGTATACCTGGTCGGGCGTTTGCGCTCCCAGGCTGGAGTGCGGACGCTGCCCATTGTAGAACTCGAAGTAGCCCCCGATCTTGCTTCTGGCCTCGCTGACCGACTCATAAGCATACAAGTAAACGTGCTCGTATTTGAGCGAACGCCAGAGGCGCTCGACGAAGACATTGTCGCACCAACGGCCCTTGCCATCCATGCTGATGGCAATCCCTTCTCTCTTGAGCCTTCCGGTGAAGGCTTCACTGGTGAACTGCGAACCCTGATCGGTATTGAAGATCTCTGGCTTGCCGTACTTGTTCAACGCCTCTTCCAGCGCCTCGATGCAGAAGCTCGCATCCATGGTGATCGACAACTGCCACGCCAGCACGCGGCGACTGAACCAGTCAACCACCGCGACCAGATAGACGAAGCCGCGGGCCATGGGGATGTACGTGATGTCCGTGGACCAGACTTGATTGCAGCGGGTGATGGCCAGACCGCGCAACAGATAGGGATAAATCCTGTGTCCGGGCGCGGGTTTGGAGGTGTTGGGCTTGCGATAGAGGGTTTCAATGGCCATGCGCCGCATCAGTGTGCGCACGTGCCGACGGCCCACCTCGATCCCTTGTTGGGCGAGCATATCGCGCAGCATGCGGCTGCCGGCGAAGGGAGATTTCAGGTGCAACTCGTCGATCTTGCGCATCAGCATCAGCTCAGCGGCGCAGATCGGGCGCGGCCGATAGTAGACACTGCTGCGGCTGATTTCCAATACTTCGGCCTGCCTGGTAATGGACAACGGGTGCTCGGGTGCGATCATCGCTTTGCGCTCAGCAGTCCCGCCTTGATGAGCGCATGTTCTAAAAAATCGTTTTCCAGGCTCAGCTCGCCGATCTTGGCTTGCATCCGGGTGACATCGACCTTGGGCTGCGGCTCGGCCTGCTCCTCGCCAAAGACGCTGGCCGCGCCCGCTTCGAGCCGCGTCTTCCAGTCCGTGATCTGGTTGGGATGTACATCGAACTGCTTAGCCAGTTCGGCCAGAGTCTTTTCCCCTTTGAGGGCGGCCATGGCCACCTTCGCCTTGAAGATCGCTGTGTGATTCCGGCGTGGACGTCGCGTCATCGTTGCTCCTCGTTTCTGCCATCTTAATGGCTGCAAGGGAACAACTTTTTCACTTATCCCGCTGTCCGAATTCCCCGAGCCGGCTCAGATCATGGCCAATGGATTTGTCGGACGATAGAAGAGATGGCTCAGATCAAATCCTGGACAGTATCGGACACCTTTTGGAGCAAGGTCGAACCCTTGATC
>CAIZFH010000234.1 GCA_903932155.1 uncultured Granulicella sp. | reverse complement strand
GACACAATCAACCTGGAGTCAGCATCGCCTTTGCCGTAACCCTCATAGTTCTCGTGATACGAACGCGCCTGTCGCGCGCTCACCGCAAAGATAAACCAATCCTCGTCACTATCAGCCGTCGTTACCCAGTACAGATTGATCGTCTGCTTGTTGCTTGCCATAAACCGCCCTGTTCTCTCTTCCGCGCCGAACTTTCCTGCATAGAAGAGAGAACAGTGTAGCACAACATATCTCAGATATGTCAATGCCATTGCACTGCACACCTTGGGCAGGCCGTCCCGGTCAGCTCCTGTTCACCCGCCGGACCCTCTTCCACCCCAGACGCGGCTATTTGTTTCCTCCGCCCGGCCCTTACTCGATCAACCCCTCAGTAGGGGTGAACTGAATGTACTTCCGCTGCACATAGGTCACCCAGACTCGGCCCAGGAGCCAGCCTCCGGTCGGCACCACCGTCACCTAAACGCCTTTGAGCAATTCCGACGTGTTTAGATCGAAACTGATCGCAAGGGTCTCAATGACTCTCAGGCCAGCTTCTCGTCGGCCATTTTCAAGCTGCGAGAGATGCGTCCGGCCGATCCCTGAAATCTCCGCAAGGTAAACTTGGCTCCATCCGCGCTTCTGCCGCAACTCCCGCAGACGCCGTCCCAGCCTCACACAAATATCGTTTGCCACAGACCAAGAGTCGCGGTATCCTCAGGGGTCGATGTTGTTCATACACAACATCCATGTGAGACGAACCTCCCATATATACGGCTCTGACGCTTCTAGGAACCGGTTGCGAAGGGTCTCCACAGTAAACAGGAGCGCAGATTGATCCATACTGTCTTTCGACATACCGCAAAGCATGCTGCAATATACTACGGGGCCAAAGACGAATTCGGGCTTTTCTTTTTTGGTCATAATGTCAAACGCCGAAAGCAGCAAGATCGTCAAACCCTATATTCCCAAAGCCAGTCGATTCCCTATGTAATCCAGAAACCCTTCTCAGGAAGGGTTTCTCGGGTCAAACCATGTAAGCCACTTGTACTGCACGACTTCGAATTCAGAAGCGTTATCTCATCTCTTGCGTGGGTTTGCAGACCGGATATTTGGAGGCGGGGCATTGATCGTTGACGAGCTAGGCAAGACCATTTCCGGATGGGTAAAGCGCTCTTCCGACAGTGAGGACGCGACCACAGTCGATCCTTGGACCAAAGCATGTCCGCAGCTCGAAGCGGCGCTTGAAAAGTACAACTATCTGGACTCGAAAACCCTTCCTGAAACGGCTTGGTTCCGTGCTTCGAAGGCCAGTTATCAGCAGGAACTCGACACGATAATTGATGCCGTCATCCAAATCCTTGAGATGTCTGGCGCAGCCGCGTGCCGCGAGGAAGTTCGTGCCCTCCAACAAGAAATAACAGAATCCCTCCAAGAGGTCGCAGCTTGTCGTGAGCAACTAATATCGGCTCCTTCGAAGGCTTCGCGCTCCTCTATCAGTTCGATATGGACTGAAGACCGAGAGGGCCTTGAAGAGTCAATTCGCGACGAACAGTCGGAGATCGAGGGAATGCGCGATCATATTGCGAAGCTGAAGGAGAAGTTCCGCAGTCAGCTCAGGGATATCGGCATTGAAGTCGCTGATGAGGAGATCGACTACCTGCTGATGCCCGTAACCAAAGACGACATCGTCTCGATGGCGACGATCGTCACGAACATCGCCTCGATCACCTTGCAGTTGGAAAAGCTGACCGAGGACAGCAAGGAGCTGCGATCTCACACCAAGAGGTACTACGGCATGTACCTCTTGCTTGTGTACTCGATTGACCGGGTCCAGACACGGTTCATACAAGAAATCGAGCACGTTAGCCTTCCTAAGCTCCAGACCTTTGAGCAGGGAGCTCGCCAGAATATCGCTGAAGCAAAGAATCAAATCTCAAGCGGCGGACCCAAGGACCAACTGCGGGCAAACATCGATGCGGGAAACACCACGATTGAAGCCTGTCGGTGCTTTGCCAATACACTCCGCGAACAGAGGGACGCAATCAGTCGGGAGAATGAGCATACGAAACGAATGCTCGCAGCGGCTGTAAACACCTATAAGACCGTTCTCCTCAGCTTGAATGTTGCAGAGCTGATGAGCGATTGCCAGAAGGCCTTCCAGGCGCTGCGCGGACTGAAGTTGCCTCGGCTGAGGACGTTCCAAAACCTGCAACTGAAGGGTGAACTCCAGCGACTAACCGAACGAATGCTCGATCCGGAGGCATAGTGGGCTGGTCCCTGAGAAAATCGTTCCGCATCTTTCCGGGGGTGAAGCTCAATCTCTCGAAACGGGGTCCTCGTCTGAGTGTTGGCATTCCCGGCGCCCGAGCCAGCATCGACATGAAGGGGAGAACGAGGTTCTACGCGGGTAAGGGCCCGCTTCGTTATCAAAAGTCCGGCACAGTTGGAACAACCAGCGGCTCCCCGCAACGGCAGGGGGGCTTTCTGGCTTTCATCAGAAGAATGACGGGCCGGTAGCTAAGGAATCAGCAATTTATTGGAGTGAATATGAGCATTTTGAAGACGGTTAAAGATTTAATAGATCCCAGCGATCCTGAGTTGGTGGAGAAAACACTCGCTCGCATCGCGGAGCAGGATATCTGGAACGATGTTTTCTCGACTAAGCTGATTGACGTTCTCGACAATGTTGACGGGCTCAAGTCCGAACTCCGCAAAAGAATGCGAAGCGTCGAGCAATCCGGAATTGAGGCAAAACAGTCCCTCGAACAGTCAGCATCCCATCTCGCTCGTGCATGCAGCGTAGAGGAGAAGGCCACGCGCGACCTTCAGTCCACTCGCCAGAATCTGCTGGCGTCACAACAGAACTTGAATGCTGCACAGGAACTGGCGACAGTTGCACAGGGAAAGCACGTCGCTGCTGCCGAGATCTTCCAGAAGACAGTTCGTTGGGCTGTGACTGCGGTGGCTCTTTCGTGGATTGTTCTCGTGTGGACGGCCTGGGCCTCATTTCGTTCTGTTGCGCCTATATGGACACCGTGCATCGCCACAACGGTGATCATGCTCGCAGTGGCTCTGCTCACGACTGGGGCAAGACATGAAGCCTGAATACCGTACCCGCTGGAAAACAGAAATTAGCAAACTCACTAAACCCCTCAAGAAGCCGAAGGACCTCCTTAGCCGCGCGATGGCCTCTGAGGACGTTGTTGACGCGGCAGTAATCGGCGGCGTCGAGGTCACCGACATCCTAGCCGGGAAGATTGCTGAATCGCAAATTCCGTCAAATGTACTCGACGCATTCCATGCGCAATTTCCTCAGTATGGGGCAAGCTTCGTTGAAGCGGTCAACCGTTTTGGAGGGCACCCTGAGCAACTGGTGGGTCTCGTCAACGGCGTCAAAGGCAAGCTTTTTGAAATTGACTATCTCGATTGGCTCAATCATGGCCATCTCCCCACTGGCTTTGTTGCCGAGATGGCACAACACGCAAACAATCCTGGATGGGATATCGCTATTCACGATGGACATGGACATTTGGCTGAGTTGCTCCAACTCAAGGCCACAGAAAGTCTAGGTTATGTGCGTGAGGCGATCGCCGCACATCCGGACATTGATGTCGTAGTGCCACACGAACTCTACGAGCGAGTGGCTGAGCATCCCGATGTGATTAGCCATCTTGCGAATGGACACGAGACGTTGAGCCACCTTAACGGCCACGTGGCAGATGCGGTTGGCCACGCGGAAGCGGCTGGAGCAGTGGGCCATTTCCCCGTTGTTGGTCCGGCTGTCGTAATCGGGATCGTGGCGTTTTCCAATTGGCAGCGGTATCGAAATGGCAAGGTCTCGGCGGACGATGCGTTGCGTAATGTGGGGGAGCGCGGGATATTAGCTATGCTCTCGACTGCATCGGGCTGGGCCATGACCGTCGCAGGCTTCGAGCCATTCATTGCGCTACCAACAGCGATGACTGTTCGGCTCTTTGGAGGCCAGCTTTTTCACAATCGACGGCGTAGGGAGTTATTGGAGAAGCATATTGCGACGGTATGCGAATCAAGGAGACATCTGGAATGCCAACTTCTGCGGCCTCTGCTTGAGGCAATAGCTGACTAACGATTCAGACACGGCCAGCTCCCAATCGTCGGGATTGTCGCCTGCCCTCTGTTTTATGCGCTAGTGCCCTTACTAGGAATGCCACTACAACTTTTTCAAAGCGCAAGGATAAACTGCAATTTTCCAGATCCAATGGTGTTAGTCCGATCCAGATCGAATTCGGCAACTGTCCTGATACTTGGACTTAGCTGCGGTCGCAGATAACACAAAAATGGAGCTGAAACTTGCCTAAACTTACGCGAACTCGGTGGATCAACTTATTGGCGTCCATCCCGGCGGCTTATAGCCTTGCCACTACTGCTGTTTGTTTGCTGATCCTTCTGTTGTTTGCGTCCATTGTGGGCGGCACTTTCGTGTTTGCTGGTGCCCTCGTTGTTATATTCTGTGCCACCCGGGTTCTGGTGCGCTGCATGTTGGCTGGCAGATGGCCACGACGATAATCGACAAGACGGGTGTTACTGGCGTCAGACGAAGCCGCCCTCCGCGATGCACAAGAAGGCTCTGGCCAGTGATGCGCGCCGCATCGCGTTCTTCCAGCGTCTGGGCTTCGAAGTGAATGTGATCTGGGAATGTGACGTCAAGGCCGACCCTGAAAAGGTCCAGGCCCGGCTCAAGAAGATCGCATTAGCGTAGGACACCTGAGAGGTCGATCACTACGATCGCCGCGCACAGGATCAGGAAAGCTCCGAAGATCCAGCGAAGGATGCTGAGGCGCCTTTCCTGAGTTTGCATGCACTTAGTTTCATACTCTTTTCGGTATGACGGGTCTTTGAGGTATCGATTGAAGTTTTGGCCTGCTCTAACTGATCCTGCTGTACGAAATCTCATTTCACAGGTATATCATGCTCTGGCACCGCGGCCATAGACCAAAGAAGACCGAAGTCGAACAAGGCGATGACCTTACGGTTGGTCAGCGCTTCGATCTGGCTGACACTGGCATCGAAGTCCTGAGCCGCGGATTCAACGGCGGATCCAAGAACCCATTGAACTGGATGACCGGTACGATGGGTGCGCTTGACGTCGCCATCTCTGCTGGGACTGCCAAGCGCGGAGACACTGCGATAAATGGTGTTGCGGCAGGCGCCGCCTAGGTAGCAGCGATGTCTGCCTATCCGATTGGGGTTACCGCGGGCGAAGTGATTGGTGGTTTTCTGCTGGGTCCGGCAGGCGCGGTGGTTGGTGGGATCGTAGGCGGCGGTATCGCCTCTCTGGTGACTGACAAAAAGGTTCGAAGTGGAACCCAAGTCATTCTTCACGACGTGATCCGTTCCCGACCGCGGGTTCGGTTCGGTGGCAACTTCAAGGACTCTCAGCCGGCTTACACCATGCGGCAGAAGGCCGAGCAGGAGTTGGGAAGCTCGCTCTTGAATGCTCGTAGGTACCTGGGCAGAGAGGCGCAGTTGATGCACCAGTAACGAGAAGTGTTTCAATCCACGCCCCCCGCGTGGGGGGCGACGGGGAGCATTGGACACTGGGCAGTACGCAACTTTCGTTTCAATCCACGCCCCCCGCGTGGGGGGCGACTTCATCGGCGGTGTAGACAATATTCAAACGTATGGGTTTCAATCCACGCCCCCCGCGTGGGGGGCGACCGAGCGGAACCTCGACCGTTGGCTTTGCATGAT
>CAIZFH010000233.1 GCA_903932155.1 uncultured Granulicella sp. | reverse complement strand
CGCGCGCCACGAAGATCTGCTGAATGTAAGGTTGCGAGTTGCGCGCCACGCGTCCGATGGCCGCGCCGTCAATCGGCGTGTCGCGCCAGCCGATCACGCGCAGGCCCTCCTCGGCCACGATGCGCTCCACCATGCCTTCCGTGCGCAGGCGGGCGTGCGGTTCCACGGGCAGGAACGTCATGCCGACTCCGTACTCGCCGGCCGGCGGCAGCGTGAAGCCCAACTTCGCGCACTCCCGGGCAAAGTATTCGTGAGGAATCTGGATCAGCACGCCGGCGCCGTCCCCCGTCTCCGGGTCGCAGCCGCAGGCTCCGCGGTGGGTCAGGTTGATCAGCACCTGAATCCCTTTCACGATGATGTCGTGGGTTTTCTGCCCCTTGACGTTCGCAACGAAGCCGATTCCGCAGGCGTCATGCTCTAGGCGCGGGTCGTAGAGACCCTGCGCGGAAGGTAGACCAGTACTCACAGTGTACTCGCTCATGGTGTTTGCCTCGGGAAGCCTCCACTACCGGCATGGTAATCCGGTGGCGGCAGCTTGCGTTCAGGCGGTTGCCTTAAATGGTAGTGTATCAGCCCTACTACTATTAGACAATAGATATTTGACCCACCATTACAATTAGAAAAACTTATGATAGACTGGGGCGGTGTCATTCTGGGAACAACGGCTGTTCAAGGAGATTGCGGCAACCCGAAGCATGAGCCGGGGTGCGCAACATTGCGGGGTCAGCCAATCGGCGGCCAGCCAGCATGTGCAGGAAGTGGAACGCCGTCTAGGAGTTACCCTGTTGGACCGGAGCAAGCGGCCGCTTGACCTCACCCCCGCGGGACGCATTTACCACGACTTCTGCCGCGATGTCCTGCGCCGGGAAGAGGAGTTGACCGGAGCGCTGGAGGCCATGAAGGGAGCCGTTGGCGGAACTGTTCGAGTGGTGTCGATTTATTCCACTGGGCTTAGCGAAATGAGCCGACTGCGCGAAGACTTCGCCCTCCGCTACCCTACCGCCACCCTCCTGGTGGAGTATATGCGTCCCGACAAGATCTACGATGCCCTACGCGAAGATCTGGCCGACCTCGGCCTGGTCAGCTACCCCGAATCCAGCCGCGAGTTCACCGCCATTCCCTGGCGCGCGGAAGAGATGCAGGTGGCCGTGCCACCCACACACGAATTCGCCTCCCGCGAAGAGGTCTACCCTTCCGATCTCAACAGCCAGCCCTTCATCGGCTTCGATGACGATCTGACCATTCGCCGCGAACTGGACCGCTTCCTGCGAGCCCAGGGCGTCGAAGTCCGCCTGGTCATGGCCTTCGACAATATCCAGATCATCAAAGAAGCCGTGGCACTCGGTTCGGGCATCAGCATCCTGCCGGCGCGGACGATGCAGGCGGAAATCGAACAGGGGCGCCTGGTGGCGGTGCGCCTCCACGCTCCCGATCTGGTGCGGCCGGTCGGCATCGTCCACCGCCGCCGCAAGAAGTTCAACCGCGCTACCGAAGCCCTGCTGGATATGTTGGTCGGGGAACGGAAGCCCAATTCTGTTACCACACTGTAGGGCATCAGAAAATCCCTGTAAACGAAGGTCTTAGACCTAAGGGATCAGTCATTTGTTACTAGTACAGCTGTGGTACGGCCGGAACTACCCATCACACCCCTACTAGCCCCATGATCCTAAATCCGGCAGTTCGAGATCTCGCAGAGGGTGCAAAGTGGTTGATAATAAGCGGGATGAGCGAATCGAACAAGCCAGAGGCGCTTCACCCTGCGGGTGAACCGAATCGCGAGCCATCGGAGTACCCGGCTCCGCACCGGGTGGAGACGATGGGCGGAGCCATGCAGGTGCGTTGGGAGGAAGACTCCGGTATCAGTCCGCACGGCATGCTGACTTACTTCTTCGAGTTCCTCCAGACCAGCGGAATCTGGCAGGAGTTCGTCGAGCAGTGCCCTCTGAGTTACTCCAGCCCCAACGCGCCAACCAAGGCCGAGATACTCGGTACGATCCTATGCGGTGTGTTGAGCGGGCACCGGCGCTACGCGCACATCACGGGGATGCGCGGCGATAGCGTGCTGCCGAAGTTGCTGGGAATCTCTTGTCTGCGGAGCGAGGACAGCATCCGGCGCGCGTTCGCAGGAGTAGATGAAGAGGCACTGACGTTGTGGATGGACCGGCAGACACTGAAGACGTATGCGGCGTTACTGGAAGGGGATTGGGTGCTGGATCTGGATGCGACGGTGAAGACGCTCTACGGACGTCAGGAGGAGGCGCGGGTGGGCTACAACCCGATGAAGCCGGGACGGCCGTCGCACGCTTACCAGGTGATGGTGCTGGCGGCGGCGAAGTTGGTGCTGAATGTGGATGTGCAGGCGGGCAATCTGACGGCGAGCGAGTATGCGCAGCCGACGCTGTGGGGCTGGCTGGACGCGCACGAGCGGAAGGACTGGCCGACGTTTCTGCGGGGCGACATCGCGCACGGCAACGAGAAGATGATGCAGGGCGCCGAAGAGCGCGGGGTGCCGTATTTGTTCAAGCTGCGGCAGACCAAGGGCGTGGTTCAGTTGATCACGCGTTTGGCAGGGCGGGGAACGAAGGCGGGATGGCGGGCGGCGGGGCAAGGTTGGGAGGGGGTGGAGAGCGAACTGCAGTTGCAGGGCTGGAGTCGGTCACGGCGGGTGATCGTGCTGCGGCGGAAACTGAAGGCGCGGCCGGCGCCGGAGGAGCGCAACAGCGAGCAGCTATTGCTGCCTGGTTGGGCGGTCGAGCACAAGGGCGGGGACTGGTACGAGCACGCGGTGCTGGTGACGAGTTGGGGTGAGAAGGATTTGCTGGCAGTGTCGCAAGCGTATCGGGAGCGGGCCGACAGCGAGAACATGTTCGACGAGTTGAAGAACCAGTGGGGCTGGACGGGATTTTCGACGCAGGACTTGAAGCGGAGCCAGTTGATGGCGCGGATGGTGGCGTTGATCTACAACTGGTGGAGCCTGTTCACGCGCATCGCCAGCGGAGAGAAGCACGGCGAAGCCATCACCACGCGACCGGCGTTTCTGCACGGCATCGCACGCCACACAAAGCACGGGCAACAGAACTATCTGAGTTTGTCGAGCCTGCACGGGAAATCGAAGAAGATAGCGAACTTACTAACGGCAATCAGTGCTTGGCTGGGGGCGTTTCGCAAGAGTGCGGAGCAGTTAGCGGCTGGGGCAAAATGGTCAATGCTCCTGCGGCGGATCTTCCACCATCTGGACCCGCCCTCCGCTACCGCGAACGGCTCTCCGGCGGGCCAATTGGCAGCCGCCAACTGCCGGATTTAGGGTAATTCGTTAGGGTGTGATGCTACCGAGTATCACGGCTCGTCTTGCGCCCGTGGCCGAAGGCAAGTTGGATCGCCTATGGCGCCAGGTTTCGTGCGCCAGAACGGCGAAAGCAATGGCCTCCTTGGCGTCGGCGTCGATGCCGTGATCGGTGGAGGTGGAAATATCCACGCCGGGCAGGAAGCCGGCGAGATG
>CAIZFH010000232.1 GCA_903932155.1 uncultured Granulicella sp. | reverse complement strand
ACTGTAGGCAGCTCCAGTGCCATAGTAGATGCAAAGAGTACTGGCTCCTCCTGCCAAAGGACTCAAAGCGAAGGCGTAGTCACTGATATGGTCACCATTGAAGTCGCCCAGCGCGGCTACAACATTCGAGACATTGGTAAACGGGATATGGTTCTGTCCTAAATCTTCTGGCTGACCGTTGCCACTGTTCAGCTCTTCCCCCACCACAACGGTCGCGACAGGAGCACCATAACTATTGGTTATGATTGTGGGGGAGTTGATGTACAGGATGTCTGGCCCTTTAGTTTGTGCCTGCAAGGTCCCGGTCAAAAAGCTGGTCACCCGGCCACCGGTCAGTTCCACGGCAGGCGCGCCAATGAACTGCTGCACCTGCTGCCCCACGCAGGCAACCGGCAGCATGCCCAGCAGGCATAGCACCGAACACCGGCAAATGCAGCGGAAGTACGCCATGGAAGCACCGGCCCGAGAGCGCAGGGCGTGGAAGGACATCAGTCAATCTACCACGCTGGACCCGCGATTTACGAGGCTTGCGGTGGGCGGATAGGCGACGATGCAGGCAGCGCGCGACCCCGCCGCGGATGCAACTTCACGCCGTCCACGACTGGATGTTGCTGGGCCAAACCGGTTACGCCTCCATCTGCCATCCGGCTGTGGCAGAATGCTAGTGTCTACTTATGCCTGGATTGTGCCGTGCCTCCCGATGGATGCGCGGTACCAACCTTGTCTGCACAGTACCCTTGCACGGCGCACCGAGGCCCATGAACCTGCCCAACTCCATCACGCTCACACGCATCGCCACCGTGCCGCTGCTGATGTGGATATTGTCGCCCGCCTTCCCCGCCAACCACGCGGCCCACGGCCTGCTGGGCGGCGAGCAGGAGATTATTGCCTCAAGCGTCTTCATCCTGGCCTCCATCACCGACGGACTGGACGGCTACCTGGCCCGACGCCGCAAGCAGATCACCACCCTGGGTATGTTGCTGGACCCGCTGGCCGACAAGCTGATGGTTACCGCCGCCTACATCATTCTGGTGGCCTACAATCCGCGCATCGTGCCGCCCTGGATTGCCGTCATCATCATCGGACGCGAGTTCCTGGTCAGTGGCCTGCGTTCCATCGCCGCGTCGGAGGGTTTCACCATCGACGCCAGCGAGATCGGCAAGCTCAAGACGGTCATCCAGATCGTCTCTGTGGTGGCCGCCATCCTCGCCCACCACTGGGACTACTGGCTATGGTTCCCAACAAAACAAGGCGGCGGCTTCATCGTCGCCGTGCACATGATCGCCCTGTGGGCCATCTACTGGATGACCATCGTCTCCATCATTTCAGCGGTCGATTATTTTGTCGCTTTCTGGAAGAAGATCGACCACGCCAGCGAGCGGGCGCGCACCCGACGCACCTCGGTACTCAGCCGCCGCAAGGCCAAACGCACTGCCGCCAAGCAATCCTCCCACGCCTCCTAGCCGCCCCTTGTGCGCAAGAGGCTATCATTCGTTGTGCCGATAAGGTGTGTCATCGGGAGGAGTGCAACGTGTTGCGTCTGATTGCCGGCTTTGCGTTTTCCATTCTGTTGGGCCATATCGTGCTCTGGCTGTTGATCGAAAAAACCCTGTGGCCCTACGTCCGCAAGCATCATCCGCCCGACCCGGACCACCATAAGTCCCGCCTCAGTTGGATGGTGGGCATCCTGGAGAGGACCATCTACACCGGCGCGTTCATGCTTCCCGGCAGCGGGATTCAACTGGTCGCCGGCTTTCTTGCGCTCAAGGTCGCATCGCGCTGGCATAGCTCCTCCGGTCCGCGCTCCACGGTAGACAGCGATAACATCTGGATGATCGGCACATGCCTCTCCGTGCTGTTTGGCTTGATCGGAGCGTGGATTGCCCTGGGACACATGCCCGCGCTGGCCAACATCAAGACCATCAACCCGGTGCAGTAGAGCGACGCCTCGCAGTGTAAAGTCATCTGATGGGGACTGCCATCAGCACCACATCCGAACCAGCTCCGCCGCTGCGCAAAACCGCGCTAAACGCCACGCATCGCGCGCACAAAGCCAAGATGGTCGACTTCGGCGGATGGGACATGCCGGTCGAGTACTCCGGCCTCATCGCCGAACACAGGGCCGTGCGCACCGGCGTCGGCCTCTTCGACGTCTCGCACATGGGAGACATCCAGTTTCGCGGGCCCGGCTCCCTCGCCGCCGTGCAGCGACTCTGCATGAACGACGCATCGAAGCTGGCCGTCGGCCAGGCCCAGTACTCCGCCATGCTCACCCCCGACGGCACCTTTGTAGACGATGTCGTGGTACACAAGCTCAGCGACAACGACTATCTCATCGTTATTAACGCGGGCACGCGCGAGAAAGACATTGCCTGGGTGCGCAAGCAGGTTGGTGCCATGCCCAGCATCCACATCAGCGACTACAGCGACTACTACACGCAGCTCGCCATCCAGGGGCCCAAGGCCGAAGCGACTCTCGCCAAGCTCACCGACACCAACCTCTCCGCCATCAAGAACTACTGGTTCACCTTCGGCAAGGTCTGTGGCCTCTACAACGTCATGATCGCGCGCACCGGCTACACCGGCGAAGACGGCTTCGAGATTTACATCCCCTCCGACGAGCCGACCAGCTCTCGCGTCTGGGCTGAGGTCCTCAATGCCGGAGAGGAGTTCGGGATTCTGCCCTGCGGCCTCGGCGCGCGCAATACTCTACGGCTGGAATCCGCCATGGCACTTTACGGCCACGAGATCTCCGACACCATCAATGTCTTCGAGGCAAATCTCGGCCGCTATGCCAAGCTCGATAAGGGCACCGACTTCGTAGGCCGCGCTGCACTCGCCGCTGTCGAATCCACCGGCGGCCCCAAACGCAAGCTCGTCGGCCTGGAGATGATCGAGCGCGGAATCGGCCGCGATGGCTATCCCGTCTGCACCATCAACGGCGAGCGAATCGGCGAGATTACCAGCGGTTCGCCCGCGCCATTCCTCAACAAGAACATCGCTCTGGCCTACGTACCCGTGCAGTTCGCCGCACTCGACGAGGTAGTCGCCGTGGAGATTCGCGGCCAACTCGTCAAGGCAAAGGTCGTCGCAACCCCGTTTTACAAAAGGGCGAAGAAATCCACTTAGCTCGCGAATACACTGATACCAGAACATTTTGGAGGCCCCCCGCATGGCGTACCCTGCCAGTTATCGCTACACCAAGGAACATGAGTGGATCTCGGTCGATGGCACATCCGGGACCGTTGGCATCACCGACTACGCACAAAGTTCACTGGGCGACATCGTCTTCGTCGATCTGCCCAAGGTGGGTGACCCGCTCGAAGCCGGCAAGATCTTCGGCTCGGTGGAGAGTGTCAAGGCAGTCAGCGACCTCTTCTCGCCGGTCTCCGGCACCGTCACCGCGGTGAATGATGCCCTGAAGGACGCACCAGAGCAGGTCAACGCCGACGCCAACACTACCTGGATGCTCAAGCTCACCCTCACCAGCCCAGCCGAGCTGGACGCGCTCCTCACCGCCGCCCAGTACGAGGCCTTTGTCGCCGAGGAGACCGGACACTAAGGATGCGTTATCTGCCCAAGTCGCCGCAGGACCGCGTGGAGATGCTCGCGGCAATCAATGAAGTCACGCCTGGTGTCGACTCCATCGACGCGCTCTTCTCCACCATCCCCGCCGAGTTCCAGTTGCGGCGCGACCTCGCCGTCCCGCGCCAGCACTCCGAGTCGGAGATTATCGACCGCTTCCGCGCCTTCGCGGAAAACAACGCTGCCGGTTATGCCAGCTTCCTCGGCGCGGGCGTCTATCGCCACTACAAGCCCGTCATCATCGACTCGCTCGTCCAGCGCGGCGAGTTCCTCACCAGCTACACGCCCTACCAGCCGGAGATCGCGCAGGGCACGCTGCAGGCCATGTTCGAGTTCCAGACCATGATCTGCGAGCTCACCGGAATGGAGATCGCCAACGCCTCCATGTACGACGGCTCAACCGGCGCAGCCGAGGCAATGATGATGGCCGTCCGCATCACTGGCCGCGACCGCGCCGTCGTCGCCCGCACTGTGCATCCCGAGTATCGCGAAGTCCTCGCCACCTACGCGCAGCATCAGGCAATCCCCATCTGCGAAGTCGGCTATGCAGCCAATGGCCGTGTCGATCTGGCTGCGCTGGATGCGGCCATCACCCCCGAAACCGCCTGCGTCCTCATCCAGTCGCCCAACTTCTTCGGGACGATTGAGGATGTCGCCGCCATCGCGGAGATTGCCCACGCCAAAGGCGCGCTGCTCATCGTCTCCATCGCCGAGGCCGTCTCACTGGGCATCGTCCGCCCACCGACCGAGGCAGACATCGTCTCGCTGGAGGCGCAGTCCTTCGGCGTCGCTATGAGTTACGGCGGACCGTACTGCGGCGTCATCGCCTGCAAGGAAAAGATCATGCGCCAGATGCCCGGCCGCCTCGTCGGCGAAACGGTGGACGCCGACGGCAAGCGCGGCTACGTCCTCACCCTCTCCACCCGCGAGCAGCACATCCGGCGCGAGAAGGCGACCTCCAACATCTGCACCAACCAGGCGCTGGTCGCCATGATGGCAACCATCTTCCTCACCGTCTACGGCAAGCAGGGCCTGCGTGAACTCGCCGAACACAATCTGGCAAAAGCGGATTATCTGAAGAATGCGCTTGGGGCCGAGGCGAAGGTTTTGTTCGACGGCGCGCCTCGCTTCCACGAGTTCGTCGTCGATCTTCCCGCCAGCGCGGAGGACACCAACACCGCGCTCCTCGAACACAAGATCATCGGCGGCCTGCCGCTGGCCCGCTGGTACCCCGAGCTTGGCCCTAACGCCAGCCTCTGGTGCGCCACCGAACTCACCACCCGCGCGCAGATGGACGCCGCAGCCGCCAGCCTCCGCGCCATCGTTCCCGCCACAGAGCTAACGAGGGCCTAGCTATGATTGCCAACGACATTCCGTGCAATCGCCTAGACCTTCGCCGACGACCGTCTTGCTTAAGGGCACGGCTTCAGCCGTGCCGTAAACGATGCTCAACGAGACCGGCTTTAGCCGCTGAGGTCGGCATCTCTGCCACTTCGTCCTTGCAAATCCCCACTCCCCGGCCCAACGGAGACATCTCCTGATGGACATCACCGCAATCGAGGGCGAAGAGCTGAAGTCAGTCGAGTTTGTCGAGGACTATCTCCAACTCCGCTTCGGCCTGCCGCTGCTCAAGCTCTACGACTGGCCGCACATCCTGCTTCCGGATTTCTCCGTGGCCTTCGGCGAGCCAGAGTATCGCAACGCCCTCTGCTCCCTGATCGGCGAAACGGTCGAGAAGGCAATGCTGGAAGAGGACGACGCACTGACCATCGAGTTCGCCAACGGCATCGTATTTGGCCTCTCGCTGCGCGAAGAAGATGTAGATGGCCCAGAATCCGGCAGCTACTCAGCCACCGGCGAAGAGTCCGACGCACAGGAGTTTTAGCGATGTTCAAAATATTTATGCAGGACGCAGTCCCAAAATCACCATATGAAATGATTTATTCACCGGCAAATCCGGATTTTGTCTCAAAGCTGATTCGGGCCGGACGTTGGTTGTTTTGGGCCGCTGCAGTTACATCGATTGGTCTAATAGTCCTCCACGGCACATCGCTCAAGCAGAACCGTTTCGTGCTTATCGAGTGGGCTTGCTTCCTCGCCTTCAGCACGGGCCATTTCGCTCTGTACCTCGTCGAGCGTCACCGAAAAAAGAAGAAGGAATCCGAACCACTATGAGCGAGACAAGATTTACCGGCACGCCCCTTAAGAGGCTGCTGAAAAACCCTGTTTTGTTAAGGGCACGGCTTTAGCCGTGCCGTAAGATGCTGTATTTGCAGCACGGCTTTAGCCACTGAGGGCAGGTTTATATCGATATTTCGACTTCTTCAACACCCTCTTAAGTCCACGACTCATCTACATCGAGTACGAGATCGCAACCTCGCAGAGCAGATGTCAACAAATAATTCACAACATACGATAAATCAGCAACTTATGGAGACCGCTAATTCTAGCTACCCTGTATAATAGAAATAGGCAACGAATCGAGGAAGAGAGAAGCCTCTCCGCCCTCTTCGTGGCACTCACTCACGATAACTCCTTTGGATAGAATATTATAACCATAACCCGTTTGAATAGAAGATCATGCAGGATTGACTCACGCTAAGTCGTATCGAATCTTGATTTTGCAAAAAAGAGATAGGGGGGGCCATGACCAAGTTCCAGGGAAGCCCGAAAAAGGCGACGACGCACGTCAACCAGAACGAGGGGTTGATCTTCGAGAAGTCGTCACCCGGCAAAAAGGCCTACCGCCTCGCCGAACTCGACGTCCCTTCTGTGGATGCCGCCGAACTACTGGGCTCCGCCGTACGCAGTACCCTCGGCGTGATGCCGGAGCTGTCCGAGATCGAAATCATCCGCCACTTTACCCGTCTGTCTACATGGAACTACGCCATCGACCTCGGCATGTATCCGCTCGGCTCCTGCACCATGAAGTACAACCCACGCGTGAACGAGGTCGTCTCCCGCCTGGAAGGCATCGCCGATGCCCACCCCTACCAGCCGGAGTCGCTCAGTCAAGGTTGCCTCGGCATCATGAAGCTCCTGCAAGACTGCCTCCTCGAGATCACCGGCATGGACGCCATCACGCTGCAACCCGCCGCCGGTGCGCACGGCGAGTTCACCGGAATCCTCCTCGTCCGCGCGTATCACGAGAGCAAGGGCAACGCGCGCAAAAAAATCCTCATCCCCGACTCCGCACATGGCACCAACCCCGCCACAGCCGCGGTCTGCGGCTATCAGGTGGCCAACCTCAAGTCCAACGCGCAGGGCATGGTGGACCTCGCCGAGCTGGAGCGCATGGTGGACGAAGACACCGCCGCGCTCATGCTCACCAACCCCTCCACCATCGGCGTCTTCGAGAGCGAGATTCACCGCATCGCCGACATCTTGCACGCCAAAGGCGCATTGCTCTACATGGACGGAGCCAACATGAACGCCCTGGTCGGCAAGACGCGCCCCGGCGACTTCGGCGTGGACGTCATGCACCTTAACCTGCACAAGACCTTCTCCACACCGCACGGAGGAGGTGGCCCCGGCTCCGGCCCCGTTGCCTGCAAGAAAATCCTTGAGCCATTCCTTCCCACGCCCGTCCTCGTTACCCGCGCCGACGCCGCACTAGGCCTCGACTTCAATCGCCCGCAATCCGTGGGTCGCGTCCGCGCCTTCTGCGGAAACTTCGGAATGTTCGTCCGCGCGCTCGCCTACATCCTGGCCAACGGCCCCGACGGCCTGCGCCAGACTACCGAAGACGCCGTGCTCAACGCCAACTACATCCGCGCCAAACTCTCCGGCACATTCGAGCTCCCCTTCACCACACCGACGCTGCACGAGGTCGTCTTCTCCGACCGCCTGCAAGCGGCCAACGGCGTCAAGACCGGGGACATGGGCAAGCGCTTGATCGACTACGGCTTCCATTCCTACACCGTCAGCTTCCCCATGATCGTCCATGGTGCCATGATGATCGAGCCGACCGAGAGCGAGAGCCGCGAAGAACTCGACCTGCTGATCGACGCGCTGCGGCAGATAGCGCGCGAGGCCGCAGAGAATCCTGAACTCGTCCAGTCCGCGCCCCACACCACACGCATTAGCCGGTTGGACGAGACCGCCGCCGCGCGCAAGCCCGTCCTGCGCTGGAAGGGACCCGCCGCCTCAATCCCACTCACCCCAGACACCGCCGCAAAAGAGTGGTGACTACATCGTGCTGTGACCTACGCGCCGCCCCGCCGCAGCTCCTTCGTCTTCAGCACAATCATGAATTCATAGAAGGCCTGCAGTGTTGCGTAGGTCACGCCCGCCGCGCCGTCCAGCACCGCGCCGCGCACAAACATCATATAAATCCACTTGATCAGCGGTCTCGCCGGCATCCGGTAGAAGAGCGCCTTCTGATGCAGCCGCCGCGTGTGGAAGTCTGCATCGAAGATCGCAACCCGCAGGCTGGGATTCTGTAGCACCTGCTGGCGGACGATCAGCTCCGCCTCCATCGTCGAGTAGGTGTTGTGCTTCGCTATCCACACTGTAAATCCCTTCGAGAAGGGATAGTGGTCGAGCGGATGCGCCAGCTCCGCAATCGGCCCATTCACCTCCAGTACCTCGTTGATGGTTCGCGTGTACTTTGCCCGCTCCGGCTGCACCAGCCGAATGTAGAACGGAGTGAGCTGTGCATGTTTCAGCCACGTGCCAAAGAGATAGTCGCGCCGCCGCAGGCGAAATCCCGCTGTGTTCTCTGGAGCCTCGCACACCACGCGCTGCATCTCCGCGCACAGCTCAGCGGTGGGACGCTCATCGGCATCCAGCAGAAACACCCACGGATATTTGAACGTCGTCGCCAGCGCCGCGTTGCGATGCGTGGCGTAGTCGTCGAACGCGCGGCTGTGTACCTGCGCCCCCGCTGCGCGCGCAATCTGTACGGTCGCGTCCGTCGAGTGCGAGTCGAAGACATGCACATCGTCCGACCACGCAACCGAGGCCAGCGCGCCCGGCAGATCGCGCTCCTCGTTCTTCGTAAGGATCAGCACCGAGATCATCGCAGAGAACTCATCGCCATGCTTCGCTGTACCCCGACGCAATCGCCTTCGCCGCCGGAAAGTTGGTGGGCCCACAAGGACTTGAACCTTGAACCAACGGATTATGAGTCCGCTGCTCTGACCAATTGAGCTATGGGCCCCTCGTCTGCCATGCTACTGCATCCACGGCCTCTCCGGTGATTGCAGTCGTACCATCCAACTCCTCGCAACAGCTTCAGCCCGCCGCCCGTCCTCGCGGAGTCGCTCTCCGCCGCGGGGTGTGATTCAATGAATCCAGCGATTGTGCAAGGAATCTAGCTAGTATGGCCCCTGAGAATACAGCCTCGCGACGTCCCATGACCGCACTCCGCCGCTGGAAGGCCGCAACGCGCAAGCTGCGCGAGCTGGGCTCCATCGCGTCGGCGCTCATCGACACCGGACATCCCTACATGGCGCACATCGTACCCATGCGCCGCTGCAACCTGGCCTGCACTTACTGCAACGAGTTCGACGACGTCTCCGATCCCGTGCCCATCGAGGAGATGGAGCGGCGCATCGACGAGCTGGGCCGCCTGGGCACCTCCGTCATCACCATCTCGGGTGGCGAGCCGCTGCTGCATCCGGAGCTGGATCGCGTCATCGCCCGCATACGCAGAACGGGCGCCATCGCCGGAATGATCACCAATGGCTATCTGCTGATGCCCGACCGCATCGCCCGCCTCAACCGCGCCGGCCTCGACCACATGCAGCTCTCCATCGACAACGTGATGCCCGACGAAGTCTCCAAGAAGAGCCTCAAGGTCCTCGACGCCAAGCTGCGCATGTTGTCGGAACACGCCGACTTCCACGTCAACATCAACTCCGTCGTCGGCGGCGGCATTGCCCATCCCACGGACGCGCTCACGGTAAGCGAGCGGGCGCTGGCGCTTGGCTTTTCCTCCACTATCGGCATCATTCACGATGGCAGCGGGCAGTTGAAACCGCTGGGCGAGGCGGAGCGTACGGTGTGGGAAAAGGTACGCCGACTCACTCGTCGCAATTATTCCCGCTTCAACCATTTTCAGGAGGCCATCGCCAACGGCCAGCCCAACGACTGGCGTTGCCGCGCCGGCGCACGCTATCTCTACATCTGTGAGTTTGGATTAGTCCACTACTGTTCGCAGCAGCGAGGATATCCCGGAGTCCCGCTCGCCCAGTACGGCAAAGCGGACCTGCAACGCGAGTTCCTCACGGAGAAGACCTGCGCGCCCAACTGCACCATCAGTTGCGTGCATCAGGTCAGTTACATCGACCATTGGCGCGCGCCGCAGACCTCGCATGTAACTCCCGGCGACGCGCATGGCGCCAGCTCGGGGGCAGATCAGGGGCTGGTGCAGATTCGTTAAGCTGCACCACCGCGAAGGGGGACGAGGTTAGCTCGGCCCTTGCTTCTTGTGCGCGATCTCTTTCAGGCTCTCATCCACGCCCTTGAGCGACTTGGCAATAATCCAGAGCGCCCAGAAGACGAAGATTGCGAAGGCTACAATCAATGGCCAAACAATTGCGCTGAAGATCATGTTTGTATCCTCTGGTACGCCGGCGTAAAAAGAAATCGCCTTCAGTCCTTGCTCTTAAGGCTCGCTGCAATCTCCTTGAGGCTGGCGGCGGTGCACTTGAGAGCTTGTACGATCTTCCACAGTACCCAGATCAGAAAGATCCAGAAGACGCCGATCGCAACGGAATAAAGAACAGGCGGAATGATGATAACAGTCTGCAAGGTTGTATCCTCACACTGAGAATTTACTGGCAAGCAAAGTGAGCATATACCACTAACCTTCCTTGCACAATTCATAATCGCTGTCTGGCAGGGGGCGAGTTTGGTACACCATGCGCCGGCGAAAAGCTCTAAACTGAGAGTAAGACAGTGGCAAATCTCTTTCAGTCGAGATGTTTAGGCGAGCCACTGCGGCTGCGAGGACGCATGGCCGTTGTGCACGGAGCGCTTCTGGCGCTCGCCTGCACAGCTTCCGCAAGCCGGTCGCTGGCCCAGCAGAGTGCTTCCCTTCCCATGGCTCCCAGCGCGATGGTTGCCACGCTGCCGGTCAGGTCCGTCGAATCCGTGGCTGGTTTGCTCCGCTCCAACACGGCCTTCCCAGACAACATACTTCCTCATCAGCCGCTGCCAACCTCGCAGACTCGTTACTCCGTGCAGATGGCCACGCCGGGCGCTCTGCCACTCTCCCTCGACGACGCCATCGACCGCGGCCTGAAGCACAACCTCCAGGTCCTGCTGGCCACCCAAACTGAGCAGTCCGTGCGCGGGCAAATTCTCGGCGTATACTTTGCCCTTCTGCCCAATATGCGCGCCACCGCATACTCCAATGCCCTCGAAATCAACCTGGCCACTCTGGGATTCAAGCCCTCCTCTCTGGCTTCGTTCGGCTTCGCGCCCGGCACCATACACGAGATCGTCAAAGTGGATACCACCAGCGCACAGCTCAGCGCGGACCAGGCACTCTTCAATCTGCCGGATCTTTATCTCTATCTGGCGGCGCGCAAGGCGGCGGATGTCGTCGCCAACAACCGCCTCAACGCCCGGGGCCAGGTGGTCGATGCGGTTGCCACCCAGTATCTGGCCGCGTTGGCAGACCATGCGCAGATTGCCAACGCCCAGGCGCTCCTCACCGCCGATCAGGAGGTGCTGCGCCAGGCCACGCTCGCCCACGACGCCGGTGTCAGCGCCAACCTCGACGTGTTGCGCGCACGCGTCCAGTTGCAGTCCCAACAGCAGACGCTGCTGCGCGTCCAGAATACCTTCGCCAAGGACAAGATCGCGATCAACCGTCTCATCGGCCTGCCCGCCGAGCAGGAGTTGACCCTCACCGACGCTGTGCCCTACACCGAACTGGCCGAGATGCCGCTCGATCAGGCCAAGGCCCTCGCCTATCAGCGGCGCAAGGACCTACTCGGCCTCGAAGCCGAGCTCCAGGTCACCCTGCGCGTGCAGAAAGCGGTCAAGTACGAACGCCTCCCCTCGCTCTCCTTCAACGGAGACTACGGCGTCATCGGCGTCACCCAGGGCAGCTATCACGGCATCTTTACCGCGCAGGGTACGCTTAAGATTCCCCTCTTTGAGGAGGGCCGTTTCCGTGGCGAGAACGAGGTGGCCGCCGCCCAGCAGCTCTCCCTCCAGCGCCAGATCGACTCCCTCAAGGTCACCATCGACGCCCAGATTCGCGCCAGCCGCCTGGACGTCGAATCCTCCGCCGAACTGGTCAAGGTGGCGCGCAGCAACGCCGATCTGGCCTCCCAGGCGCTCTCCGACACGCGCGACCGCTTTGCCGCCGGCGTCGACGACAACCTTCCCGTGGTCGAGGCACAGGCTGCGCTCGCCTCCGCGCAAAGCCGCCTCGTCGCCACCCAGTTCCAGTTCAACCAGGCTAAACTCTCCCTCGCCCTCAACACGGGCGTCCTTGAGACCCAGTACAAGCAATACCTCGGCCGGTAGCGTCACTCCCACACCAACAACCTGCCGGAAAACATATGTTTTGCGCTTGGTCGAGGCTTCCCGCGTGCCTGTCCCGTCTAAAATATGAAACCATAGATGCATAGCAGGGGGCTTGACTGAAGTGGCGGAAGAAGCACCAGTGATCAGCCCGGGCAGTGCGTTCCTCTCCCGTGACTTCCGCCTCTACCAGACTGCGCGCCTCCTGGTGATTCTGGGCGCGGAGGCGCAGGCCCTCGCCGTCGCATGGCAGATCTATCAGATCACCCATTCCGCGCTCGACCTCGGCCTCACCGGCCTTGCACTCTACGCTCCAGTCCTCCTCTTTATGCTCGCCGCCGGTCATGTAGCAGACCGCTATGACCGCCGCACCATCATCCTCGTCTGCTACTCGTTCCAGGCCTGTTGCACACTCGCGCTCATGCGCTTTGCCATGCACCCCAACGGTCGAGTCTGGCCTATCTTTGCGGTGCTCTTCTGTGTTGGCACGGGACGCGCCTTCAGCAGCCCCGCCGCCTCGGCCTTCCTGCCCAGCCTGATTCCCAAACACCACTTCGTCAACGCAGTCACCTGGGGAGCCATCGTCTTCCAGATCGCCAACATCGCCGGTCCGTCCGTGGGTGGACTTCTCTTCACCCTGCCCCTCACCGGGTTTCTGGTCCGCTGGAATGGCGCGGCTGCCGTGTACGTCTTCAGCCTGTTGACCCTGATTGCCTTTCTCGTACTGGTTGGCATGATGCGCACCCGGCCCGTGCGCGTGGTCAAAAACGTCTTCAATCTGGATACGATGCTGGCGGGGTTCCGGTATGTTCTACGCACCAGGCTGCTGCTTGGGTCCTTCATGGTGGACCTGTTTGCCGTGTTGCTGGGCGGAGCCACCGCGCTGTTGCCCATCTATGCCACGGTCATTCTGCACGCCGGACCGCGAGCGCTGGGTCTGTTGCGCGCCATGCCCGCCCTGGGTGCCCTGATGGTCTCCCTGGTGATAACGGTGCGCCCAGTTCAGCGCCATGCAGGCAAGCGGATGCTCTTCGCTGTTGGCATCTACGGCGCGGCAACCATCTTCTTCGGCCTCTCCCACACCATGTGGATCAGCCTGCTGGCCCTGGTTATTGTCGGCGCAAGCGACATGGTCAGCGTGGTCATCCGCGCCAGTATTATGCAACTGGCCACGCCGCCCGGAATGCGTGGCCGTGTCAGCGCCGTCAACGGGCTCTTCGTCGGCGCGTCTAACGAACTCGGCGGCTACGAGAGCGGCCAGACAGCCAGTTGGTGGGGAGCGGTTCCCGCCGTCGTCGTCGGAGGTATCGGATCGCTGGTCGTCACGCTGCTCGCCGCAACCCTCTTCCCCGCACTCCGCAAGGCCGATGAGCTCACCGCCGAATCGCTGATGCCGGCCACCGTGCAACACCCTGTCACCGATCGCTTGGAATCGTCACGGGTCCCATAGATTAGAGATACTGGGTGTTAGCGAGTCGATACATGCAAGTGCATCGTACCCAGAAGGAGACGTAAGCATGAATTCAAGCAAGAAGGTGGCAATCGGCATAACCGTAGCCCTGCTGCTGGCGCTGGCCATCCGCGTAGCGCTCATCTACCAGGAGCGCCATGATACGGGCCCGGCCCCCGAGACGGCAGCTAAGGTCGATCCCGACGAGCTGGTCTTCCTCAAGAAGCAGCGCCCCTCCTCGCTTGCCGACGAGAAGCAGCTCATTGGCACAACCATCTGGGTCTCCGCAGGCGGCCAGCTCGACTACTACCCCGCCACAGCTCACCACGCCGACTACGCCCACTCCGCCGGCACCCTCCTCGGTGTCGCACCGCTCGCCATCAAGGACGCCTTCGAGCAGGTCGCGCCCACATCCGCCACCTTCCGCATTCCCGGCGGAGACAGGCAGGTCCTGCTCGCCTTTACGCTGCCCAACTCAACCGACCCGACCAAGCTCTACGCCGTGCCCGTTGGCTACAAAAAGGGTGGCGACTACACCTTCGTGTCCGACGATATCTTCTTCTACGACGACCCCCATCAGCTCTTCAACTATTGGGGCCCCAAGATATGGCAGGCCATCGATGCCCACCAGGTCGTTCTCGGCATGAACGAGCGCCAGGTCGCGCTCTCCCTCGGCCAGGTCTCCAAGAGCACCAGTCAGGACTACGGCAATCGCATGGTCGTCTTCGACAACCTCGGCAAGCCCCTGGCCGTCACCTTCGTCTCAGACCAGGTCACCGCCTTCCGCCCCGACCAGGGCTTCTGACTCCAACCGCTGGGCGTGCGAAATTATGTTTTGATAGCGAGAGGCTTGCAACCGTAAACCCCATCGAGGCATCCGCTTAATTAGCAATCTGTCCGATTGGATGGAACGAACGAGGGGATTTTTCATGGCTTGCCTGTTCTTCTTCATTTTGCGCACAGGCAGTTGCCGTGTCTCCACCGGCGTTCGTCGCTATCACACGGTCACCGTGGCCATGGTTCTGTGCCTCGCCGCTCTCCCGTATGCAGGCCGTGCACAACAGTCTGCCCAACAGCCGTCACAACCCATTCCTCCTGCCGCTCAGTTGCCCAGCGCGCCGACAACGCAGCTACCCTGCCAAACCACCCCTACTCCCCAGCCGGAAGCCATCCCAGGCAACATATCCGGCATCATCACAGACAGCGATGGAGACGTTGTCGTCGGGGCACACGTCACCCTCTCGCGCAGCGGCCAGAATCCGCCGGTCGATCTTTCGCCCCGCACCGTAATCACCTCTGGCGACGGTGCATTTCTCTTCTCCGGCGTCCCTCCCGGTCCTCTCAGTCTCTCCATCGCGGCCAATGGATTTGTTCCCCAACTCGCCTCGGGCATACTCCTCTCGGGCGAAAGCTGCGACCTTCCCGCCATCGCGTTGAACTCCGGTTTCACCACCAGCGTTCAGGTCACGGCCTCGCAGTCCGAGATCGCCCAGGCCCAGATCGGTGAAGAGGAAAAGCAGCGTGTCCTCGGCGTATTCCCCAATTTTTATGTTAGCTATATCCCCAATCCTCTCCCGCTCAACCCCGGACAGAAGTTTCAACTTGCCCTCAAGACGTTGATCGACCCTATTAGCTTTGTGCTTATCGGGGGAGCCGCGGGAATCGAGCAGGCCGACAACAACTATGCCTGGGAAGACGGAGCCCATGGGTACGGAAAACGATATGCCGCGGACTATGGAACATTCCTCACCGGAGATATGCTCGGGAACGCCGTCTTTCCCATCGTCTTCAAACAGGATCCGCGCTATTTCTATAAAGGCGCCGGCAGCACTCGTTCGCGCGTCCTCTATGCCATCGCCAACGCCGTCGTATGCAAGGGAGACAATCACCACTGGCAGTTCGCCTACTCCGCCGTTCTCGGAAGCCTTGTTGCCGGCGGCATCTCCAACGCCTATTACCCTGCGCCCAATCGCAACGGAGCGGCCCACATCTTCGAGAGCACAGCCATCGGGACTGGCCTCAGTGCCATCTCAAATATCTTCCAGGAGTTCGTGGTCCACCGGCTCACCCCGCATATTCCCGCCAACCCGCCTGCCACGGCCAAGCCCTAGAACTGGTCTCATCCATAACCTCGGGCTCAACCCCCATCCCCATCTTTGTTGCACCGCCCATCTCCCGCTATACTCTAATCTCCCATGCTCCCAGCACAGACCACTCAGTTCGAGCGCACGGCACTGAAGAACTATCTGCTGGATCACGCCTACGACGAAATGTTCTCCGGCCCTGGCGAGCTGCATCCCCACTACGAGCCGTTGCTGGAACACTTCAGTTCGCTGCCCCCCGACGAACTGCGCCGCCGCAAGCAGGCCGCCGACCTCAGCTTCCTCAACCAGGGCATCACCTTCACCGTCTACGGCCGCGATGAGGGCACCGAGCGCATCTTCCCCTACGATCCTATCCCCCGCATCATTACCGCATCCGAATGGGCCACCGTGGAACGCGGCCTCACCCAACGCATCACCGCCCTCAACCTCTTCCTCAAGGACATCTACAACGAGGGACGCATCCTAAAGGACGGCGTCGTTCCCCGCGAGATTGTCTATAGCTGCAAGCACTTCCGCCGGCAGATGGTCGGCCTCCAGGTGCCGCGCAACGTCTACGTCGCGGTCTGCGGCACAGACCTCATCCGAATGGAAGACGGTGAGTTCGTCGTCCTCGAAGACAATCTCCGCGTTCCTTCCGGTGTCAGTTACATGCTCACCAACCGGCGGGTGATGAAGCGCATCTTTCCCCAGCTCTTCCGCAGCTACAACGTCCGCCCCATTGAGCAGTACACCCAGCTTCTGCTTGGCACGCTGCGCTCACTCGCACCAGAGGGCCGTCCCGAGCCGAACATCGTCCTGCTCTCGCCCGGAGTCTTCAACTCCGCCTACTTCGAGCACGCCTACCTCGCCCGCCAGATGGGCATCGAGCTGGTGGAAGGCCGCGACCTCGTCACCCACAACAACATCATCTACATGCGCACCACCAGCGGCCTCCGCCGCGTCGACGTCATCTACCGCCGCGTAGACGACGACTTCATCGATCCCATGGCCTTCCGCTCCGACTCCATCCTCGGAGTCGCAGGCCTCTTCAACGCCTACCGCGCCGGCAATGTCACCCTGGCCAATGCATTCGGCACCGGCGTCGCGGACGACAAGGCCCTCTACGCCTACGTCCCCGACATCATCCACTACTACCTGTCCGAAGATCCCATCCTGCCCAACGTCAAAACCTTCCTCCTCACCGACCCCAAATCCCGCCAGCACGTCTTGCAGAACCTCGACAAGCTGGTCGTCAAGGCCGTCGGCGAGAGCGGAGGCTATGGCATGTTGATCGGCCCGCAATCCACCGCCGCCGAGCGCGAGGACTTTGCCCGCCGCATCCAGTCCGACCCGCGCAACTACATCGCGCAGCCCACCATATCCTTCTCGCGCGCGCCTTGCCTCATCGGCAACGAACTCGAGCCGCGCCACGTCGATCTCCGCCCCTACATCCTCTACGGCGAAAAGATCAACGTCGTCCCCGGAGGCCTCACCCGAGTCGCCCTCAAACAAGGCTCCCTGGTTGTCAACTCCAGCCAGGGAGGCGGCAGCAAAGACACCTGGGTCTTGAGTCAATGATCGAATTTCCAAAGACCACGGCTTACTTCCGTGAGCAGGTGTTGGTGAAGCGGCCTTATCTGAAGATCGAATGGTGCATGGCGGTTTTGGAGAACTATGTAGAACGGGAAATACAGCAGGATGGACGCATCCGATTCTGGGGCTATGTGGATGAACTTTCCGGTAAGCCTCTCAGAGTTGTTACCCTAGAAGACGGGCTCACGTTGCACAATGCTTTTCCCGACAGCGGCTTCATAAGGAGGAATCGATGAAACTGAATTATTACCAGGAGACCGACTCTCTCTATATCGACCTCTCTTCGATCGCCAGCACCGACTCGAAGGAGATCGCCGATGGCTTGGTCGTCGACTTCGACGATGCTGGCCACATCGTCGGCATAGACATCCAACACGCTTCGGAGCGCATCGACCTTAGCTCAATTGAGAGCAAACATCTGCCGTTGACCAATCTGATCGCATAGCCCACCAACAAGGGGACTCCACCCATGCTCAGCCGCGTCGCCGACAGTCTCTACTGGATGAGCCGCTACATCGAGCGCGCGGAGCACACCACGCGCCTGCTCGACGTCAACCTCAACCTCATGCTCGACGAATCCGCCACCAGCGCAGACCGCCGATGGCAGCGCATGATCCATGCCCTCGGCAATCCCAAGTCCGTTGTGTGGGACGGCGACCCATACGCCCTCACCCGTTCTCTTATCTTCGATACTGGTAACAAGGCCTCCATCGTTTCCTGCATCGTCTCCGCCCGCGAGAACTCCCGCCAGGTCCGCGAGCAGATATCCACCGAACAGTGGCACCGCCTCAACAGCCTCTATCTCCAGGTCACACGGCCAGAGATGCAAAGCGCCCTGCACGCAGAGGCCATCATGGCTGGCTCCGAACAGCCCAATGAATTCCTCCAGCAGGTCATCGAAGCAATCCACCAGTTCCAGGGCGTCACAGACTCCACCATGAGTCATGGCGAGGGATGGCAGTTTATCCAGGTGGGCCGCTACATCGAACGCGCCAACGCAACAGCCCTCCTCATCGAGGCCTACCACGCAGACCTGTGGAGCCTCTCCGGACGCATAGCCGAAGGAAAAGAGTTCCTCGAATGGATGGGCCTGCTCCGCTCCGCCACCGCCTTCGAGGCCTACTGCAAGGTCTACACCGCCGACCTCACGCCAGACCGCATCCTCGAGTTCGTCCTCCTCAACGCAGAGTTCCCCCACTCCCTGCGCTTCGCCATCGACAGTCTGCAGCACGCGTTGGAGTCCATCAACAACGACAGCGGCCGCACCCGCGCAGAGCCCCTCCGCCGCCTCTCCGGACGCCTCCAGGCCATGCTCAGCTACTCCAGCGTCGACGAGATCCTCAACGGCGATGTCGTCGCCTACCTGCGCGGTATCCAGATCGAGTGCCGCGCCATCCACGAAGCCATCTACAACCTCTACATTGACTACTCCGTCCAGGCAGCTCTGGCGGGGTAATTGTTTGTCAAGTTTTATCGCTTATAGTATTCATTGCAAAGGAGTAAAAAATACAAACTACCACCCCTATCAAGCTACAATTAATAGGGGGCAATCTCATTTCAATTGTTTGTCATTCCCGCAGGGAATCTGCGTCTGTATTTGTCGTTGTTCCTTCATGCTGTCATCCTGAGCGCGTCTTTAGAGCGCGAAGAACCCCGAGGAAGTTCGTAGCGACAATACCGCCCGGACATTTCTCCCAACAAGTTCGCCGTTGTCAGTTCTTATACCAAAGCACCACCGCAACTAACTGATTTCAGAGATTTTATAAAATAATTGCCCTGGAATCAAGACTTTGAAGGGGAGGTTCAGACCAAGTCCAGACTTAACATCTTTCGATGGAAGATTTTAGGACTTTTTGGGGGGGGTACCCCCCTACATCTGTTACATCCGTTTTATCCGGAATTGGTCCGCCGTCCATCATCAATAGGCTGATCACTCGTCACCCAAGGAGCCGCATGTACTACTCGATCCGTCATCTGACCAAGTTCCTCTACTCCAATCCCGTGAGCGAGAGCATGATGGAGACGCGCATGCACCCGCGCAGCGACCAGAACCAGCGATGCCTCACCTTCCATCTCTCCGTCAGCCCGCGCTGCCGCGTATTCAGCTACCGCGACCACCTCTCCAACCAGGTCCACCACTTCGACATCCCCGGCCAGCACGGCCAGCTCGTCATCGTCGCCGAGTCGCTGGTTGAGGTGCAGCCGGCAGCAGTCGTACCCGCCGCCCTCGAGCCCGCCACCTGGGACGAAATAGACAGCATGGTCCAACAGGGCGACTACTGGGAGATGCTTCTGCCCAGCGAGTTCACCGCCCCCACGCCCTCGCTCGACGCACTCGCCGAGGAGTTCGACGTTACCCGCCGCGACGACCCGCTCACCGTCCTCCACCAACTCAACGAGCAGATGTTCCACCACTTCGAGTATGTCCCCAAGTCCACCAAGGTCGATTCGCCCATCGACCTCGCCCTGCTCACCCACGCCGGCGTCTGCCAGGACTTTGCCCACATCATGATCGCGCTCGTCCGCAGCAAGCTGCGTATCCCCTGCCGCTACGTCAGCGGATACCTCTTCCATGGCCACAGCGACAAAGACCGCTCCGTCACATCGGCCACCCACGCATGGGTCGAGGCGCTGCTGCCGGAACTCGGTTGGGTCGGATTCGATCCCACCAACCACCTGGTCGCCGCCGACCGACACATTCGCACCGCCATCGGCCGCGACTACTCCGCCGTCCCGCCCACCCACGGCATCTTCCGCGGCCACTCCGCCAGCGAACTCACCGTCGCCGTCCGCGTCACCCCCAGCGAAGGCACACCTTCGCTCGATCAGGAACTCCCCGTCCCCGAGGAGTGGTCCATCCTCGTCGAACGCGCCCAGGCCCTCCCCGACCTGCCACCGCCACCCACGCGCCAACAGCAAATGGCCCAACAGCAGCAACAGTAGTAGATTTTCTTGGAGGCTTGCTGTTTCTTGATTACGGTTTCGCTGGCGTAGGACTTATTGGCTGCGGGTTGGGGGTTGTAGGAGTTGCAGGTTGAGCGCTGGCTGGCGTGGAAGTTCCGGGCTGCGGGTTCGGTGCAAGGTCGGCGTCGGGTTCTGGCAGGAAGGCGGTATCGGGGTAGGCGGCGCGGGTGGAGATGGTGGTAAGAATGGGCAGCTCCGCCTGCATGCGGGCGAACTTCACCGGGTCGCGCTTCAGGTAGGTGGCCTTCTCCGGATCGGCGAAGTAGGCCTGTAAATCGCGCTTTAGGCCGAAAGGGATCGGCGTCGTGGGCGTGCTGGCCACCTCGTGCAGCAGGTCGGCATAGGTGGAGTCGCACAGGCGATACGTTCCGGGGCGTATCGCGTCGCCCGTATCAAGGTCCTGGTTTGCCAGGCCGATGGTGGGGTCGAAGGCATGGGACAGCATCTGGCGGAACGCGTCGATGCTGTGCCCCAGCGAACTAACGTAGTCCTGTTCGGTCTGGACGCTGGGCCCGCGCACCGACAGGACGGAGAGTGGCCCAACCTTCGGCAGAATGAAGATAAACCCGGCCAGCAGGTGAGTGCCAATGCCGGCACGGACGGGGTAGCTGTCCCAGTGGTCCTGGGTGGCGAGGGTCGCAATCTGCTGGTTGAGCAGGTCGAGCGCGGGGCTGGGTGTGTCGGCCGGCATCTTCTTGCCATGGAGAAGGGTCTCCGCGTAGGCCACGCGCGGCAGCAGGGTGCGCACTGAGTAGCGATATCCGCGCAGCGTCGGGCGATGGTGTCCCAGAACGCCTGCGATGTCCAGCCCGTAGGTGTCGTAGTAAGCGCGGGCCAGCAGCGGAACGGGGATGGCGAAACCGATGTGGTTCAGGTAGCCCTCGGGAGCAAGGCGATGCTTGGCGATCTCGTTGATGTCGAAGGCGAACTCCGCGCGAACATGCTGGTGCGGGCCCTCTGCGTAATTGACCTTGGGGCCGTACTTGGCGGCCAGCGCGGGGAACTCGGTGCCAACAGCGAGATTGATGGACTCGTCGTGACCGATGGTGTCGCCCATGTAGTGCGAGAGCGCGCCAATGGCGAAGGCAACATCGTCCGGGCTCTTGGCGTCGCGGAAGAGTGCACGGATAAAGTCTCCGGTGCGTACATAGTGCAGCAGGTCGGAGAACAGAGGTTTGCCCATGGGATAGTAGCCCAGGTCCTGGATGACGCATCCGCCATAAGCGTAGGCGCGCGCTTCACGAAGCTGTGCGGGAGTGAGCTTGGGATAACGGCGCAGAAGCAGTGGCCGAATGGAGTCGGACCACGTGAGATCAATAATCTGCTCGTGCGTAAGCACAGAGTAGGCGTGGGTGGACTGCGGGATCGTAAGCAGTATCAGCAGCAGTGTGGTCAGCGAAAGACGGGCCGTACGAAGTATGCGCATGTGCTATGGGTTAGGATGCGCTTTCTTGGTTACGCGTCGGCGCGGAGACCGCTGAAGTTGCCGCTCTCCTGAGCACGCCTTAATCTGCCTGCCGCTTACAGGTTCAGCCTCTTGAAGATGCGCTCGGGAATGTGGCGAACGATGAACATAATGGGCTGAAAGATCGACGGCACATACAGCGTGTCCATGCGCTTGTCGATGGCTTTGACAATGCTTGCGGCTACCTTGTGTACGTCGGCCTTCTTGATCTTCATGTGGGCCGTCATCGCGGTATCCACAGGCCCCGGCTTGATCGTGATTACAGTCACGCCCTCGCGGTCGACGCGGTTGCGCAGTCCGCCGAGGAACGTAGTCAGCCCCGCCTTCGACGAGCCGTATATATAGATCGATTTGCGTCCGCGTTCGCCCGCCACCGACGACAGCACCGCGATCACGCCCGCATGGCGCTGCACACAGTAGTTCGCCAGCCACGTCAGCAGCGAAACCGGTGCAAGAAAATTGGTGTAGATGACCTGCGCCGCGTGTTGGAACTCCTGCTCGCCGCGCGCCTGGTCGCCCAGAATGCCATGCGCCAGATACGCAATGTCCATGCCGGTCAGCGAGTTCACCGCATGGGTCAGCAACTCGGCGTGCTTATCCGTCTCGTCCAGATCGGCCACCGCGGTGCCAACGTACGACGCACCGCGCAGCTTCAGGTCGGCCGCAACCGCCGCCAGTTTCTCCGCGTTACGCGCCACCAGAAACAGTTGTGCTCCCTCCGCCGCCCATATGCGGCAGGTCGCCTCTGCGATTCCGGAGGTCGCGCCCAGCACAAGGATCTTCTTCGCGATTCTTGCGTTGGGGTTGGCAGCGATGGCTGCCGCTGCAGGCTGCGTGGCAAGTGTACTCATAGGATCGATTCTCCTCCCGTAACGCGCTCCCAGAAGCTGGAGTTCAACCTCGGATCGCGAAACTTCGTAAACTTCTCCCACTGCGGATAGAAGGCCTGGAACTGCGCCGGAGTCATCGCTGCGTCTTTGGCGGGATACAGCCGTCCGCCGAACTCCCGTGTCATCTCGCCCAGGCGTTGCAGTAGCGGAAAGGTCAGATCGGGTTTGATGGGAAAGTCCAGCGCCAGCATAATCCCGGCCTGGGGAAAGCTCATCATCCCCAGCGATGGGATCTCTCCGAACGCCTTCAGCACCGCAAGGAAGCTGGCCAGCCCGGACTTCGCTATCTCGCGCAGAATAGCAATCGTTCCTTCCTTCGCGTGCTGCCACGGAATCGCGTACTGGAACTGCACCAGCCCGCGCTTGCCGTACATCCGATTCCAGTGCAGCACCGCGTCCAGCGGATAGAAGAACGGCTCATAGTCCAGCACCTTCCTCACATGCGGCTTTCTCTGTTTGTGGAAGAAGATCGAGTTGAAGAGGCTCACCGTGGTATGGTTCAGCGCAAAGCCCGGCATGTCAAAGGGGAAGACCAGCTTTGGCTCCGGCGATGGCTTCAGCTCTCCCGGTTCCTTGCTGTGCTCGCCCAGCATGAAGATGCCGCGCGCAAAGTTCCTGCCGGTCGAGGCGCAATCCACCCAGCTCACGGTGTACTCCATGTTCGGGAATCGCTGCTTCAGGTCAAGAAACTCGTCGATGCCGTGAAACTGGATTCCCTTGTAGTCGATCTTGCGCGATAAGATCGGTCGCAGCCGCAACTGTGCCCACGTGATGACGCCGGTCAGTCCCATTCCGCCGATCGTCGCGGTGTACCACTCGGAGTTCTCGGTCGGCGAGCAGAGCCTCCGGCTTCCGTCGGAGCGCACCAGCTCGAAGCTTGGAATGTGGTTGCCAAACGATCCGGCGGCCTCGTGGTTCTTGCCGTGGATGTCGTTGGCAATCGCTCCGCCCAGCGTGACATACTTCGTCCCCGGAGTGACCGGCAGAAAATAGCCGCGCGGCACCGCGAAGTCCAGCACTTTGGCCAGCGACACGCCAGCCTCTGCGGTCAGAACTCCTGTCTCGGAGTCGAAGTCGAGCAGGCGATCCATGCCGGTCGTCTGCAGCAGATTGCCGTGATTCAGCAGGCAGACATCTCCATAACTGCGGCCCAGTCCCACCGGCAAGGCACCGCCGCGCAGCCCGGCCATCACACCGGGAAAATCACTCTGCCAGTTCAGGGGAACGATCTTTGCGTCGTACTTCGGATACCTGCCCCACGACTCGAACGCGGGAGTCGCGGTCGTTGCTGCATGCGGATCAACTGCAGAGTGCGACATGGCTACAGGATACAACCTGCACACAAGCGGGATGGAGGGGCTCTCATTCCCCGAGCATTATCCTTGCCTGAATCACTGCGTGGGAGGCGTGCGGCGTATCTGCCCCGGATCGACCAGGTCGGGCGACGACGGCTGTACAGGCTGGTTGGCACCGGGATCGACATAGCCCGGACGCTGGCTCACCCACTGCTTGCGCAGGTCGGAGGCAGCAATCGCAACCGTCGGCAGAAAGCGCGGACCCGCCATGTAATCCAGGATGGATCGGCGCAATGTAGGCGCACCCACGCGCGCAGCGTTCAGATCGATGCTGCACACTATCAGTTTGCCGGGACCAACACTGCACTCGTAGAGCAGCCCGAGCTTCCAGTTGCGGTTCCAGTCGTCAATGGACTGGACGATGGGTTGTAGCGCCGCTGGCAGCGTATCCAGGTTCAAGGCGCGGGCATCGCCGGCCAGATCGATCCACTGCCAGTCGCAGTTCGCCGCCGTTGGGAAGCCCGCCAGTGCTGGGTGCTTCGCATCATTCCACTGCCCAACGAACGTCGTCCCGTTGGGATTCATCAGATGGTTCCAGAAGATCGGCACGGTGGAGAGCTTGGGATTGCTGGAGTCAAGATCGGCTGCTTTTGGCAGAAAGAGGACCTTGCCGCCAGCAGCCAGCCGAGCCTCTGCCTCCGGCCATGAGGTTGCAACCAGCACGCCCGATGAAACCGGCACATCGACCTTCGACGGATAGAGCCAGAAGTTCCATTCGTTGCGGAAGATGGCCGCTCCATGCAGCTCAACCACCAGCTTGTATCGCGCTGGAGCAGGCAGTTTGGAGAGGTCGGCAGAGATGCTGCCGAGCGCGATGTTCTTGCCGCGAGGCACAGCGCGCGCGGGCCAACTGCCACTGACAACGATCTTCCCGGCGTCACTGACGATCTGCCACTGCGGCCTTACGCTGGCCAGCGGCGCAGACCCGAAGTGCGCGACTTCCACATCGGCCTTCATTGTGTCCGCCGTGGTGTATACCCGGTCCTTCAGCCGAGCCAGAGGAACTGTAGTGTTGCAATACTGCCGGAACTCGGCTGGCCCAACATAACTCTTCGGCTCCCAGAAGGCATCGAGCAGACCCATCAGCGCGCCGCCCTGCCCCAGGTAGTCGTGAAGATCAAGCAGTTCGTATCCGCTGTAGCTTGGTGTGCGTAGGCTGGCCTCGATCTCCTCCTTGTAGCAGGCAACCTGAAAGCGGCCGGAGGCGTGCGCCATCTCCTTGTTCTTCGCCAGCAGGTGATGCTCAGACGCGGAGTCGCGCCAGATCCGGTAGTTGCCGGGAATCATGTACGGCACTTTTACCGGTTCCGGAGCACCGGCAAAGGTGGTTGCCGGGCCACTGAACTTCCGGATGACGTCGAAGTCCGGGTACGCGCACCACTGTCCAACCTCGTGCCCAACGCATGGGATCGCAGCCCCGCGCAGCATCGTCTGCAGTGTGCTCTCGTAGTCGGCGCCGAACCAGCCACGCGGACCACGCGCTCCCGGAGTGACCAGGAAGTCCGCTGCGTAGGGCGTACCAGCGCCTCCGGGCGGCGGCGCGAAACGGCCAGTGCCGTCAGAGTACAGCCGCCGCGGATCGGCATCGTGCCACTTCTTGTCCCAGGTCGGAAGCTGCTCCGGATAGTGTCCGGCAGGCTCGTTCGTCGCATTCAACAACACCAGCGACGGATGGTTGCCGTACGCCTTCAGCAGGCGCGCGGTCTCGTCGTTGAGCACCGCAAGCATCTTTCCATCCGTGTCGAAGGAGTTCCACATGCCACACTCCGGCTGCAGGTAGAAGCCCAGTTCGTCCGCAGCCGTGAATGCAGCCTCCGGCGGACACCAGGAGTGGAAACGCATGCCATTTAGGCCCCAGGTCTTGCAGATCCCAATAATGCGCTTCCATGTTGCAACGTCTGTAGCAGGGTAGCCGGTCAGCGGGAAGCCGCCGCCATCGTGCGTGGCGCGGAAGTTGAAAAGCTCACCGTTCAGCAGAATATGCTTGCCGTCTGCTTTGATCTCACGCAGGCCGAAGGTGAGATCGCGACGGTCGTCTGCCGAAGGCCCGCTGAGCTTCAGCGTCAGGTGCTGCAACACGGGCGTGAACTCACTCCACGGCACAGCTTTGGGAAGCGGCACATCAATCGTTGCGGCCCCGCCGGTTGCGTCCCAATTCACCGGAGCGGTAGTAGTGCCAACCGTGAGTGTGCCCGAACCCGCGTTACCAGTCGCATTGCCGATGCGCACCTTGATCTGCGCCGTCTTGTCGACTACGTTCGGAAATACCTGCGCGTCATCGATCCACACCGGACTGGTCGCGGCAAGCTCAATCCTGCCCACAATGCCGTTCCACGTACCGCCTTCGCCGTCCGAGACCGAGTGGCCGTCGGGCCGATACACAAGAATCATGCGGTTGTCGATGCGGATGGAGAGCCTGTGGCTACCCGGCGCGAGTACGCCGAGGTCGAACTCGTGCGGCGCAACCAGTGAGTGGCAACTTCCAATCTCTTTCTCGTCCAGGTAGACGTTGGTCTGCCAGCGTGTGCGCTCCAACGTGAGGCTGACCCGCTTACCGTGCCAGGTTGCCGGAACCTCGATCTCGCGCTGATACCACGCCACGCCCAGATAGTGTTTCACTGGCTGCGATAGATAAGGCACCTCCACATGACCCGGCTTGGTGTAGGCAGCGTACTGCGGCAGCTTGTACCAGGCCATATCGCGGGGCAGCGCTGCAACAAACTGCGTCTCAGCGGTAATCTCGTCGCCATAACCCTGCGTCTGAAGGATTCCGGGCAGAGAGATACGGGCCGTTTCTGGTAACTCGCGCGAGAACCAGCTATCCTTCACGCCGCGATCCGCGCGGTCGAGCGAAAAGCGCCACTGCCCTGCCAGCGATTGGGTTCCGGCACGCGCCGGAGTGGAAGGCGTTGTAACAGCATAGAGCTTCGATACCGGAACTGCGGCCTGGGCCGCGGCCGCGCCGCTCAGAGCGAGAAACCTGCGGCGGGAGAGACGAGTAGAACTGGGCATAATGCCTCGATGTAGTTAAGCGAGTGGGCTGCCCTTCTATTCCAGGGCAGCTTTCCCGACGTGGACTTCGAGCCCATCTTTGTTAGACGTTCCCTAGTAATGCGTGTGGTTGGCGATGAGTTTGCGGCACTCGGCGTTGCACGGCTTCGGGTGCGGGGTGATGCCGGAGTAGCCGTAGACCCGCATGGTTTGCGTTCCACCCCCGCCAGGGCCTCCGCCGCCACCCTCCAGCGTAATCACCTGGTCCGCTCCCGTGTGCTCGAAGTCGAACATGTGGTATGCCTCGCCCTTGAAGAACAGCGTGGCGTTGCCATCCGGTTCAAGCTTGAAGCGGTACCAGAAATAGGTCCGCTTGCCCGTGCCGTACCAGTCGCCGCGCACAAAGTTGGGGTTGCCTCCCAGCGGCTGCGCAGGCCACTTTTCCAGCAACCTGCCTTGATTGTCGAACCAGTAAAGCTGCGCGCTCAGGCCGTTGGTGTAGGTCCGGCCATTGGTGACCACCTGTGGCGTCTTGGAGTCGCTCAGGATGTAACCTGCTGTCACCTGTTGCGAGTGGTCGGAGTTATTCTGCCACAGGATCTTTCCGTTCTGCGCGTTGTACTCCATGGTCCCCATATCCGACTGGCCGATCAGCAGCTCCGGCTTGCCGTCGCCGTTCATGTCGAAGAACTCCATCGCGTCCATGTGGTCGTGGTTGTCCTCGAAGTACTTGGCGTCGTTCCATATCTCCTTGCCATTCGCGTCCAGGCAAATATGGCTGATCATCACCTCATCGATGCCGTCGCCGTTGACGTCGTAGGGATAGATGTAGTGGCCGAAGTAATCCTTCAAGCGGTGCTCGGCGTGCTGCCATAGCTGATTGAGGTCCTTGTCATACGCAGTCAGCGAGATGTAGCCGCCCGTATCCACAAACACCAGCAGCGTGTCCGGCCCATCCGATTCCTTGTGGAACTTTGCCACCGCCATACGGTAGTTGTTGTCCACATGCGGCAACGCAGGCGCAGGCCACGGAACCTGCTTGATCACTTTACCGGTCAGACCATCCGCCAGCACCAGCAATTCCTTGCCGTCGGGGGTTTCGCGCCAGTGCGCCAGTTCATCTTTGCCTGTGTGATGAAAGTCCCACAGAACTCCAGCCGCCTCATTGCCTCGCGGGTCGCCCTGCGTCGTAGGCGGAGCATCCCAGCGCCACAGCATATGGCCATCGTTGGCATACACGATGGTGGAGTAGTTGTTCAATATGTCCACAATGGCGTATTTGCCCGAGCCATCAACATCCCCGAACTTGACGATGTTGGAGGGAGCGATCGTGTACTCGTGCAGCAGCTTTACCTCGGCCGGCAACTCCAGCGGCTTCAGGTTGTCTTCCTTGAAGTTTGCATTCTTGGTCAGCACAAGCACGTTGAATACCGGCCGAGGCTGGATCGATGTGAGCTTGATCTCCACCGTTCCCGGCTTCAGCGTGAAGTCGCCCCCGCGTTGCAACTGCATCGCGCCTTGGCCAAAGGCAGCCGGATCCAGTTTGCCGTCGATAGCAACGTGGAAAGCGCTGGTGGGCGTGCCGCTGCCGCGCACAAACAGGTGGTAGGTGCCGCCTTCCTTCACCGGTATCTTCGCAGTGACATCCCCGGCAACCCCCAGGGTCAGCGAGTTGCTGTTGAACTCCCACGCAGTAGCCTCGCCACGCCGGCCGCCGCCGCTGCTATCGCCTGCGGGAAAATCAGTGAAGAAATCCGATGCCGGCACCACGATGGTTCCTGGCGCCTGGCGCGTAGCGTCATGGTGGTGCAGCGTGAGCTTCTGCTGGCCGGAAGCTGGAAGGGCCGCGAAGGCGATAGAGACAGTGAGCAGACGAACGAGAATAAATTTCATGGGCGCACCCCGTGGGCGAGTTCGAATTCGGGTGTAATGTCGACGGGAATCTCCCGGGTGGATGCGAGAGCCTGGGTCAGCGCCGTCGGCATGACATCGTACTTGGCGAACCAGGCTTCAACCCCGGCGTGGTCGCCGTGGGCCTCGAACGTGAGCAATTGCTGCGCAAGCGATGCCACCGCCGCAGGCATTGCCCCATAATCGATGCTGTACTTGCCATCGCCGCCCATCGCAAGCGCGCCGTGTTCCAGCAGAACATTGAACTCCATCAGCTCCGCGCGACCGTGGGCCTCCGCCGTGCCGAAGCGCAGCGTACGAAAGACTCCCGCAACATACGAAGCATAGATGCCATTCAGTTCACTCTGCGGCAGCAGCTTCTGGTCCACCAGCCATTTGGCAAGGTAGATACCGGTTACATCTGCCTTGGCTTCTTCCAACCCGCTGTATGCCGGGCCAATCGCTTCGTTGATTGCAACCTGTTTCCCGTTCACCTGGGCATATGCAGGCCCCAAACCGTGGGAAATTTCATGCAGGATCACGCCAGTCAGATAGCCCTCGCCGCTCACGTCCTTGATCTGCGCTGCGGTCAACATCTTTTGTGCGACCGGCAGAACCACATATTCAACACGCGCGTCCATGAAGTTCTTGAAGAATATCTTCTTCGATCCCTTCTCCGCATGGATGCGCGGGTCGTTGGGCAGATTGTCCGCCACCGCCTGGTATCCATAGTGCAGGTCGCCTGCGCGTAGCGGAGCGTCGACGACCTCCATCGGGGTCGCCTGCCCCTCCTTGGAGGGCCTGTCCTCCGCGGGAATCGGCAGTGCCTGCTGCATGGCTGCTTCGTGCTGTTGATACATTGCCAGCTTGCGGCTCTCCGCCTCGTTGCGGACCAGGATCGCCCCGCCGTACGAAGTCTTCACCCCGAGAACGCCATCCAGGTACGTCTCATACGGCGCAAAGATCAGATCGATCTTCGGGTTCTTCAAATCCAGCCAGGCAACGTCGCTGGCATAGTAATCGTCGCTCAGCAACGCATCCGCCCGCAGGTTAAGATAGTGCGCGAATGCCAGATCGGGCGAGAGTTTCGCCGCCGCACGCAGATCGGCGACCATCGGCTTCACCCACTCCGCATAGGCCTCGTGATAGGGATAGGTGTAAAGATGGTCGGCTACGCTTGCCACTGGAGGGCTCTGCGTGGGGTCCAGGTCCAGCGGCGCGGAGCGGACCACCGTCCACGGGCTATATAGAGCGGCTTTCTGCTCTGGATGCGCCGCGGCGTACTTCTCGATCACAGCGCTGGTGGTCCCGAACGGATATAGCTCATGGCCCGGTACCAGCGGCTCTTCTCCGATGACAGGAGTGTTGCGGTCGGCCAGGTCCCATCGGCTGCCATTGATCGAGTACAGGCGGGCCATATCGGCGTTAGACGTTGCGTGGTACAGAGCCCACCCACCCAGATCGCTCTGGCGCAGATAGATCTCGTCCATCAGATGGCATGCGTCGGCCAGCTTGGCGATCATCTGCTGCTCGGCAGCCGTCAGTCCGGCGCGCGAGTAGGGCATCGCAACCACCTTCCACCGCGCAGCGCGATCGGCTTCATTGTGGATGGGACGCCCGCCCGCGTTGCGCTCCGGATTGGGCAAACCAGGTTGGGCAGCAGGCCCCTGTCCACGACCCGGCGGGCGAGTCCCGGCTGGACTCAATACTGGATTCGGGTTAGGAGTCTGGGCAGAAAGCTGGCTGGCGGCTGGAATCGCCAGAGCGAGAGAGAGCAATAGACCGATCGATTGAGACCGCACCACAGAATGACCTCGTAAGAATGCACACTAATATCGCATTGCAAAACCTCTCCGCACAAGCTCTGCCCGCAACTCTCTGTTGTTGTTGACGAAGAGGGGACTTGCCGCAACATTCAGACAGTTTACGTCGTCGGCCACATCTTGGGCAGTTCGGCGAACTGGACGCCTAGCTCCTGCGCCATAAGCGGGCGCAGCGGCTTGTCCAGGCTCGCAGCATCGTAGTCCGCGTAGGACTCCAAAAGCATTCCGTAGTAGAGCGCGGTGAATCCCCAGAAGCGCGTCTGGCCGAGCCCATCGCCACTCTCCGCGTTGTAGTATTCGCGCAGAATCGGGTTCCAGACAACCGCCATGTGGAAGAGACGCCGCGCCAGTTCCCGCGCCTCCTGGTGATAACCGTATTCACGCAGCCCCTGGAATATCATGTAGTTGGTCGGCACCCACGTCGGCCCTCGCCAGTTGCACTCGTGGTAGGAGCCCTGGTAGTAGTCCGGCTCCGTCTTGGCATAGCTTGCGACCGGGTACTTCAGCCAGAACTCATCCGGATTCATCAGGTGCTGTTGAATCATTCGCCTCGCGCGCTCCGGCGTTGCCGCCCCCGCAAACAGCGGCATGAAGTTGGTCACCGACTTCACATACACCCGCTGACCGGTCTTCTCGTTGCGGTCGAAGTACATGCCTTGCTTCTCGTCCCAGAAGACCGAATTGATCAGCTTGGCAACCTCGTCGCCATGTGCCTTGAACGCCACGGAGTCCGCCTTCAACCCCAGATGCGTCGCAATCACCGCCATCGCCCGCAGTTCGCGGATGAGGTAGCTGGCCAGATCGACGCCTTCAATCTCGAACGAACTCAGCGCGCCTGCACGCGACCATTGGTTGTCGGTGCCCGCCGCGTCAGCCGAGTTCCACACCGGCAGGCCGTTCTTGTCGCCATCGTAGGAGAACCACTTGGCAACGTACTTCGTAAGACGATCGTAATAGTTACCGCGCAGCCACTCGTAGTCGTCGTTGTTCTGCTTGGCCCCAAGCACCACCAACTGGGCGAGGAAAGGCTTGAAGTGCTGCCGATCGCGCCGATTGATCAGGCTTCGATTGACGTAGCCATCGGGCTGTTCACGGTTGAGGAACTCCTTCAGATTGGTGAAGCACAGCGGCCAAACGCCGTAGTACGAGAGGTACAGGTTCTCGAAGTACAGGTCCCAATCGTAAAACTCGTTCTTCGGATACCCGGTCAAAAAGGTTGCGTCGAGGCCCGGAAGATGCCGCAAACCATTGGCAACAATGTCCGCGTTCACAATGCGCAGCTTGTGGTTCAGTTCCATATACGCTGCTGTCCCGACATCTGCGAAGAGTGCCTTCGCCGCCGCGGTTGCAGGCGGTGGAACCGGCGCAAACTCAAGCTGCGGCTCGGGAGCCAGGACGAACTGTGCCAGCCCAAGTCGCTCCGCAGCTGCAAGGCCCGCAGCCTTCGCCGTTGTGGCTAGTATCTTTCGGCGCGTCACCGTCATTGGATCTCGCTCCAAGATTGGCTAATTTAGGTAGTCGCAGGGGTCGGCCACATCACGGGCAGCTCGGCAAACTTCACGCCCAGCTCCTGCGTCATCAGCGGTCGCAGTGGCTTGTCCAGGCTGGATGCATCGTAGTTCGCGTAGGACTCCAGCAGCATTCCGTAGTAGAGCGCGGTGAATCCCCAGAAGCGCGTCTGTCCCAGGCCATCGCCGGTCTCGGCGTTGTAGTACTCGCGCAGCACCGGGTTCTTGAGGACGGCCATGCTGAAGAGTCTGCGCGCCAGTTCGCGCGCCTCGGTGTGATAGCCATAGGCCTGTAGACCCTGGAAGGTCATGTAATTGAGGGGTGCCCAGGTCGGCCCGCGCCAGTTGCACTCGTTGTGCGTCCCCTGGTAGTAGTCAGGCTCGGTTTTGGCATAGCTGGCGATCGGGTAATCGAGCCAGAACTCAGTGGGATTCAGAAGATGATCGTGGATCATCCGTTTTGCGCGTTCCGGTGTGGGCGCTCCTGCATAGAGCGGTGTAAAGCTGGTGGCCGATAGGACATTCACGAGTTGGCCGGTCTTCACATTGCGGTCGAAGTACATGCCCCGCTTCTCGTCCCAGAAGACGGAGTTGATGAGCTTAACGACCTCGTCCCCATGCTGGTTGAACGCTGCGGCATCGGCCTTGTTGCCCAATGCCGTGGCGATCACCGCCATGGCGCGCAGTTCGCGGATGAGATAGCTGGCCAAATCGACGCCTTCTACCTGGAAGGAGCTGAGCGCGCCTGCGCGGGACCACTGGTTGTCCGTGCCCGCGGCGTCGGCGGAGTTCCACTCCGGAAGGCCATTGTGGTCCGAATCGTAGGAGAACCACTTGGCAACGTACTTCGTAAGCCTGTCATAGTAGTTGCCGCGCAGCCACTCATAATCGTCGTGGTTCTGCTTCGCCCCAAGCACCACCAACTGCGCGAGGAAGGGCTTGAAGTGCTGCCGGTCGCGTTGCTTGATCAGGCTACGGCTAATGTAGCCGTCTGGTTGCTGGCGGTTGAGGAACTCCTTCAGATTGGTGAAGCACAGCGGCCATACGCCGTAGTAGGAGAGATACATATTCTCGAAGTACAGGTCCCAGTCGTAGAACTCGTTATAGGGATAGCCGGTCAGGAAGGTGCCTGCAACGCCGGGGATGTGTCGCATGCCTTGTGCGACGAGGTCCTCGTTCACGGTGTGCAGGCGATGGTTGAGCTCGGTCCAGGCCGTTGCTCCTATGTCGGCGAAGAGCGCCTTTGCGGCAGGTGTAGCGGGAGGCGCGACAGGAGGGAAGACCCTCTGTGCCGGGGCATTTGTGGCGCCCATTTGCGCGAAGCCAAACCTGTTGAGTGCTGCGTAGCCCGCAAGGGACGCGGACGCAGTGAGAACATTACGCCTGGAGATTGTCATGGTTTGATCCTGTCTCAGATTTCTCATTCAGGTGTCGATGGCCCCAGTTCCGGCACCTGTGCGTGGGGGTGGCCCACAATAGAAAAGCTGGGTTAGAAAGTATCATTAATACCTCGCGATGCGGAAGTCCACAGGCTGCAACGGAACGAACCTATTGCGCCATTTACAATCGACTCTGTGGACACCTCAACCATCGTCATTCTGGACTTCGGCTCGCAGTACACCCAGCTGATTGCGCGCCGCATCCGCGAGTTCAACGTCTTCTCCGTGGTTCTGCCGTGTACCGCGCCGCTCGAGCAGATTCGCGCACTCAAACCCCTGGGGCTGATCCTCTCCGGCGGACCAAGCTCGGTCTACGATGCGGACGCTCCTGCCGCCGATCCAGCGATGCTTGCCATGGATATTCCCATCCTCGGCATCTGCTACGGGCTGCACTTCATCGTGCATCACCTGGGCGGGCGGATCGAATCTGCTCCGGCGCGCGAATACGGCCACGCTCAGGTGGAAGTGATCGCAGAGACGCAGCTCTTTCATGGCCTTCCCACCAAGCTCGACGTCTGGATGAGTCACGGCGACGAGGCGAAGGCCCTGCCCCCGGGCTTTGTGCTGACTGCCAAGACTAACAACGCGCTTGCCGGAATCGCCGACGAGACGCGGCGAATCTGGGCTGTTCAATTCCATCCCGAGGTGGTCCATACGCGCAACGGGATGGAGCTGCTGCGCAACTTCGTGCTCGACATCTGCGGCGCGAAGGCCGACTGGACGCCGGAGCACTTTATCCAATCCACCGTCGAGCGGGTACGCGCGCAGGTGGGCGAGGGACACGCGATCTGCGGACTGAGCGGCGGCGTCGATTCTTCGGTCGCGGCGGTGTTGGTGGCGCGAGCCATTGGTGAGCGGTTGACCTGCATCTTCGTCAACAACGGCGTGCTGCGCAAGGACGAGTTCGCCAAGGTGCAGAAGACGATGCGTGAACAGCTCGGCCTGCGCGTTGTCGCCGTGGATGCAAGCCAGCGCTTCCTGACTGCTCTGGCCGGAGTCACCGATCCCGAGACGAAACGCAAGGTGATTGGAGGCGAGTTCATCGCGGTCTTCGACGACGAAGCGAAAAAAATCTTTGAGTCGGAGAAAGGTTCGACCCACTCCGGCGGCGAAGAGATCGCGTGGCTGGTGCAAGGCACGCTCTATCCGGACGTGATCGAATCCTCCAGCGTCAAAGGCCCATCGCAGACGATCAAGAGCCACCACAACGTGGGCGGCCTGCCCGCAAATATGAAGCTCAAGCTGATCGAACCCCTGCGCGATCTCTTCAAAGATGAAGTCCGTCGCATCGGGCGCGACCTGGGCATGCCGGAAGAGATTCTCGAACGCCAGCCCTTCCCTGGGCCAGGACTCGCGGTGCGCATCCTCGGCGAGGTTACTGCGGAGCGCGTCGCCCTGCTGCAGGAGGCCGATGCAATCGTGGTGGACGAGATCAAGGCGGCGGGTCTCTACCGCAAGGTCTGGCAGTCGTTCGCCGTACTGCTGCCGGTGAAGACCGTCGGTGTGATGGGCGACCAACGGACCTACGCCTACACCTGCTGTGTGCGCGCGGTACACTCCGAGGACGGCATGACGGCAGACTGGGCTCCGCTGCCCTACGAGGTGCTGCGCGCCATCTCCGGCCGGATCGTCAGCGAGGTGCGCGGCATCAACCGCGTGGTCTACGACATCACATCCAAGCCGCCCGGCACCATCGAGTGGGAGTAGGCTGGGCGGGGGCCCCCTCCCCCCCTGTCATTTTTTGCAAAGTATTCAAAACAAAAAGAAAAGTATATGTACCGGTGGTATACCGACCCCGGCGACTGTGCGGTTCTGCAGGGAACCGTTAAAAGCAAAGACCCGGCGCGATACCGGGCTTTGTGTTTAACTAACTACCTTAATTATACGGGTTGGAGGGAAACTAGTATGCCAAGTATTTTTTGGGGGGAAGTGATTGATGCGGAGTGAGTTATGGGATTCTTGGAGGGCCGAGGGGCTTGACACGCGAAATTGCTGAGGCTTTTGGGGAAAGAAAATGCGGTGGTGGGCTGGGGCAAGGCCCACATCTCAGAATCGAGATGTGGGGCACCCGCTTTACCGGCGGTTCAGACCTGGGCCACCCGCCAATTCATAGAATGGGAGGCAGAACACATCAACTCAGAACTCAACGTTGTTGCTGGACGCGAATCTGAGTGGGTGCGGCCACCTTCAGAGGGACAACCTGCTTCACACTCCCAATCGAGAGCTGGCCGCTTGCCGGCACACTGGCGAGCGAACTTCCACGTCCAGCGAAGATCTTGTAGTCGCCGTTCTTGTCAGTGGCGGTGCGAAAGGTTTTGCCGCCGACAACAAGCTGAACGGGAACCCGGGCCATAGCTTGTCCGGCCGAATTCGTGACATGCCCACCATGAATCTGAGGGCCAAGGTCGGTTAAGGACCTGGGCATGAACATGAAGGTTCCGTAAGCCACGTCCCAATACACGCCGATCCAATCCTGGCCGATGCTGTTGGCAGGGCAAGCCAGCTTGAACGTAGCTGTTTGGGTGGAATCGGCGGTCACCTCGCTGGTCGAGGTGGAGTCCCAGGTAAATGTCTGAGCGACCTTCAACGTGGCGGCGACGTTCGCGGCAAAGTTTGCGTCGCCTTGCACATAGTAGCCGGCGTTGATCTCCTTCTCGACGGCGTGTGAGTCTGAGAGTTCGTCCTCGTTCTTCAACTCGTAAGTGACGTTGCTGCAGCTTGTGGAGGGCGTGTATGAGTAGAGCGCCGTGATTCCGAAGCGCTGGGTGTCGATGGTGGTTGAGCCGGAAGCAAACGGGTCCTGATTGAGGATGACCTGGCAATCGGTTGCCGCGAGGCCGTATGGGGTGCTTGCGCCGGCTGCACAGGTCTTCAACGAGGCAACATTGATTTGCGCGGCGGCAGGGACCGGCCCCTTGAAGGCCAGATTCCACGCAACCGAGCGCCCCTGGATCTTCATCACGACGGCAGGATTCATCAATAGCCAGAAGACGTCCTTGTCATGGTTGACGCCATCCGCATCGCTGGAGTAGTCGATATCGATGTTTGTTTCCTTGGTGACGGTCTCAGAGTGGCTATCGGTATGCGTGACGGCCCAGCCCAACTGGCCTCCGATGGTCAGCTTTGTCGTTACGTCGTTGCCTAACGCAACATCCGCGTCGATTTCGACGTCATTCTTGAAAGATTTCTCGGTGGAGAGCTTGGCTCCCGAGGAACTGCCGGTATGGTAATCAACATCGCCCTGAACTCCGCATGAGTTCCCCGTACAGCCGGGTGGATTGTAGATCAGCGTCAGGATCTGGAACTTCGGGTAGAGCGTTCCATAGGAGATTTTGCACTGCGTTTGCAGCAGGTAATTGTCGTGGGCGAGAGCGACAATGGCCTGGTTGAGCGGAGGGTAGGTGGTGTCAGCGGCGCAGGGAAGGTGGCCCTGACATTTGAGGTCGCGGAGTTCGGTAATTTTTTGCGTGACTGTGTTGATGTCCTGGTTGAGTTGGGCGCAGTTAACCTGCGCACCGGCAACGGATGCGGCCAAGAATAGAAAAGCGAAGAGTGATTTCATGTGGCTCCCCTCTCAGTGCTGGATGCGATGGTGGTGGGCCGTTTCCAGCCTGGGGCCGCATGCAACATCCGGGGATTTCAGAAACAAAGTGCTCAACCGTGGTCTTCCCCAGATTCAAGCAAGAGGCGCAAGCATATACCCCGAACTGCAGGATCGGAGCATTGCCACTGGTAGAGATCCTGGACTCCCAGGTCTCAAGAGCGGAATTTCCGTTTTGCTTTTCGCCTGCGAGTGACTATACGCACATTTGCCTCCGCTAGCGATCATTTTTGCATCCGTCTCCATCCCAAAGCCCAGACGTGCCCGTCTGGGGCGCCTCATGTCGGGATGACGGATTAAAAAAGACAGCCGCAGGTCCTTCGACTTCGTTTGTCGCTGGCACGCCAAACACAGCTCAGGATGACAAGCAAAAAGTGCAGAAACAGATTCCTTCGCTGTGCTGCGGAATGACAAACAAAGAGGCAACCCACCCTTTCACGATGAGACTGTGAAAGGATGGGGCATCCGCCATCTCTCCAGAGGTAGGCCGGGTGAGGTACATTGGTTCTGCTTCTTTACACTCTCTGTATGGGGTGGCGTGCGATGCAGCGAATCTGACTGTCGCGCGGGAGTGTGGCAGAGCCAATGAGGGAAAACCGATGAAACTACTCGCCGTTGTACTGGGTTTGGGATTGTCTTCCGCGATGGGCGTTGCCCAGGGAATGAACTGCAATATGCAGGGCTACAAAGCTGTAGACGGCGTGCGGGCCATGGCGACAGCGGGCGGAGTGACGCTGAACTGGACAGGCGAGGCGCAGCAGCAGCTTCGCGCCCAGTTTGCGCTGCGCGATGGGCAGCCCGTAGTGGCAGAGCTGGCGGCGAGCAAGGCTGGAGGCGCATGGATCGTGCTGGGCAAAGACCTGACGCCGCAGTTTGAGGTGACCACGGGGCGGCGGAGAATATCAACGACTGAGCTGAGCATCCTGAAGCGGCTGGGCAAGGATACGCCGGAGAATGAGGAATATTACAAGTGGGTGGTGTTCTGGGATGCTCCGCTGGTGGTTCCGGGACACGAGCGGCTGGTGGGGCCGGGACGAACGCAGGACGAGATCAATCGCGCCGCGGTAAGTTACAAATCTGACCGATGCACGGTGAAGACGGACGGCGAACGTGTGAGCGTGACGTTCAACGGGCTGACGCTGGGGCTGTTCAGTGGGGACTTGCAGTTCACGGTGTACAAGGGATCGAACCTGCTGCGGCAGGAAGCACTGGCCAGCACACAGGCGAAGGACGTTGCGTTCATCTACAAGGCGGGACTGAAGGGCTTTGCGATTGCGAACGGCAACAAGGTGGTATGGCGCGACACATCGCAGATGTGGCAGGAGCAGAATTTTGGCGGCGCGGTGAACCAGCAGCCGGTGAACCTTCGCGCGCGCAACCGGCTGGAGATTCTGCAGGCGGGCGCTGGATCGCTGGCGGTGTTTCCGACTCCGCACAAATTCTTCTTTGCGCGCGAGAACGAGGTGAACGGAGGCTACGTTTACACGCGCAAGGACAACGACAGCAGCTTTTCGCTGGGTGTGATGCAGCCGGAACGATGCGAGGGTTACGATCCGTGGGGCGTTTCGCCGGAGGTGTGGAACCACCGCGCTTCGACGGCGCACTCGCAGGCTGAGAACTGCGCGCTATATAACGCGCCGCCGGGAACCAAGCAGCGGATGGCGGTTTATTACTACCTGAGCGCCAACGGAAGCCATGCCACGCAGCAGGCCGTGATGGCCTATACGCACGACGATACATACAAGCCGGTGACGGGATTCAAGACGGTGACGGGACACTTCCATCTGGAGCTGAACGAGATGGTGCGCGACCGTGGGACATCTGACCTGAGCCCGACGTGGTTGCCTGTGTTCCGCGGGCTGGGGATCAACATTGTGTACCTGGGCGACTTCCACGACGATTCTGACGGCACCGATCCGGGACCGAAGCGGCTGCCGGAGCAGAAGGCGTACTTCGAGGCCTCGGCGAAGCTGAGCGACAAGAACTTTCTGGTAATGCCGGAGGAAGAGGCGAACGCGTATATCGCCGGACATACGTACTATATGAATCCGAAGCCGATCTACTTTACCCACTCCGGCCCGCGCACCAACGGCCAGCCGTTTGAGGAGAACATTGCGGGCTACGGAACGGTGTACCACCTGGGCTCGACGGACGACGTGCTGCGGTTCATGAACGAGACGAAGAGCATTATGTGGACGGCGCATCCGCGGACCAAGAGCTCGGCGATGTATCCCGACATGTATAAGGACAAGGACTACTTCCAGAGCGACCGGTTTGTCGGCGGATCGTGGGAGTCGCTGCCAGTGGACCTGAGCGAGCCTCGGCTGTGCGAGGTGCGCTGCTTCGGCCTGAACGACGAGATGAGCGACTGGACGCCCAAGCCGAAGTTCATGCTGGCCGAGGGCGATACCTACATGAAGGCGCCGGGCGACGATACGTATTCCTCGTTTGCAGTGAATTATCTGAAGCTGGACAAGGTGCCGCTGTTCAACGAGAGCTGGGCGCCAATTGTGGATGGCATCCACGACGGGAACTTCTTCGGGACGACGGGTGAGGTCCTGTTCCACAACTGGGGCATCGAAGGCTCAGGCGCGAAGAGCGTCTACACAGCGACGATCGAGTACACCTTCCCGCTGGATTTCGCGGAGCTGGTGTGGAGCGATGGTGCAAAGGTGGACCGCAAGATCATTCCGCTGACGGAGACGACGGCGTT
>CAIZFH010000231.1 GCA_903932155.1 uncultured Granulicella sp. | reverse complement strand
TAAAACTGAAGGTTCCCGAACACATCATTGTGCACAACGAAGATCTTTACTCGACGCTTGCCTCGCTTTCCTGGAAGCTGGCGCGGCGAGTGGGAGTGACCGTGCAAGAGAAGCAAGAGAAGGAGGCTGTTTGATGGCGACCATGCCTGTGGTGGTTGATCGCGCGCAGAAGTTTGAAAAGGTGTGCAACATATTGGACCGCCATGCGCGCAAAGCGTCGGGGCTGATCCCGATACTGCAAGCGATTCAACATGAGTATCAGTACCTGCCAGAAGAAGTGCTGACGTATGTAGCGACATCGTTGGATATACCCGCGGCGCGGGTGTTTGGCGTAGCTACGTTCTATGCGCATTTTGCACTGGTGCCGAAAGGGAAGCATGTGATCCGGGTGTGTGACGGGACGGCTTGCCATGTGAAGCAGTCGATTCCGGTGCTGAATGCGTTGCGCGAGAAGTTGGGCACGACGGAAACCTGCAAGACCACGCCCGACATGCTGTTCACGCTTGAGACGGTGGCCTGCCTGGGCGCCTGTGGGCTGGCGCCTGTGATCGTGATCGATGAGCAGGTACACGGACAGATAACGCCGGAACACGCTCTGGCCCTGGTGGATGAGATCACGGCCCAGGAAGTATCGCTTGCGAGCGCGTCCGCTGTTGCTGAGCAACTCTCAGCCGAGGAATCCCATGTCTAACGCAGAAATTCTTACAGTATCGGCGGAGGGTGAGGCGGGCAGCCCCGTGACCTCCCAGCTTCGCCGGGTGGTGATCTGTGCCGGCACCGGGTGCATGGCCAACGGGTCCATGAAGGTATACGAGCAGTTCAAGAGCGAGATGGCGAAATCCGGATTGGATGTGATCCTGGAGCTACGCGCGGAGGCCGAAGACGATGAGGTCCGGCTTTCGAAGAGCGGATGCCAGGGATTCTGCCAGATGGGGCCGTTGGTCTCTGTGGAGCCGGACGGAATTCTGTATAACAAGGTTCGCGAGGAAGACGTCGCTGAGATTGTGCAGCAGACCTTGATGGGGAAGCAGGTAGTGGAGCGGCTGCTGTACAAGGACCCGACGACGCGCAAGAGCTGCCGGGGATTCAAGGACAATCCCTTTTACGCGCGACAGGACCGTTTGGTGCTGCGCGAGTGCGGATTCCTCGATCCAGAGGACATCAAGGAGTACATGTTGCACGGCGGCTACAAGGCCGCGAAGATGGCCTATGTGGAGATGACGCCGGAAGAGATATGCAAGGTCATCACAGAATCCGGACTGCGTGGACGCGGCGGCGGGGGATTCCCAACCGGAAGGAAGTGGGAAGCGGCGCGGGTGCAGCAATCGAGCAAGAAGTATGTAATCTGCAATGGCGACGAGGGCGACCCCGGCGCGTTCATGAATCGCTCGGTGATGGAAGGCAATCCGCATAGCGTGATTGAGGGGATCATGATTGCGGCGCGCGCGATCGGGGCCAACGAGGGCCTGGTGTACGTTCGGGCCGAGTATCCACTGGCTGTAGAGCGTATGCGCCGCGCCGTAGCCGACGCGGAGCACGAAGGCATTCTGGGGAAGGACGTCTTTGGCACGGGCTTCAGCATGAAGTGCGACGTGATGGAAGGCGCGGGAGCGTTTGTGTGCGGCGAAGAGACTGCCATGATCGCGTCGATCGAGGGACAGCGCGGCATGCCGCGGCCCAAACCACCCTTTCCCGCGCAGAGTGGGCTGTGGGGCAAGCCGACGATCATCAATAATGTGGAGACGCTGGCCCATGTATCGCGCATTCTGAACATAGGGCCGGAGGTCTTCCGCAGCATTGGCACAAAAGAGTCGCCGGGCACCAAGACCTTTGCGCTGACCGGGCACGTTGCTAACACCGGACTGGTGGAAGTACCGTTTGGCACCACGCTGCGCGAGATTGTCTACAACATTGGCGGCGGAGTGACGGACGACGCAGGGAAGATATGGAAGAACGGCTTCAAGGCGGTGCAGATCGGTGGGCCATCCGGCGGATGCCTGACCGAGGAGCATCTGGACTTGCCGCTAGCCTACGAGTCGCTGCGCGCGGTGGGCGCCATGGTGGGCTCCGGCGGGCTGGTTGCGATGAACCAAAACACCTGCATGGTGGGCATTGCGCGTTTCTTCATGCAGTTCACGCAGCGCGAATCCTGCGGCAAGTGCCTGCTATGCCGCGAAGGCACACGGCAACTGCTGGCGCTGCTAGACGACGTGATCGAAGGCCGCGCGGACGCAAACACGCTGGTGCTTCTGGAACAACTGGGACATGCAGTGCAGGTGGGATCGCTGTGCGGGCTGGGAAAGACGGCACCGAATCCGGTGCTATCGACCCTGCGCTACTTCCGCAAGGAGTATGAAGAGCACGTCTTCGAGAAGCGCTGCCGCACGGGACGATGCAAGGCGCTGCTGCGGCCGGAGATCAATCAGACGAAGTGCAAGGGTTGTGGCCTGTGCTTTACGGCATGCCCTGTCGGGGCCATCTCTGGCGAGAAGAAGAAGCCGTACCACATCGATCCGGAACTGTGCATCAAGTGCGGCGCGTGCGCAACAGCCTGCAAGCTTCACGCGGTGGAAGGGATATAGACAGATGAATACGCTGACTCAGCCAACATTGACCATCGATGGACGGACGGTTGCGATCGAGGGAGAGCGCAATCTGCTCGAACTGGTTCGCAAGGCCGAGATCGACCTGCCGACCTTCTGCTACCACTCTGAACTGAGTGTGTACGGCGCGTGCCGGCTGTGCCTGGTGCAGGTGGAGGGGCGCGGGATCATGGGAGCGTGCTCCACGTTACCCGAAGCCGGGTTGAAGGTGCAGACCACGACGCCGGAGATTCGCGAGATTCGGCGGATCGCGGTGGAACTGCTGTTGGCAAACCACGATCAGAGCTGTCCGACGTGCTCGCGCAGCACCAACTGCCAGCTACAGAGCCTGGCGCAGCGGCTAGGGGTGAAGAAGGTGCGCTTCAAGTCCGTGTTGCAACCGGCCCCCATCGACGAGTCGTCTCCGTCGCTTGTGCGTGACCCGAACAAGTGCGTACTATGCGGCGATTGCGTTCGTATGTGCTGGGAGATCCAGGGCATTGGCGCCATCGACTTTGCGCATCGCGGACACGAGGCTTGCGTGCAGCCGGCCTTTGGCAAGCAACTGGGCGAAGTGGAGTGCGTGAACTGCGGACAGTGCGCCAGTGTGTGTCCAACCGGCGCGCTGACGGTGAAGTCGGAGGTAGATGCAGTCTGGGCTATGCTAGCCGATCCCACAAAGAAGGTAGTAGTGCAGATTGCTCCTGCGGTGCGTGTAGGACTGGGCGAGTGCTTTGGCCGCAAGCCGGGCGAGATTACCACCGGTCAGATTGTTGCCGCGCTCAAGTTTATGGGCTTCGACCAGATCTACGACACATCGTTTGCCGCCGACCTGACGGTGCTGGAAGAGGGCACGGAGTTTCTGCATCGCAAGACGCAGGGGGGAACTCTGCCCATGTTCACGTCCTGCTGCCCCGGCTGGGTGAAGTACGCGGAGCAGTATTTTCCGGAGCTGCTGCCGAATCTTTCGACCTGCCGGTCTCCGCAGGCGATGTTCGGCTCGCTGCTGAAGACGATGCTTCCCGATCAGCTCAAGGTGGAGCGCAAGGACATCAAGGTGGTCTCCATCATGCCCTGTACGGCCAAGAAGTTTGAAGCGCAGCGCCCGGAGTTTGCCGTGGATGGCGACCCGGACGTGGACCATGTGCTGACCACGCAGGAGCTGGCCCACATGATTCAGTCGTCCGGCCTGATATTCGACACGCTGCAGCCAGAATCGTTCGATATGCCCTTCGGCTTCTACACCGGAGCGGGAGTGATCTTTGGCAACTCGGGCGGTGTTACCGAGGCCGTGCTGCGTTACGCCGCGGAGAAGGTAACAGGCAAAAAGCTGGAGCAGGTTGAGTTCCAGCAGGTGCGTGGCGATTCCGGATTGCGCGAGGCCACGATCGATGTAAACGGCACGCAACTGAAGCTGGCCATCGTCCACGGGCTGCGCAATGCACGCGTGGTGGCGGAACAGGTGCGGGCGGGCAAGAGCCAGTACGACCTGATTGAAGTGATGGCCTGCCCCGGCGGCTGCGTAGGCGGCGCGGGACAGCCAGTGTCTACCGCATCCAACACACGCGCGCTGCGCACGAAGGGCCTGTACAACGCAGACAAGATGCTGCAACTTCACAAGTCGCAGGACAACGTATTTATCACCGAGTGCTATGAGCGGTTTCTGGGCGAGATAGGCGGCGAGAAGGCGCACCATCTGTTGCATACGCACTACCAGAGCCGGCGGCGCATTGCGGATGAATCCCTTCCCCTGATGCAGGCAGGCGAAGACAGACACAAAGTGAGCGTGTGCCTGGGAACCAACTGCTTCCTGAAGGGATCGCAGGATGTATTGAACGGAGTGCTGCGACATGCGGAGCAGAGCGGGATGGAAAACCGTCTGGATGTACGGGCAGGCTTCTGCTTTGAGAAGTGCGAGACAGGGCCAACCGTGATGATTGACGGGGTGCATGTTCCACACGGCACGGCAGCCAAGGCCATTGAAGTTCTGGACGCCCACATCGAGAGCGACAGCCAAGGACAGACGGGCGGCACGGATTCAGAGCGCATCGTCCCGCGCTGAGGAGATGGTAAGACGCGGCTGGGAGCTTGATACTGTCTCCCGTCCGCAATTTGTTGTATGCAACTTGTAGTTGCAGTCAGTACGAGGTGAGCGATGCCCGCCGAGGATGGATCTATTGAGATTGTGGTTTGCCTGGGGAGTTCCTGTTTCGCCAGAGGGAACTCTGAGATTCTGGCCGCCCTACAGCAATATGTGCAAAGCAAGGGGCTGAAGACGCCGGTCCGCCTGGCTGGATGTCTGTGTCAGGACCAGTGCAAGCAGGGACCGAACCTAAAGGTTGGCAGCGAGTTCCACCACAACATTACCGCAGCAAGACTGCGCGAGCTGCTACAGCAACTGGACGGGCCATCGCGGGGAGAATATGTCAAAGCTTAACGCCATTTACACCCGTCAGCGCGAGTGTCAGGACTGTCACAAGTGCATCCGCGAATGCCCGGTGAAGGCGATTCGCGTGGAGGACGGCTATGCGCGTGTTGTGCCCGATCTATGCATCATGTGTGGCCTGTGCGTACTGGCGTGCCCGCACAGCGCGAAGCAGGTGCGCGACGATCTACCCGACGCCAAAGCCCTGTTGACGAGCGGGCGCAAGGTAATCGCCTCACTGGCACCCTCTTTTGTGGCTCAGTATTCCGGCGTGCATTCCGCGCAAATCATTCATGCGCTGAAGAAGCTGGGATTCTTTGCCGTATCGGAGACCGCGCTGGGCGCACAGCAGGTGTCGGCCAGCGTCTACTCGCTGATGCACAAGAAGCCGAAGCAGATATGGATTTCGTCCGCCTGCCCTGTGGTGGTGGACTTTATCGCGAAGTACCATCCGGAATGTCAGCCCCATGTGATCGGCGTGCTGTCTCCCCTGCTGACCCATTGCAAGATGCTGCGCGCGTACTATGGCGACGACATTGCAACGGTATTTATCGGGCCATGCATTGCCAAGAAGAAGGAGGCCGAACAGCATCCGGAGCTTCTGAATGCAGTGCTCACGTTCGAAGACCTGGACCGCTGGCTGGCAGAAGAGAATATCGATCTGGCGGAGACCGAGGCGACGCAGGAGGACCGTTTTCTGCCGCAGGAGGCCGAAGAGGGCGCACTGTATCCCATCGATGGAGGAATGGTGCCTGCGGTTGCCGGAAATCGCGAGGTGAACAGCCTACAGTTCATGTCGTTTTCTGGCATTGCCAATGTGGAACAGGCCTTGAAAAGCATTCCCGAATGGCATCCGGAACACAACATATTTTTTGAGCTGACCGCCTGCGCGGGATCCTGCGTGAATGGCCCGAAGGCTGCACGCACTACCTCAGTGGCACGGCGCCGCTACGATATTCTGAGCTACGCAAAGCCAGCGGCGCGGCTTCCGCGCAGGCCTTCGCTGGGAATCACCGGGCATTACGACGCTGCACCGATTGCGCGCACCGAATACAGCGAGATGCAGTTACAGGAAGCACTGCGCACAGTGGGAAAGTACTCTGCCGACGATGAACTGAACTGCGGGGGGTGCGGATATGATTCCTGCCGCGACTTTGCCCGCGCCCTGATCAACCGCAATGCTGAACGCATGATGTGCGCTACCTATACCCGTAAACTAGCGCAGAAAAAAGCCAACGCGCTGCTACAGAAGATGCCATCGGCGGTTGTCATTGTGAATGAAGACCTTAAGATCATCGAGAGCAATAAGCATTTTGCGCGGTTGTTCTCCATGCCTGGCGGCCTGTCGACGGAGATGGATGGCGGCGCTCTGAATGTCGAGGTTCCGTTCTCCAATCTGTTCAAACGCGTGCTGGAAACAGGCACAGACATTGTGGGCCACGACATCCGTTACCAGCGAAGCATTCTGAACACAAGCATCTTCACCATTGAGCCACATACGGTTCTTTGCGGGATATTTCAGGACATCACGCAGCCCATCTTCCAGAAAGAGCAGATCATCGCGCGGGCGCGGGAGGTGATCCAGAAGAACCTGAATACGGTGCAGCAGATTGCCTATCTGCTGGGCGAAAATGCCGCTGATTCCGAGATCACCCTCAACTCGATTGTGAATTCGTTCAGCCCTGAAGAGGCCGTCGACAACGAGCCTGGGGGAGAGCCGTGACTGGCGCCGAAAGCTTCATTGAGGTGGATTCCTGCCAACGGGCCAAGCACGGCCAATACATCTCAGGAGACGTATTCCTCTCCCGCAAAGTTGAGCCGGACGGGCGCATCCTGACGGTGCTTGCCGATGGACTCGGAAGCGGCGTGAAAGCCAGCGTGCTGGCTACCATGACGGCGACCATGGCGTTGAAGTATACGGCCAGCGCGATGGATATTCAGACCTCGGCTGAGACCATCATGGACACTCTGCCGATCTGCAGCGTGCGCAAGATCAGCTACTCCACCTTCACCGTGGTGGATATGGCCAGCACGGGCGAGACGCGCATTATCGAGCACGGCAACCCGCCGTTTTTGCTGGTGCGTCCCAAGGGCGAGTTGAAGATTGCCAAGACCGAGGTGCGCCCTACACGCTGGCAAGACCGCGTGATCAGCTACTCCACCTTCGACGTGCAGCGCGAAGACCGCATTATTTTCTTCTCCGACGGCATCTCGCAGGCAGGCATGGGCGAGCATCGCACGCCGCTAGGCTGGGGCCTGGACAACGTGGAGAAATATGTACGCGAACAGATTCGCTGGAACCCTTATATCTCAGCACGCGAGCTATCGCGCCTGCTGGTGACGAAGGCGGAAGAGATCGACGTGCAAGGAGCACGCGATGACATTACCTGCGGCGTAGTGTACTTCCGCAAGCCTCGCCAGCTACTGGTGATGACGGGGGCGCCGTTCGACCGCTCGCACGACCAGAGCATGGCCATGATGTCTGTAAGCACGCCCGGACGCAAGGTAATCTGCGGCGGAACCACCGCCAACATCATCTCCCGGCTGCTGAACCGTCCCATTCAGATCGACCTGGGTCAACAGATGGATCCGAAGGTTCCACCATCGGCGAAGATGGAGGGGTTTGAGCTGGTAACAGAAGGCACACTGACGCTGGGCGAGGTGCTTCGTCTGCTGGAGGAGGGTTTCGTTCCCGAAGAGATGAAGTCGAATGCGGCGGTGCGGCTTGCCTCCATGCTACTGAACAGCGATATCGTGCGGTTTGCCGTGGGTACAAGAATCAATGAAGCGCACCAAGACCCGAACATTCCGGTTGAACTCGATCTGCGGCGCAATATTGTGAAGCGAATCGCACAACTGCTGGAGAGTAAATATCTGAAGCGGGCTGTGATTCAGTATCTCTGAGTACGGATGTGTTACGCGGCGTTATACCGCGACGAAGAGGTTCTCGGCGAAGCCCCATTCCACATCCACCCATTGCGCAACGCACTCAAACCCGGTGCGCAGGGCCATCTCCAGGGGGTCGTACCTCGCATATTTATGACAGCTTTCGGTCCAGATGGTTTCATCGCGGCGGAAGGTGAAGCTAGTCTCATCGATAGTGACTGTCTGAGCTTCCATGGAGCGGAGATGCATCTCAATTCTGCGTTCGCGGGCGTTGTACAGGGCGACGTGCTCGAAACGTGACAGGTCGAAATCGCCACCCAGTTCGCGGTTAATGCGGGCCAGCAGGTTGCGATTGAACGCCTCGGTGACGCCGAGCGAGTCGTCGTATGCGGGGATGAGTTGGGCCAATGGTTTTTCCAGATCCGTACCAAGCAATAAAGTATCGCCGGGCTCAATCGTATGGCGAATGCCGCGTAGAAAGTCCTCTGCGGGCGCGCGATCGAAGTTGCCGATGGAGCTGCCGAGAAAGAGCACCGTCACCGCGTCTCCCGGCCTGCGGCGAGCGACTGCCCTGCTGAGGCCGTCCAGATATTCTGCCTCGAAACCGAGAATGCTGATGTGGGCCAGGTCGTCGAGTTCGCGCTCGCAGCTTACCAGCGCTGCCGAGGATATTTCTATCGGACAGTAGGTCATGGATTGATGGTGGGCAAGAGATTCCAGAATCTGGCGCGTCTTGCGGCCACTGCCGCTGCCCAGCTCCACCACCATGCCGTGGGTGAGGAATTGGGCGATGTCGCGTGAGTGGCGGCGCAGAATCCGCTCCTCCGCCCGTGTCAGTCCATACTCGGGAAGCCGGGTGATGGCTTCAAACAAGGCGGAGCCGATGTCGTCGTAAAGATACTTCGAGGGCAATGTTTTTTGTCCGGACTGTCCCAACCCATCGCGTACATCTTCAGCGAATGAGTCGACCGTATGGATTGCGCCATCGCGGATCAGCATAGCGGCTCCCTTCAGTTCTGCACACAACGGAACGAGGCGTAGATATAGGGATAGTGCGGCTGGAACCAGTTACGGAACGAGCGACGCAACATGCAGGCCGCAGTTCTGGGCGAGGCACCTTTGGCAACGAAATGCTTTCCATCGAAGAAGTCTGCTGAGTAGCCGGGGTAGTAGGGAGATGGTTCGAAGCCCTGGTGCGGTGCAAAGGGCGTGGAGGTCCACTCCCATCCGTTGCCCACAGAGTCCTGCAATCCAAAGGCGCTACGTCCGGCAGGATAGCTGCCCACCGCAACCGGGTCCCAACGATGGAAGTCAAAGTTGCCACGAGTGGCGTCGGGGTCTGCATCTCCCCAGGGATACATACGCTCGATGCCTTCCGGCGTTCCGTAGGCGGCACGATGGAACTGGGCTTCCGTGGGAAGGCTCCGGCCCGCATAACGCGCGTAGGCCGAGGCTTCCACATGGCTGACATAGACCGGCCAGCCCTGGGGCAATGGAACTTCTTCGAACATGGCGCGATAGAACCATTGGTTTTGGCGCATAAACCAAAGATGCGGATGGGCGATGTTGTGTTGCTTGATCCAGGCCCAGTCTTCATCGCTCCAAAAACAGCGGTCATCGTATCCACCTTCGCTGACAAATCGGAGGAACTCCCCATTGGTGACTTTGTGAGAGCCGATGGCGAAGGCAGGTACTGAGACGGAATGTTCCTCAAACTCGTTGTCCCAGCCGAACGATTCCCCACCGCGGGGAATACCCAGCGTCGCAGTTCCTTGCGGAATATCGATCATCCGCACAACGGCGGAAGGCCCGGGCTGGTGCGAACTGAAAGAGAGATAGTCGTGGGGCACCATCTTCCGCTCTGAGTTCAACTGGTGCAGCATATAGGTCAGGGTCTCTGCATGCATTAGGCGATGTTCGATGGCGACGTTGAGGATGACCTCCCTGGGGAACTGCCAATCACTGACCGCGAGCCGCGAACGACCATTGAGAAGGTCATCCAGCACTCTTTGGACATGATGGGCATAGCTCTCGACCTGTGCCAGCGGCGGCCAATCGGAGGGCGTGTCCTGGGGTAGGCCGCCGCCTACCGGATCGATTCCGAAGGCGAAGAGGCGATCGAATTCCGTATCGGCGGGGCCCAGGCCGAGCGCATGGCCTGCGATCAAATTCCAGTCGAACGCCTCCAGATGGCCGATGTAAAAGACAATCCTGTGGCGTTCGGGAATGGGCCGATCGTATAGCGCGTCCGAGCGCACCCTGCGAAACAGATCATCGGTCATGGAACGAGCCTGGGCCAGACGGGCCAGAAGCTGGGCCTGATGGTCGAGTTGAGTTGCCAAGGCATGCATCGTACGACCTCTTCCTTTCAACGCAACTTAGGCTTGTGAGGAAACGGCTCGAACATTATTTCGTCCACGTAACACCATCCCCAATCTTCGCCGGGTTCGATGGAGCGCATAATGGGGTGCTTCGTCTGGTGGAAGTGCTTCGTGGCGTGCTTGTTCTTCGACGAATCGCAACAGCCGACGTGTCCGCAGATCTCGCAGAGGCGCAGGTGGACCCAGGTATCGCCCATGCGCAGGCACTCCTCGCATCCATTGCTGTTAGGCGATGGATTTTGTATCTGGGCCAGATGTGAACAGGTTTGCTGCATCGTCTGCCTCCTCCATCATGCTACTGGCTGTGACTTTGGGTTGTGTAACAGGCAAGTAAACCTGGAAGCGCGTGTCGCCTGGGTGAGACGTGACACGAATCTCTCCATGATGATTGCGGATGATACGGCTGACCGTATCCAGTCCCAGACCAGTGCCTTCGCCCACTTCCTTGGTGGTGTAAAAGGGCTCATAGATATGGGGCAAAACTTCGGACGGGATTCCAGGGCCGTTGTCGCCAATCTCCACCAGCACGCGGTCGAGTTCCTTCGCCGTTCGCACCCGCAGCTCACCCTTGCCGTGCATGGCTTCGATGGCGTTGGACATCAGGTTTGTCCATATCTGATTGAGCTCTCCGCCAAAGGCGCAGATGCGCGGCAGGCTCTGGTCGTATTCGCGGACCACCTTGACGCCGCCCTTGAGCTGGTGATGCAGGATGATGAGCGTGTTCTCGATCCCCTGATGCAGGTCGACCTCCTTCATCGCGGCCTGGTCCATGTAGGAGTACTGTTTGATGGCCTGCACCAGGTCTGAGATGCGCTTAGTACTGATCTCAATCTCGCCGATCAACCTTGCGATGGTGAGCAGCGATGCGATGCGGGTAAGGGCATCGCCCAGAACTTCGTCGCCAATCTGGCTGGCGAGATCTTCCAGTTTTGGAATCTCCACGCAGGTGTCGGCGATGGCCGGCGCGATCTTCCACACATCCGGCACATGGCGCGCTTCCAGCCAGGTGGTGATACGTTCCTCGCGATCACTCTGCGCAAGGGGATCCGTGGAGAGCGTGGGTGCAAGCCCGGCCTTGCGCTCGAAGAGGAGGATGGTCTCTCTTTGCTCAGTGGTGAGCACATGGCGAGAGAGGCGGATGCTGGCGTCGCGCACCGTCTCCAGGGTCTCGCGCAGGCTTGCGGTTGCCCGCTGGGCGGCGGCTGCCGGATTGTTCAACTCATGCGCCAGGCCCGCGGAGAGCTTGCCTAATGCCATCATTTTGTCGCGTTGAGTTTCTGTGCGCGTGGTTTCGCGGATGCGGTCGGCCATAATAGAGACCAGTCGCTGACCAAGCAGAGGAATGCGCTCCAGCATCTGCGGGAAATCGCGTCTGTGCAGCGCGGCAACCCGCGTGGGAATAACAGCCCTGCTAGTGCCTCCGTAGTGGGTCAGCCGCGAGTAAGGCAGCAAACCGGTGACCTCACCCGCATACCCATTGAAGAGGATCTCGTCCGAGCCGCTTCCCCGCTGGATGCGAATCTCGCCCTCCAGAATCACGATGAGATGGTCCAGAGGCTCACCCTCCTGGCCCATGATCTCACCTGCCTGGAAGTGCATCCTCTGAAGGTGTTGCACCAGCCAGTCGAGTTGTTCCTGAGACAGGTCCGCAAAGACCTCGATCCTGCGCAGATCGTCGATCAGATTATCGCCCGTCGAGCTTACAAGCTTCTCTTCCAAGTTACACCTCGCTGAGGTACTGATGAGTGAACTGCACGGCGATGGAGCCTTCGCCTACGCCCGACGCAACGCGCTTTACGGAACCATGACGCACGTCGCCCGCCGCGAAGATTCCGGGCACGCTGCTCTCCACCCAATAGGGATCGCGCTCCAGTTTCCAACCAGCGGGCCGCTTACCGTCGCGCACCAGATCAGCTCCGGTCAGGATGAATCCGCGCTCGTCCCGCTCCACCACGCCGGAAAGCCAGTCCGTGTTTGGCTCCGCGCCAATGAAGATGGAAAGCAGGTTTGTGGGCATGGTGGCCATATCGCCGTTGTCCCCACTACGGATGGAAACAGCTTCCAGGTGCGTGTCACCGTGGACCTCGACCACCTGGGAGCGAGTTTGAACCTGGATGTTGGGCATCTTATTAATTTGGTCGATCAGGTACTGCGACATGGAGAAGGAGAGCGACGCACCGCGCACCAGCATTACAACTTTGCGTGCAAACTTGGCAAAGTACATGGCGGCCTGCCCAGCCGAGTTTGCGCCACCCACAATGTAAACGTCCTCGCCTTGACAGGAGATGGCCTCGGTCATGGCTGCGCCGTAGTAGACGCCACAACCCTGTAGACGCTCTGCCCCTGGGACATCCAGCTTGCGGTAGGCAACACCGGTGGCGATCAATAGAACTTTACATCCGATATCCGATCCGGCGGCCAGCTTGACGACGCGCGACGGACCCTCGACGCTGACACCGGTAACCTGCTGGGGAGAGAGTATCTCCACCCCGAAGCGGCGCGCCTGGGCAACGGCACGCCGAGCCAGGTCGCCGCCGCTCAATCCGGAAGGAAAACCGAGATAATTCTCGATGCGCGAACTCATGCCTGCCTGTCCGCCCGGCGCTTCCATCTCTATCAGGACCGTGCTGAGTCCCTCCGATGCGCCGTAGACAGCCGCAGCCAGACCCGCGGGGCCGCCACCGACAATCACGAGATCGTAGAACGCCACTTCAGGCCGGATGCGCAAGCCAAGTTTTTCGGCCAGTTCGCCCAGGCTCGGATCCGCCAGCGATGTGCCATCGGGAAAGAGCACCTTGGGCAGGCTGGAACTCTCTGCCCCTGCAGCTTCCACAAGGCTGCGCACCTCGGCAACCTGTTCCGCCGTCTCCACATCGATCCACTGATACGGTGCCTGGTTTCGGGTGAGGAAGTCTCGAATCGCGTAGGAGTGAGGAGACCAGCGGGTGCCAAGAACGCGCACGCCCTCGAATGGAGGCCGGAACGAGCCCATCCAGTCATCGAGCAGGTCATCCAGCACGGGATAGAGATGTTCCTCCGGTGGGTCCCACGGCTTCAGCAGATAGTGATGGATGCGGGCGTCGTTGATTGCGCTGATGGCTGCATCGGTGTCGGCGTAGGCAGTCAACAGAATGCGCTTGGCGTTGGGGTAGATCTCCATCGCCTGGCCCAGGAACTCCACGCCGTTCATCTGGGGCATTCGCTGATCGACGAGGAGGAGTGCTACGGAATCTCCCCGCCGCTTGAGTCCGCGCAACGCCTCCAGCGCCGTAGCGCCGGAGTCCGCGCGCAGCACTCGGTAGCGATCCGCATAACGGCGACGCAGGTCGCGCTCCACGGCGCGCAAAACCTCCGGATCGTCATCCACCGTAAGCAGTACAGGCTTCGCCATTCTTCTTCCTTGCGGGGGGCGACATAGGCGCAGAACTGGGGACAGGCTTTACCCACAGCTTTCCCCCTGACATTGACAACTCTTTGGATGTACCTAACACCGGGTCGGCTTCACACATCCCGGCACAGGAGTATCTCCCGATGGATGTGCTGGTTGCATGGCCGATACTTATTTGTTGCGTAGCGGCTGGATTACCGACGCCATATCCTCGCCGCCAAACCCTTTTGTCACAGCGTCTTCAAAGAGCTTTCGCGCCGTCTGCGCAGTGGTCAGATCGAGGTCGCAGCGCGCGGCCTCGTTCTGCGCATAGAGCAAGTCCTTCGCCATCAGCTTGAGCATAAAGTTCACCGAATAAATCTGGCTGACCATTCGAGCGGAGACCATGCCGAAGACCGGGCTGCCTGGCGCGCCCGTCTTGAGAAAAGCGAGCGCCTTCTCGCGGTCGAGTCCGCTGCGCTCGATCCACGCCAGCCCCTCCGCAAGCGAGGCAACCTGGACCCCACAGAGGAAATTGTTGATCAGCTTAAGCTTGGCGCCACTGCCCACCGGCCCCAGATGCAGAATCTCCTTGCTCATCGCCTGCAACACCGGCTTGACGGCGTTAAGGGTTGCCTCGCTGCCACCCACCAGAATCGAGAGTTGCGCGGATTCGGCATGCACCCTGCTTCCTGTTACCGGAGCGTCCAGAAACTGCGCGCCATGCTGTGCAACAAGCACGGCAAGCTCCGCGATCCACGCGGGGCTGACTGTGCTGGATTCAATCAGGACGGCTCCTTTGTCCGCGGTCGCAAGCGCACCATCCTTGCCAAGCCACACCTCGCGCGAAGCTGTATCGTCCGCCAACATGCTGATCACAATCGACGCGCCCCTGGCGGCATCCGCCGGAGTGGACGCCAGCCGCGCTCCCGCATCGATCAGTGGTTTAGCCTTCGCCGCCGTGCGGTTGTACACAGCGAGCGAGAAGCCCGCCCTCAACAGGTTCGCGGCCATACCGCTGCCCATCGTGCCCAGCCCAAGAAACGCTACTTTTTCAGCCATCGCAATCTCCTCACCGTTGCTGCATCAAGCCAACGAACGGGTCACAACCAGACGATTCAAGCCGTTTGACTCCACACGGATGGGGTTACGCAGGGGACGTCCGAAGCCCTGGTAGCGCACCGCCATCCAGTCTCCATCCTGCAGCACTATGCCGTCGCCAAAGCTCAGCGAGTCGGCGCCGAAGAAATGCACATGCACATCGCCCGTCTGGCGATGGCCCTCGAACTTAAAGTGATGGTGCTCCATATTGGCGAGGCTATGGCACATATTCTGCTCACCCGTGGCCACAGACTTGCGCCAGATGGTCTCCGATCCGCGCAGGATCGTTGCTTCACCTTCGACCGACTGGAACTCCGCGCCAACGACAAGCTCTGGCCCCACGCTGCATGTGCGCAGCTTGGAGCCGGCGAGGTTCAGATAATTGCGGCGTTCAAATTTGTGGTCGGAGAACTCGTTGCCTATCGCCATCCCGATTCGATACGGTGCACCGTCCTCGCCGATGATATAGATACCGGCAATCTCTGCCTCTTCACCTCCATCTTCCGCGTGGGGTGGCACGGTCAACGGCTCCGACGGCCCTCGCAGTATCGCGCCGGTGCCTTTGTAGAACCACTCCGGCGCAATGCCAATCTCGCCCGGCGCGGGACGCCCGCCTTCGACGCCCCATTGAAACATCTTCATGCTGTCTGTCACGGCTTCAGCCGGCTTGGCTGCTTCTGTATTGGAAGCGGCGGCCGCGTGCATCGCATTACGATTCTTGGCGCTGCCAAGATGGGTGAGCCCGGTTCCCGAGACCACGACCCGTGATCGATCCCCCGGCACGTCGATGGGCGGCAGTAGCTTCCACTCGGACTTACCGGCATAGATCGCGTCGTAGTCCAGCAACTCGCCCTTGGCAAGTGTTTGTGCCTGCGCGCTGAGTCCGCAACCATGATGCAGACAGCCTCTTGCCAGCTCATAGATGCTCTGCACCTCGGTGAGGCAGCGGAGATGAGGCTCCTCCACCAAGGCGACGCGACGCTGTGTCCCATTGCCGAGCTGTACCAGATGGATCATGGCCTTCCCTTCCCTATTCGATAATTCTGAAGCGCTTCAGCGACTCTTCGTTCACTGTCAGGCCCAGACCGGGTGTGTTCTCGTCGAGGTCGATGGAGCCATTCACCGGGACCGGCTCCCCATCGAAGATATACCAGAAGAGCTCGTTGCCGACTTCCACATCGACCTTGGGAAAGAACTCTGCAATCGGCGAGTTGAGGCTGGCCATTACGACGTGGTAGTTATGCATTTGCCCGGCGTGCGGGACCACCGGAACCTGAAACGCCTCCGCCATCGCGGTGATTTTGCGCGCCTGGCTGATGCCTCCGACGCGATTGGTGTCGAACTGGATGTAGTCCAGCGCATTGGCCTCCAGCAGATCGCGGAAGCCAAAGACAGTGTGCTCATGCTCTCCACCTGCAATCGGTACGCGGCCATAGGCTTTCAGCTCCTTGTATCCACGGGTGTCATCGGGGATCACAGGCTCTTCCAGCCAGCGAAGATTGAACGGCTCCAACAGCGGCAGCATACGTTTGGCGTAGTCCAGCGTCCAGCCCATGTAGGCGTCTGCCATTACATCGACGCCATCGCCGACGACCTCGCGGACAGTTCGCACCAGCTCGACGTTGCGCTGCATGCCCTCCGCGCCGTCGATTGGCCCCCATCCAAAGCGCAGCTTCATCGCCTTGTAGCCTTCATCCTTATACTTCTGCGCCTCAACACGCAGCTCGTCCAGCGGCATGGAATAGAGCCGGCTGGCATAGACCGGGATACGGTCTTTGGTACGTCCGCCCAGCAGCCGGTATACGGGCTGTTTGGCAGATTTGCCCAGCAGGTCCCATAACGCAATATCGACCGCGCTGATGGCCGTCATGGCGACGCCCTTGCGACCGAAGGCCATGGTGCGGCGATACATCTGTTGCCACAGGAACTCCGTGTCCCACGGATCGGCACCGATCAGTAATGGCTTCAGATAGGTATCGATACAGGTCTTGGTGACCAGCGGCGCGAGCGCAGCATCGCCCAGGCCGACCAGGCCTGCGTCCGTGAATATCTCCACCAGCACCCATCCATGAAAGGCGAAGTTGCCCATGGAGGCCTGGCGGAAGCTGACCAGGTCCATAGGGTTGGTGCAAAAATGCGGGGGCAGTGGAACGGTCTCGCCTTCCCATTGAACGACACGCGTGCGCACTTCGGTGATCTTCATGCTCTGCTCTCTATCTCCCTCAGGTCATCCGCGCGAAGCGGTTGAATTTTACCGGCAAATAAAAGAATAGTCGTATATCCGATCAGATGGAACGTCCCCACCAGCACAAACAGCGTCCCATAGCCGAATCCATGGTCCAGCAACCGCCCGGCTACAAGGCCAAAGATGACCCCTCCAATCGCACCGCCAAAGCCCACCAGGCCGGACACTGTCCCCACCGCGGACAAAGGAAAGATATCCGCCGGCACCGTCATAATCAGCCCCGACCACGATTGCTGGCAAAAGAAGGCCACGCTGAACAGAACGATCGCAAACTCCACGCGAACCAAAGGCACCAGCATCACCACCGGCATAAACGCGGCACTCAGCCCCAGCGCAATCTTCCGCGCAGCGTCCAGCGACCGCCCATTCCGCAGCAGCCGACTGGAGTACCACCCGCCTACAAAACTCCCCACTCCCGACGCCGCATACGGAATCCACGCATAGGTCCCCACATGCTTCACATCGAAGCCGCGCACATCGTAAAGATACTTAGGCAGCCAGAGCAGCAGAAAGTACCAAGCTGAATCGCTCATGAACTTAGCGAACACCACAGCCCGCACGCTATTCATGCCGATCAGCTCAGCAAACGTAAGCTGCTCGCCCAGCGCCCGAGCATCCAGCGTGTTCGACGATACCGTCGGCCCCTTATTCCGATACGAAATAACCCACCACAGCACCCACACTATCCCCACCCCGCCCGCAATAAAGAACACCCACCGCCAACCCAGCGTCAGCACAATCCGCGTCACCACCGGCGCAGCCAGCACACTCCCAACCGCCGTGCCCGCATTGATGATCCCCATCGCGGTTGACCGCTTCTCCGGCTCAATCCACTCTGCCACCACCCGCACGGCCGCCGGAAACGCACCACCCTCACCCATCCCCAGCAGCAGCAGCGCCACCAGCAGCCACGTGAACCCCGTCGCGAACCCTTGCAGTGCGCACGCCGCCGACCACCACACCATAATCAGCGTGAACCCAAGCCGCGTTCCAAGCCGGTCCAGCAGACGCCCTCCCCCTATGTACATCACCGCATACGCCAGCAGAAACGCCGAAGTCAGATATGAAAACTGCTGGTTCGAGATGGGGATCGTGCGCTGGATCGCCTTAATCGCCACCGGCAGCGTCTGACGGTCGAAGTAGCTGATGGCAATGGCCGCCGTTACCAGCGCGACAAAGTACCACTTGGTCTGGATCGCGCCAGTCCGCATCGTTGGCTGGGCATCTCTCAACGGAATCGCCGCCTTGCGGCGCTGGGGGCTGGCAGGCACAAGGTCTGAAACCGCTTCGTAGAGTCAGTCAAAGTACGATCGGAAGCCATTGGGACAATACTATTCACTCTGCACAGGATTCTCCAACTAATGCTCAATTTACCTGGCATTGGCCTTGACGCGTGCCGTGGTGAATGATCGACTGATTCAGCAACATGAGCGAGTGAGCCGATGCGCGTGCCTCAATTTACCCTCGACAATTATGAACGAGACTTTGCCGATCGCCATCTGCTGCACGGCGTGGTGGCTAAGTGGGCGATGTCGAGGCCGGATGTACCTGCCATAGTCAGTGCGGAGGGTGATCGCACGGTCACCTGGAGCGAGTTCGACTGCTTGACCACAGGGTTGGCGAGTGAGTTGCTGCGCATGGGATTTGCCAAGGGCGATTTTCTGGTCACACTGCTGCCGATGTCCGTGGACCATGTACTGCTGGAATATAGCTGCTTCAAGATCGGTGTGATCGCTGCTCCGCTGGATCTACGTTTGTCCGCTGCCGAGGTAATTCGAGCACTGGAGACTCTTCATCCACGTGGATTTGTCGGTCTGGGGGTGAAGGCGCCGTTCGATCTTCGCGAGCTGTGGCGCGCCGTACAGACGCACTGCCCCTGGCTACAGTATGGCATTGCGGTTGACTCGGAGGAGGCGATTGCAGGCACACAATCCTATGCGTCAATTGCTGAGTCTGCGATGCGTGCCGTAACGGATGGAGGCTCTGCTTCCCTGCCCGAAATACTCTGCGACGTGGCGGAGGACGATGGTGCGCTGGTCATTTTTACCACCGGATCGACGGGATCGCCCAAGCCGGCGTTGCTGTCGCATCGCAACATCACGGTGCAGAACATGTGCTTGTGCGGCTCTTTTTTTGGTGGAGATCGTGGTGCCCGCACCCTGGTCAATTTGCCTCCATCTCATGTAGGTGGGCAGACTCTAACGTTGATGAGCACCTTCTTCGGAGGCGGGACGGTTGTGCTGCTGGAGGTCTTCGACGCAGGCCGCTCGTTGCGCGCAATTGCCCAGCATCGCGTGGAGTTGCTGGGTCAGATTCCGGCGATGTTCAACCTGGAGTGGATGCTGAAAGACTACGATCGCCACGATCTCAGTAGCTTGAGATTTGCCGCCTATGGCGGCAATTCGGTCTCGCGTCCATTCGTGGACCGGCTTGCTACCATGGCACCCGTCATCGGCAGCGGACTTGGGCTCACCGAGGCCGCCGGATTCTGCACCTACGTTCACACGGACGCGAGCGGCAGGGAGACGATTCTCACCGGGCTAGGTCAGGACATGCCGATCTATCCCTGCACCATTCACCAACCTATGCGCGCCGATGGTAACGCCGGCGAGGAACTGCCCTCCGGCGAGATAGGCCATATATGCTTCCGCGGGCTGCAGACCTTTCTTGGCTATGTGAACGATCCCGCGGCCACGGCGCAGGCAATCTCGCGCGACGGCTATCTCTATACAGGCGATCTTGGCTACAAGGATGCCGCGGGCCTGCATCTGACGGGCCGGGAGAAGTGGGTGATCAAGTCGTTTGGCTACCAGATATTTCCCGGCGATGTGGAGCGGCACATCTGCAACCTGGCGGAGAAGGTGGCAAACTGCGTGGTGGTTGGCGTAGCCCACACCGTGGCCTCCGAAGCGGTGGTGGCTGTGGTGGAGAAGAGACCCGGGGTTGAACTGGACCAGCAGGAATTAAATCGGCACGCGCGTTCCCTGCCATCGTATATGCGGCCGCGCCACTGGATCATTCTTGAACCCGGCCAACTGCCGCTGAACCGGTTGGTGAAGCCGGACTACGCGCGCGCCCAGGAGATGGCCCGCCAGGAGATTGCGCAGTTGCGGGAGCGCGGCGAATGGGACATAGGTTACGAATAAACTTGGGCAATTGTGTCTTTCATAAACCCATAGGTTATAAAAAATGTCTGTTTCGTCTGCCGCACTTTCCTTCGCCAACGTGTCTAACAGTAGAGAAGCAGATACGGAGGGGTATCAAATGACAGTCGATGAACAGGAAAGACACTGCGTCAGGGTTAGAAAAGAACTCAGGGCATACAAGCAAGAACTGACGGTAGTGATGTCAGACCTCAAAGCCATTGGCGAGGCGCTGTTAGTGGAGGGTAAAAAACTGGTTTACACGCTCGATTCATCCAATTTGGATGCCGATTTGTTGTGTACGGAAGCTCGTACAGCCGTCCTACAAATCGCGCGATACAAAGATTTATCGGCTAAGATAGCGGATAAGCAAGCCGAATCGGACAAATTCGGCGATTTAGTTCCCTAACATTTTGGCAAACTCATCTTATCCCGTCTCATTCCATCAGCTCACTTTGGAACGAGCCATTGCTGGGTTGCTCAAAGTGAAGCCGTTGGCACGGGCGAAGCCGAAGGCTAAGAAAGCTATCAAGAAAACCAAGTAATAGTCTCTCAGTTGCACAGTCTTACAACGCAGGTGTCCGGCGACGTGCTTCCTGCTGGTCGCTTCTGTTCGCAGCTTTCATACTCCTGTTGAGCCTGTGTACGGCACTTTTGGATTCGGTCGCGCTCCTCCTGCTGGCGTTTCTGTTCCTCCTGCTGGCGCTGTTGCACCTGCTGCTCGTACTGTTGTGGGTTTGGGGCTGAAGTGGAAGGAGTCGCTGGCGGGAGGGGAGGAAGAGGGGAAGTTGAATTATTGGTCGGAAAGCACGGCATCGGTTGTCCGCTTTCCGGATGCGGTAGACTATCGCATTTCTGCTGTGTTTGGGCTACGCCAGTCCCAGGCGAAAGCAGTACAGCGATCAAGAGGGTAACAAATATGGATTTCATGGTTGGTTAGCCTTGTATAAATGGATTCCTGCGCCCTTGGCATAAACCGAGAGCGCAGGGTTTTATCGATGTTTGGTTTTGATTTGCTGCGCCGTTCCGATGATCTGTAGGACGAGCAAAACAACTCCCAACGCCGTCGTAAGTGAAGGCATTGTTTCTACCTCTGACTGAATTTGAACGTTCGTTGATCCAGCGGACTCCCTTACGCGGAGTCCCGCCGATGACTTTACTAAAGAACAATCTCTTTGTATAGCAATCGTTTACCGCAGCTCTGCCTATTAATCGGCGTGACCGATACGCTTGCCCGATGAGTCCACAAAATATACAGACTGGACCGTCTGGCCAGCATTGCTTTTCAAAGAACTCCCGCGCTGGAAAACTCGTTTGCGATATATGCGAGGTTCATACTGTTTTGTTCTTTCGTGTGGTGGCTGATGGGATGGAAACGTACAGAATCAATGCGTGACTGCACACTCAGAAGGTTTGCTTTAGAGCAGCAAGCAGCTCTTGATTTGCTTCACACAGACATGCCTCAATCGTTTGCGTCGGCTTCTGAATTTGGATCACGTGGGCCAGAATTACTCTCGCACTAGAGCGTATTAGGTTGTTCAAAACAATCACATCGACACCGTCGGCTGGCGGAATACCTTTGTTCATTTTCTCCCCCTAAACAACTGACAACACTATGCCTCCATCCGTTGGGTTTGTCGACGATATAAATATCAAAATTTCATACTACTTCCAGCGGCTGGCTGCCTTTATCCCTCAATCTCCACATGCTTGGCGGCCAACTGCGCGCGGAGCACCAACTCGGCAGCTAGCAGGCATTGTGTTTGATCCTGCGCGATGTGCGTGCGATGGACGACATCGGAGATCAACTGCGGCCCGAAGGGCAGGGTTAGGTTGTTGCAGTCGATGTAGCGGGCCTCTTTTTGGTCCACGATAAAGAGATGGTTGCCGCCCTTGCGTCCTGCGATGTCAACATACTTGCGAAGTTCGATGTAGCCATCGGTGCCCAGGATGAAGAGCCGCCCGTCGCCCCAGGTGCCCAAACCCTTGGGCGTAAACCAGTCCAGCCGCACATAGCCGAAACCGGCGTTGCCGCGCAGTAGCATGTCGCCAAAATCCTGGAATTTCGGGTGGTCCTTGTGCCGGACATTGGCCACCTGCGACGCAACCACCTCTGCGTGGGTGGAGCCGGTGTAGAAGAGGAACTGATCGACCTGGTGCGAGCCGATATCTGTGAGAATGCCACCATACTTCTCGGGGTCCCAGAACCAGTCGGGCCGACCGGATGCTCCACCCGCGTCTCCACCCGACTGAACGATCTGATGGGGCGCGATATTGGTTGTCTGAATCACCTTTCCGATTGCGCCGGCCTGCACCAGTTCTCCAGCGCGCACCGCTGCCTTCACTTCCAGCCGCTCGCTGTACATGATGGCGAAGATACGTTTTGTCTGGGAGATAGCGCTGCGCACGGCGGCCAACTGTTCCAGCGTAGTAACCCCGGGCTTATCGCTTAGATAATCCTTTCCGTGCTGCATGACGCGGATACCGAGCGGGGCGCGTTGAT
>CAIZFH010000230.1 GCA_903932155.1 uncultured Granulicella sp. | reverse complement strand
AGCCGGTGTAGAAGAGGAACTGATCGACCTGGTGTGAGCCGATGTCGGTGAGTATGCCGCCGTACTTTTCGGGGTCCCAGAACCACACGGGTCGGCCCGATGCGCCTCCCGCGTCGCCACTGGCCTGGTATATCTGGTGGGGCGCGATAGTGGTCGTCTGGATCACCTTCCCGATCGCCCCCGACTGCACCAGTTCTCCTGCGCGCACGGCCGCCTTCACTTCCAGCCGCTCGCTGTACATGATGCCGAAGATACGTTTTGTCTGGGCGATAGCGCTGCGCACGGCGGCCAACTGTTCCAGCGTAGTAACCCCGGGCTTATCGCTTAGATAATCCTTTCCGTGCTGCATGACGCGGATACCGAGCGGGGCGCGTTGATTGGGAATCGCAGAGCTGAGAACAAGCTGGATCGAAGGATCGTTCAGGATCTCGTCTTCCGACTTCGCTGCTTTAGCCTGAGGATAGCGCTTGAGGAAAGCACTCCCGCGTTCCGGCTCAGCAGCGTAGACGCTGACCAACTCTCCACCGCCGCGAATCATGGCGTCCACCATGCCGTAGATGTGGTCGTGGCTCATACCCGCGACTGCGAACCGGGCAGAATCCGCGGGCTTGACGCCTGCACCCTGCGCAGGCTGTACAATCTCGTGCACCATGCTGCCCACGAACGGGGAGGCTGCAAACGCCGACACCGGCAGGGCCGGGTACAGGCTTGCAGACCCCATCGTCTTCAGAAACGAACGTCGATCGACACCATCCATTGGCATTTCACACCGCCTCAACAGCCCATCATACGATGTCCGTCCGGCTGCCCTCGCCATCACTGCCCGCTGAGGCACGAACCGGATGGGCACGCGTATCGGGGTCCCCGGCGAGCGGTCTTTGCTCGCTGGGGTGAAGCAGAGCCCGCAGGGCGCAGCGACCCCTATATCGCCTTCCTCCTCCCCACCGCTCGCCTTCCGACCATCCCGCCTCCGAACCTCGAACCCCGAATTTTCTGTCAAGCCCCTGCGAACCCCAAAAATCTCCCAACCAACTCAAACCAAACCACTAACCCGCCAAAAATAGTTGGCATACTAGTTATGCCCCGGTTGCTATACTTAAAGTAGGAGGAAATTTGTCCCGAGACCCAGCGAGTGCGTCCCGCGCAGTCCACCGCAATGCACCCACCCGCAACCCCTTATTCTGGACGATTTTAGATATAACCCTTGATCCTGGTTTATCTTGTAGCTGCTCACCACCCGCAGCCCAAACAAACCAGGCCACTTCTCCGCAAGATACCCCTGGGGGGTACCCCCCCCACGCAGAACAGCCGACCCCGTTGGAGTTGCCGCCGAATTGCACCGTTTCCAGCCACCATTCCAGCTTTGCCCTTGCTTGTGACGCAGCGCACATGACCTGTTGCTGAGGAGAGGTATAATCCTGGCGAACGAGGTCATGCGAGTGAGCCAAGGCTGAAAAAAAAAAGGAGATTCCAGATGAAACACGATATAGTTTCGACGTCCCGTAGAGATTTCCTGAAGAACTCTATGCTGGGTGGAGCGGCAGCGATTGCGGTGACTCAGGTACCGGCAGCTGTATCAGCTCAGACTGCACTGCCTGTACCCACAGCAGCACCCGCGGCAACTCCTCGACCGGCGGCTCCCGTTCAGCCCCCGTTTAGCCCCATCGATTCTGCCAACTCGCCGATGGGAACGGCGTTCGGCGTCAAGCCGGGCCGCGTGGCCTGGGCCTTTAATTCCAAAGCCACCAACTGGGATGGCGTGAACAACGCTCCTGGCTGGTGGGACGACAGCAACACGCACCCGGAGTTGGTGGCATCAATGCTCTCGGGCAGCATCCGTTCGGTGGGTGATTCCAACAGCGATAAGGAAGCCTGGAACAAGATCTTCATCGACTTCAACAAGCGCCATGGCAAAGGCTCTGTGGGTTACAAGAAGGGCGAGAAGATCGTCATCAAATACAATCTGAACCAGGTACACAACAACGACGGCAAGAGCAACGATTCCTACATTGCTCCGCAGTTGTCGCAAGCCCTGCTGCGTCAGCTTGTGCAGCAGGTGGGCGTTGCGCCGGCCGACATCACCGTCTACGACGCCATCCGCAACGTTCCGGCCACCATCTACGACCGCGCCACCAAGGAGTTTCCTGGCGTCCACTTTGTGGAAACGACCGGCACCGAGGGCCGCGAAAAAGCTGTACCCGACAAGAGCAAGCCACTTGTGTTTGCCCAGGGCGGACTGACGTTCTATCTTCCCACTGTGGTTACCCAGGCCAACTACATGATCAACGTGGCCGGACTGAAGGGCCACACCATGGCGGGCATGACGGTGTGCGCCAAGAACCACCAGGGAACGGTGCTAAAGGAGGACGGCTCATTAGGAGCGCGAGATGTGCATCCGACCATTGCGGTGAAGGGCGGCGGCCGGGGACCGGCTCCTCAAGGGATGGGCGCCTACAACGGACTGGTCGATATGAACGGTCATCCGGATGTTGGCGGCAAGACCATGCTATACATCATCGACGGCCTGTATGCCTCGCATCACAACGAATACCGATTGGTTGCGGACTGCAAGTGGGACAGCGCGCCCTTCAACGGGAACTGGACATCCAGCGTGTTTGCCTCACAGGATGGCGTGGCCATTGACTCGGTGGCACTGGACTTCCTGCGTAGCGAACCGACGCTGAAGACCATCGTCACTGGCGCGGTAGACAATTATCTGCACGAAATGGCGATGGCCCACGAGGCGCCCTCCAAGACTGTCTACGATCCGGCAAAGAGTGGAAAGACGCTGGCCAGCATGGGCGTTCACGAACACTGGAACAACGCCACAGACAAAAAATATAGCCGCAACCTGGGCAAAGGAACCGGGATCGAACTGGTCAACGTTAAGCTGGCCTAGTCAACTTCAGTTGCAAGCAGCCAACTCACCGCGCAGATCCGTCGTCAGCCTCAAGGGGCTTAGTGATCGATCTGCGCGGAGTTGCGTTACTTAGAGTGTGAGTTGTAGGACTTCAAAGAACCCTGTTTCCGTTGTAGCACTAAAGCTCGACTGGCGTGCCCGCCAGGACGAACGTTTGGTGAATCGACAGAAATTGTATTCCTCTATGCGCTTGAGCATGCCAATGCATGGGACGCCCGAAACAACCTGTGTGACCTGCTTGAAGACGACCGACATGAAAAGGATGCTGTCCAAATTCTGCAAACCAGTCAACTATGAATTCGACGGTAGCAGCATATTAGATTAGCGTGTCCCCTCACTCGGGCACCACATGGATTGCATCAACACCTAGCTCTTACTTATCCTGGAACCGCCAGGTAGTTCAGCAGGGTGTTTGGCAGAACCTTTGACGCAGCGGCCAGAGCAGCATTGTTGTCTGTCTCCGCCTGGCTTAGGGTGACCGCAGCCTTGGCCATATCGACGCCTACCAAGGATGTCGCCTGGGATGACAGATTAACAGTTTCCTGTTGCAGGTACGACTCCTGCGCGTTTAGCTGACGCTCAGTGTTGCCATAAATTACGCGCTGCTGACTAACGTAGTTCAGAGCAGAGCTTACAGCAGCGGTTGCGGTTCCAATCGCCGACGTATTCCCGCTTTGCAGTGCCGTGACCAGCGCATTCAACGACCCCAACACGTTGGCGCTGGAGTTAGAGAATATCTGGCTACCAGGAAGGTTGACCTGGACGCTTAGCTGATCTCCTACTTGAATCGAGTTCACATCATTGTTTCCGTTGTAGGTGTAACCCGATGGTGAAGATGGATCCGCAGTATAGGGGGCCGAAGTGCTGGCTGTTCCACCAAATAGATAAGTGCCCTGGTAGGACAGATTTGCCAGTGACACAACGCTCGAGAGTATACCTTGCACCTGGGTTGCGATTGCCTGCTGGTTCGCTGCCGAGTTAGTCCCGTTAGCCCCCGCTGTCCCAAGGGAAACGGCCTGGGTGAGAGAGGTAACGACTGAGCTCAGTGAGGAATCGGCCGTCTGCACCGTGGATAGCACGCTACTGACGTTCTGCGTGTACTGGTCAACATTCGCGGTCTCAATGGTATTTTGTACCATATTGGCAGCCGCGGCCGGATTGTCCGAAGGCACATTGACGCTCTTTCCTGTGGACACTTGCTGTAGCGCCGTCTGTAGAGACATCTTGCTCTGTTGCAAGGCGGCGAGCATGTTTGGAACCATGTTTGGATCAACGCGCATATTGATCAGTAACCTCCACTGGAGCCCATGTTGAGGGTCACCGTATTGAGATGCTGGATCGTACTTACGATTCGGGCCGCAGCCTCATAGGCTGTCTGGTAACGAATAAGATTGGTCGCTTCCTCATCCGTGTTTACTGCGGAGACCGATCCCTGCTGCGTAATGAGTTGCTGCAGGTTGAGGCCGATGGCCGAGGACTCCGAGCTGGCATTAGAGGCTTCGGCTCCGACCTGATAGACCAGGTTTGAGTAGGAGCCGGCAGCAGTCTGCCCGGAGGGAAGCGCGTTCGTCAGCGTGGCGTAGAGGTTGGCAATGTTGCCGTTGCTGCCCACCGAACCATCCGAACTGATTGCAATCAGAGAAGGATTTGAGATGGCTACGCTGATGCCGGACGCAGCATCGGACGCATTCGCCGGCAGGGTAAAAAAGTTCTGGCCGGCATTGCCGTTTGAGTCGAATCCTTTTGCCTGCGCGGCGTTGAAGGCCGTGGCAAACTGGCTGGCCAGTGTATTGAGCTGAGTCAGGAAGCCTGGAATTGTCTGATCGCGTACCTGGATGGCCCCTCCGAGCTGGCCGCCCTGGAGTGAAGCTGTAATGTTGTTGCCATTTGAATCCAGTACCTGTTGCATTCCGTTGCTGCCGGTCGCGGTCTGTAGTGAGAAGCTCTGATTACCCATCACCAGCGGCGACCCATTGCTTGTGGTGATGGTCTCTCCCTCGCTGCTCTGAATCACCGAGATGCCGGTCAGTGCCGATAGCTGCTGCACCAACTGGTCGCGCTGGTCCTGAATGGTGCCCCCATTGTTGGCAGCCGTTGCACTCTGCGAAAGCTGTCCATTCAACTGTGCGATCTGCGATGACAGCGAGTTGATCTGGGCCACGGTTTGCGTCACATGGCCATCGGCATAGGACTGCGCTCTGGTTAGCCCGCTGGCGGTCGAGTGGAAAGCATTGGCTAGATTCTGGCCTGCCGAAAGGACACCCTGTTGTACTGCGGAGCTGGCCGGATTTGCGGACAGTTGCGAGAGACTGGTGGAGAATGAAGACAGAGCGCTGGCAATGTCTCCGCCGGACGATGAGGAAAAATAGGTTTGTATCTGCTGTAGAGCTGAAGATTGTGCATCGGCACTACTCTGAAGCGAGGTCTGCTGTTGAATCTGCAGATTGAGCAGTTGATCGCGGACACTTTGCAGCCCATCCAGGGATACGCCGCCGCCAGTGACACCGGCGCTGGACACGGACTCCGGATTTTCACTGAACTGCGCCACTTCGCGGGTGTATCCGGGAGTATTGGCATTCGCGATGTTGTTGCTGGTAGCCTCCAGCGCACCCCGCGTCGCCTCCAATGCCTGCATGCCCACGAAGAGCGATGTATTCAATCCTCCCATGGTGATTACATCTGGCAAGACCAGGTTTGATGCTTCAACCTGGGGCCAGAAGCCTCCTGAAATTGTCCTTGGAACGAACTGAAAAGCGAAGCCATCCGTGCGACGGAACGGCTGGAATGTTTGATTAACGCCGCGTACCGGTGATTCAGATTCTGTAGCGCGTCGGAGGCAGAGCGGATCTGATGCCTCATGTCCTCATCGAGGCCTGCCATAGGGATCTCAGGATCAGCTTCCAGTGGAACGCACATATCATCCGCCAATTCGCCAAGCCTGGCACTTATCACCTGCTGGCACTCTACGCTGTCCTCGAGTTCCGATATGGCATTGTTGGCAATCGCGTGCATGGCGCGTTCCAGCTCATGGGTCAGGGAACGCAGCGACTGGAGATACTCCACGGCCTTCCGATCCCGATCTTGAACGCCAGCAGTATTCATGTTTCGCACTTTCTGTGAATATCCTTCCCTTCAGGGCCGGACAATGCGGTCCTGCGATCAGGCATGTTCATCAATCATCGATGCAGCGATCTTGTTGGGGTCTAGCTCATACTGCCCGCTGGTGACGGACAAGCGCAAACTATCGACCTTGTCCTGTCGCACTTCGGGCGACTTGAGGGCTGTGTTCACGAGCGAACCGATCGATACCGAATCCGATGTAAGCGTCGCCGTATCTTCGACGCCTGACTGTCCCGACTTCGCGGCGTTCTGTATGCTGACCTGCGAGCTCTGCTCGTTTGCAATCTGACTGGCTGCCGAGTTAAATAAATCTATCCTCATCCCGCCTCCTCTTGATTTATGCCATTGTCACTATCGGCATCTTGTCTCTAAAAGTCTAGCCCTATTCACTGTGTTTTCCGTAAGTTACTTGCGGGTTACCTGCGTGTAAACCTGTTCCGTCCGGCGTCGCGGCCTGCCCATCCACCTTGTCTGCTTCAGCATGCATGGCTTTTGCGACCATCTTGCCTATTCCGATACCCCCCGAAGCTGCTATGGAAGTTGCCAGGGTCTGCACGCCCAGGCTCATCATTGAATCGCGGCCCACGTCCTGATCCTCATCGGTGCCCGGAACGGTGGCAAACGACTGCTCTGCCTGTTGCAACCAGCTTCCTACCAGGATGGCTTCAAATTCCTTCGCGCCTTTGTCGATCTTGGCGTCATCGGCCGCGCTTTTCGGGGTTTTCAATCCCCGAAGCATGTGGTCTTCGCTTAGCTGCAGCGCGCTGGTCTGCCCGTTGAGTGGACCAAAGCTTGTGCTTGCACCCATTTACTGGACCTCCAACTGGGCCTGCATACCGCCTTCGGCCCTGATTGCCTGAAGAATCGCTACTACATCGTGGGCCGTGGTTCCGATGGCGTGCAGCCCTTTGACCAATTCGTCCACATTGGCACCCTCATCCAACCGCATGGACTGGGTTGCTCCGTCATTCGCGCTGAGGTTTGTTTCAGGAACGACGATCGGTTGCAGCGTTTCCAGACCGCCCCTAGCCCTCGTGTCGCCTCCTGGTCCGGTCGCACCGCTAGCCCCCCCTCCCGCTCCAGGCTGCCCGAGTCCACCCACTGGGGTTGCACCAACCGCAACGTAGGTAGTAACCACCTGGATGGAAAGATTTCCATGGATGACGGAAACCGGTGAAAGCTTAACATCGCCACCCATCACAATAGTGCCGGTCCGCTCGTTGATGACGATCTTGGCTGGGGTATGAACATTGAGCACCAGGCTCTGTACCCGCGAGATCAGTGCAGTCACCGATTGCGAGGACGCGTCTGCTACGCTGATGTCGACACGGCTGCTGTCGAGTGCAGCGGCAACAGGCTTACTGAACTCCTTGTTCACTACATCGGCAATCGCAATGGCTGTGCCAAAATCGGGATTGCGAAGGAGCAGCGATACCGTCTTGAACCCGCTTAGATCGACTGAAGTGTCACGCTCCACCATGGCGCCCTGGGGAATGAGTCCGACATTGGCTGCATTCACTTCTTTCTTGTTCGCACCCGTACCGGCGGAGTATCCACCCATGACTAGAGAACCTTGAGCCTCGGCGTAGACCTGCCCATCGGGACCGAACAATGCACTCATAAGCAGCACACCTCCTTCAAGGCTCTGGGCATCGCCGATGGAAGATACGGTGACATCCAATTTTGAGCCAGGCCGAGAGAATGCGGGCAGCGATGCGGTTATGAAGACCGCCGCAACATTCTTTACCACGACAGTACTGGGAGATATCAGGACGCCCATCTTCTGCATTGCATTGGCCAGCGTTTGAACAGTAAAGATAGTCTGCTGCCGGTCGCCAGTGCCGCGCAACCCCACAACCAGTCCGTATCCCACCAGCATGTTCTCTCTGACGCCTTCAACGCTGGTGACGTCACGCACCAGGACCTGGCGATTGGACTCATCCGCAAAAGCAACCGGCGTTAGCGCAGATAGCACTGCGGCGAGGGCCATGGCATAGATGGTTATGGGCCGGAATCGTGCGTTCGAGTTGGTAGATTTACGCTTCATCGTGATCAGAATCCAACGAGCCACAGCAGTGCTTTGGTGATTGGGTTGAGAGGACGCGTGCTGTCGGCGATGATGCCCTTGCCCTTCATCTCAATCTCCAGATTGCTGAGCGCTGCCGAAGAAACCGTGTTGCTTGGTCCGATATCGTTGGGGCGTACAACCCCGCGGACCGTCACATCTTCGTGCTGATTGTTCATAAAGATATTTCGTTGCGCTTCCACAACCAGGTTGCCGCTGGGCAGTACGGCAATCACCTGTCCGGTCAAGCTGGTTTGAAAGGTGGTGCTTCTGTCCGTTGCTCCAGCCCCCTTCAACGCGGTAGCGGAGTTGGCATTGAGCAATGGATTCAGGCCGGTGGTCTTGACGGCTCCCGCCAGACCAGTAATCGCGGAGCTGGTTTGCACAGTGCGCTGATAGTTGCTGTTTCCACTTTGCGCCGCCGTGGTCTGCACAGCAACCAGGATGACTATGGTGTCGTTCAGCTTGCGTGCCTTGTAATCCGTGGAGAGATCTCCCAGGGTATTGTTGGGTGTCCAGAGACTGCCCACTGTCTGCCCAGATACCGCGTGAATGTCCTGCTGCTGGAGTCGAGTGATGTAGGCCGCCCTTAGTTGATCTGATTGGCTCTTCGACTTTTTAGAGGCACCCGCCGCAGCAAGCGGTGTTAGTGCGGCGGCCAGCAGAATCGCTGTCAGCCGATATGGTAAACCGCATCGGTTTCTTGTTGTCATCAAAGCTTGCCTCGCAATACCGCACCATCGCCTACCTGAGCCGTGTAGCTTTGCCGGTGATCTGTGCTTGCAACACGGATTGTTTGCCCGATTGCACCATTCTCAAGGCACACCACGGGAAGCTGTATATGGATGTGGTCACCGTCGAGCAGGAGGACCGCGGGCGAACCGGCCCGCACAATAAAGGAATTGGAGCCAGGCTTAGCCATAGAAATCGCAGTCGAGGAGTGGTCTGCGAGAACTGGGGGCATGGGCTCAGCCTGACTCCAACGAACCGCGACAAAGAACGGTAGGCATTCTTCGTTCTTTACGCAGTCCAAACGAAATTTTGTCTGATGGTCGCCCCAACGCTCCATCGACTCAACTTTGAGTTTCGGAGCGCTGATTGTTGCCATAACATCGGCGAGGAGCACAACCTGGTTCGCGGACACCTTCATGCCGGTGCCGTTGATTGCCGCAGCAACTTGCTCTGCCGTGATGGAGACTCGGCCAGACGCTGCCACGGCCGGCAATGCCATCGCAGCGACGAGAAACAGGGCCGGAATGTATCGATCTCTGATCATCGCAATCAACCTATTGAGCTATCTGGTTCAACCCCTGTAGCATCTCGTCGGCGGCCTTGACCACGCGCGAGTTTGACTCATACGAGCGCTGAGCCAGAATCATATTCACAAATTCGTCGACAATGTTTACGTTCGCTTGCTCCAGCATTCCCTGCTGGATGGTACCCAGGCCATCTGCACCTCCCGGGGTGCCCACTACGGCGTCTCCCGATGCGGTAGTGGGTAGATAAATGTTGTTTCCGACACTGTTCAGGCCGCCCGGGTTTGCGAACGTCGCCAGCTGAATGGTTCCTACCTGCGCGGCGTTGGTCTGTCCTGGCAGGGTCGCGCTCACTGTACCGTCGCTGCCCACTGTAATATTGGTGGCGTTGGCAGGAATGGTAATTGCGGGTTGCAGCGCATCGCCGTTCGCGGTGACAAGTGCTCCCTGCGCGTTGGGCTGGAAGGAGCCGGAGCGCGTGTAACCGATCTGATTGTTGGGCAGAAGTACCTGGAAGAAGCCTGTGCCTTCGATGGCAAAGTCCATCGGATTGCCCGTGCTGCTCAAATCACCCTGGGTCTGGATAATCTCGGTGTTGCCAGGACGCGTGCCTAGTCCAACCTGTAGTCCGGCAGCGACGGTTGTCTGCTGCGTAGCCGCGGCGCCCGGCATAATTTCACTCTGATAGAGGAGATCGGAAAACTGCACGCGGCGCGATTGAAATCCAGACGTGCTGGCGTTGGCCAGGTTGTTGGCGATGTTGTCCAGGTTGATCTGTTGTGCGGTCATTCCGCTGGCTGCTGTGTAGAGGGCGTGAAACATTGTTAGGCTCCTTTATCCGACCTTGGGCAGTTCCTGAGTTGCGGTTTTATCCATCTCCGAGGAGTACATCGATAGCTCGCGCTGCATCATCTCGGCAGATCGTTGTGCGGTAATCAGTTCGACCATGCTGGTAATCGGGTTTACGTTTGAACTTTCCAGCATTCCCTGCTTCACGGTCGAATCGGTTGCCGCTATCTCGCTTTTAGGAGGCGCGGAATAGTAGGTTTGGCCGGCGCTAGTCAGGACAGTACCCGCGGTAAAATTTACCAGCTTCAATTTGCCCGCTACTGCTCCATTCGACGATATGGTGCCATCCGTACTGATCGAAACCGTACCCGGGGGCATGGAAATGATCCCCTTATCGCCCATCACAGGGTCACCGGAAGAAGTAATCAACTGTCCCTTGCTGGATACCTGAAAGCTGCCGTCGCGTGTATACATAGGACCGTTGGCAGTTTGCACAACAAAAAAGCCTGATCCCTGGACGGCCAGATCGAGGTCGTTGCCGGTCTTTTGCAGAGCGCCCTGAGTTTCGTCCAGCGTGGTTCCGCTGAGAATTCCGTAGTTATTGATCGCCTGATTGAGGTCGGAGTCTGGCGCGCCGCCAGCCTGGGCCAGCACCGAGCTGAACACGTTATGCTGCGCCCGGTAACCCACCGTGCTTGCATTGGCCAGGTTGTTGGCAATCGTATCCAATGCCTGTGTACGAGCTACAAGAGCTGTACACGCGGCATAATATCCACTGTCCATAGACGCCTCTTGTCCTAGAACAGTGCACGGCGAATGCCATTCCAAATAGGCAAACTTTGCCCTAAAAGGGCTATTTCGAGCCTAAATACCCTGATTTTGATGAGGAATTGATTAGAACTGCCGATTTAGCAGGTAAACCGCAGCTATTCGTAGTATTTCTCTCATGAGGAGGCAATCCGAGGTTGTGCCGACGGTAAGACGGATTACCGAAAATTTACCTGGCCTAGTTGCTCGTATCCATTCCAAACCAGGTGGGGACGAAGGCCTTGTTCAAAGGGGCAATCGATGGACGACCTGTTAGCACGCTGGTGGGCCTCGCGCACAATAACGGACCACAGCGCAGGGTAGCCTGGAAAGTGAATTTCTCGAAAGAACTCGGTCACGCTGTGTGGCAACGACCAACCGGTGGCAAGCCTGAGCCCAATCTGCGCGGCATCTGTCCCGCTGGGTTCTTTCCATCCCAGAAGCTCCGGAAGCAAGCCCATCGCATGAAACAGGCCGGCCAAGTAAGCCTCCTCGGGATATCCCACGAGCAACTCTTCAGCCGCCTGTCTGGAATGCTGTGCAATTTCTCTGGAATGATCCCAGAATTCCGCGATGACAGATTGTCGGCCATCGCGAGTGATGGTTTGAGCCGACACTGCGTTCAGGCAAGCTTCCAGACCTAGAGCCGAGATGCAATCCTCAATTCGAGT
>CAIZFH010000229.1 GCA_903932155.1 uncultured Granulicella sp. | reverse complement strand
CCGTCTTCGATGAGGTAGGCCTCGGAGGCGGAGAAGACGAATTTTCCGTTGGTGATGTCCACCTGGCCGCCGCCGAAGTTGACGGCGTAAAGGCCGCGCTGAACGGACTTGATGATGTCTTCGGGCTGGTCCGTTCCGGCGAGCATGTAGGTGTTGGTCATGCGCGGCATGGGGATGTGATGGTAGCTCTCTCGGCGGCCGGAGCCGGTGTTGGGCGTCCCCATGAGGCGGCTGGAGAGCTTGTCGGAGAGGTAGCCGCGAAGGATTCCATTCTCGATCAGGACGGTCTCCTGCGTCGGATTTCCCTCGTCGTCGAGGTTAATCGAACCTCGGCGATTGGGCATGCGGCCGTTGTCGACGACGGTAACTTTTTCGCTGGCGACCTTCTGGCCGATCAGTCCGGCGAAGGCGGAGGTCTTCTTGCGGTTGAAGTCGGCTTCGAGACCGTGGCCGACGGCCTCGTGCAGCAGGACACCAGGCCATCCAGGGCCGAGGACGACGGGCATCTCGCCTGCCGGGGCTGCGATAGCGTCCAGTTGCAGTATCGCGGTGCGGGCGGCCTCGCGGGCAAAGTGTTCGGGAGACTTGGTGCCTTCAAAGAAGTCGAGGGTGACGCGGCCTCCGCCGCCGGATGTGCCGCGCGTAGTGCTGCCCGCGCCTTGGTTGGCAGAGGCGTCCTTGGCGATGACAAAGACGTTGAGGCGCGCGAGGGGCTGTGTGTCAGAGGCAAAGGTGCCATCAGATGCGGCGATCAGGATGCGGCGCAGCTCGTCGTTAAATCCAGCTCGGACCTGCGTAATGCGCGGGTCGAAGTCGCGAGCAGCCTTGTCGGCGCGCTGGATGAGAAGTAATTTCGCGGCGATCTCGGCATCGGCGGCTGCCCCGGCAATGGGATACAGTGTGGGTTCGTCGGATGTGTGGCGGAAGCCCGCGACGCGCTCCGTGGCAGGGCCACTAGCGATGAGCGCGGCGGTACGGGCGGCGCGCAGCAGGCGTTCGGAAGAGAGGTCGTCGGTGTAGGCGTAGCCGGTGCGCTCGCCGGAGAGGACGCGGATGCCGCAGCCGACGCTGATACCCTGGCTGGCGGACTTGACCAGCGATTCGTCGATGCCCAGCGAGGTGGAGGTGACGGACTCGAAGTAGAGGTCCGCGTACTCGCCGCCAGCAGAAAGTGCCTCGCCCAGGCAACGCTCCATCAATCGCTCGGAGAGGCCGAGCTTTTCGATGAAGTAGCGTTTGTGGTCGGGCGTTGGAACGGTTGTTTTTTGGGGCTGCGGCAAAGGCACAGTTCAATTCTAGGCTTCTACAGGGGCTAAGGCAAATAAATTGCGAAGAAGAGGCCGCCGACGTGTTACATTTACTGGCCCAGCACTGTTGCCAACAGATGCGGCGGCGAGCTGCTACTCGGGGTGGTCGGCCTCGGCGGCGATGAGGGGCTGCCATAGTTCGAGACGATTTCCCTCAGGATCGGAGATCCAGGCAAAGCGACCGTAGCTGGCGTCTTCGCGTTTGGGGTCGATGGAGACACCGGCGGCGGAAAGCTGGGCTATCAGGGCGTCAAGATCGTCGACGCGGTAGTTGATCATGACGGCCTGCGGGACTTCATCTTTGCCGGGCCCGAAGTATTTGGTGTCGGCAGGAAAGAGGGACCAGGCGGTGCTGCCGGTGGTGGGTGGAACCTCATCGGACCAGAGGAACTGGGCGCCACCCCAGTCGTTGAGCTGGATGCCGAGGTGTTTGGCATACCAGGCGGCGAGCGCCTGGGGATCGTGAGCGCGTAGGAAGATGCCGCCGATGCCGGTGACTCGTGCCATGACTATATTTTTTGTACAACGACGGCGGTGCCGTAGGCAAGGACCTCTGTGACGCCCTGCATCAGTTCATTGGCGTCGTAGCGGGCCATGATGACGGCGTTGGCACCGGCCTGGGCTGCGTGCTCCGCCATCATGGCGAAGGCGTCCTGGCGGGTCTTCTCGCAGAGCTGAGTGTACAGAGTGATGTTGCCGCCGAGGATAGTCTGCAGCCCAGCACCGATTGTGCCGAACAGGTTGCGCGAGCGGACGACTATGCCGCGCACCACGCCGATATTGCGCACGATGCGGTAGCCCGGAAGCTCCAGAGCGGTGGTGACCATCGAAGGGTCGAGTGAGGTGGCGGTGGGGGCATTGGTCTGGGGAAATGCGGCCATGATGACTCTCCTGGATTAGGTGCTAGGTACTGGGTTCTAGGTGCTAGGAGTGCGCTAAGAGCTGAGAGGCAGTCTGCTGGAAGATTGTACGCGGGGGGAGGGGTTATGGTTCCCTGTGGGCGAGGGCGGCGACCAGGGCAGTGACTGCACCGGAGTCGATGGCCTTGGCGGCAAGGGCGATGGCGGCGCGGAAGGCTTCGTGGCTCTCTGGAGTTGCGGACGGGACGACGCCGGCGGCGATAAGGACGGCGGCGGCGTTCAGCAGGACGACGTCGCGGCGGGGGCCGGGTTCTCCGGCAAAGATAGCGCACAGAATGGCGGCGTTGGCGGCGGCATCGCCTCCGCGCAGGCTGTCGATGGGGGCGGAGGCGAGGCCGACCTGTTGGGGCGTGAGCTGGTAGAAGGTGACGGAGTCGCCGCGGACCTCGGCGATCTGGGTTGGGCCGGAGATGGAGAGTTCGTCGATTCCTGTGCCGTTTGCGGTAGCTCCGTGGACGACGAAGGCGTGGCGCACGCCGAGCAGGTGCATGGCCTCGGCGACGATGGGGACCAGGTGCGCGGAGTAGACTCCCATGACCTGGGCGCGGGCTCCGGCGGGGTTGGCCAGCGGGCCGAGGACGTTGAATGCGGTGCGCACGCCGAGGGCGCGGCGCAGGGGATTGACGGCCTTCATCGCCGGATGCAGGCCGGGGGCGTGCAGGAAGGCGAAACGATGGCGGCGCAGGGATGCGGCCCCGGCGGCTGGACTGAGCGCGATGGGAATGCCGAGGGCTTCGAGGACGTCGGCCGAGCCGCACTGCGAGGTGACGGCGCGGTTGCCGTGCTTGGCGACCATCATTCCGCTCCCGGCGGAGGCACCGGCTGCGGCGGCGACCAGCGCGGCGGCGGTGGAGATGTTGAAGGTGCCGGTGTCGTCGCCTCCGGTGCCGCAGGTGTCGACCAGGAGGCTTCGCTCGGCTTCGTCCAGCGGCACGGGGATTGCAGCGGCGAGCATGGCGTCGGCGAACCCGGCCAGCTCGGCTGCGGTCTCGCCCCTGGCACTGATAGCTCCGAGCAGCGCGGCGAGTTGCAGCGAGTGCGGGCTGCCGGGCTCGGCGGCTTCAGTGCTTCCGGCGAGGACCTGGTCGAGCAGGGCGCGCGCCTGGCTGCGCGAGAGAAGTTCGCGCTGTTCGACGACGCGCTTCATGTATTCATGCAGAGCCATGAGGGAAAGGGTATCAGGCGCGGGCGGCTGCTAGGCAATGGGTTTCTGCGGTCACGCCTGGAAACGGTGGGTCGCCGCGCGTTCAATTGAACGATAATCGACTATATTGAGCGATAAACGCACGAAATGAGGCTGGGTGATTGCTCCGGCTCGCGCCAATCCACTAGTATCGAATCGCGAGCATTTTTTCTATTTAGGACCGAGACAAACCATGAAGATCCACGAGTACCAGGCAAAAGAGATTCTGCGGAGGTACGGCGTTCCCGTGCCCGATGGCGAGATGGCCACCACGGTGGAAGAGGCGGACACGGCGGCCAAGGCGTTGTTCAGCAAGGGCAATCTGGCCGTGGTGGTGAAGGCCCAGATTCATGCCGGCGGACGGGGCAAGGGCGGCGGCGTGAAGTTGGTGAAGACGATCGAGGCTGCGGATGCGGCGTCGAAGGCGATCCTGGGGATGCAGCTTGTCACCCACCAGACAGGCCCTTCGGGGCAAAAAGTCCAGCGGCTACTGATCGAGGCGGGTTCGGCCATCGAGCGGGAGCTGTATCTGGGGCTGGTGCTGGACCGCGCGTCGGCCAAGATTGTGTTCATGGCGTCGCAGGCGGGCGGCATGGAGATTGAGCAGGTTGCGCACGACACTCCGCAGCTGATCTACAAGGAGACCATCGAGCCTGCGATCGGCCTGCAGCCGTATCAGGCGCGCCGGCTGGCCTTCAAGCTGGGATTGGACCCCAAGCAGATCAACCCGGCGGTGGCGTTCATGATGGGGCTGTACAAGGCATACGTGGAATGCGACGCGACGCTGATGGAGATCAACCCGTTCATCACCACAGCGGACGGCGGGCTGATGGCGCTGGACTGCAAGATCAACTTCGACGACAACGCGATGTTCCGGCACAAGGACCTGAAGGAGCTGCGCGACCTGGCGGAGGAAGACCCGCTGGAGGTGCAGGCGTCGAAGTTCAACCTGAACTACATCAAGCTGGACGGCAACATCGCGTGCATGGTGAACGGCGCGGGGCTGGCCATGGCGACGATGGACATCATCAGCTACGCGGGCGGATCGCCGGCGAACTTTCTGGATGTGGGCGGCAGCGCCAGCCAGGAGCAGATCGAGAGCGCGTTCGCAATCCTGCTCAGCGATCCCCATGTGAAGGCGATCTTCATCAATATCTTTGGCGGGATTCTGCGCGTGGATGTGCTGGCGTCGGCGGTGGTGGCGGCGACCAGGAAGCTGGATGTGAAGTTGCCGATCATTCTCCGGCTTGAGGGCACGAATGTTGAAGAGGGCAGGAAGATACTTGCGGAGTCCGGTATTAAGTTCCAAGTGGGAGCAACGATGAAAGAGGCTGCCGATTTGGCTGTCGCAGCGGCGAGGAGCTAACGAGCGTGCCAGCGACCTTCGGAACATTCGGACCATACGAGCTTTGCCGCGAGTCCGGCAAGGTGACACGGCAGAGTTTGAAATTGTTTTGGGAATGCGTATCAGCCAAGTCTGGTTTCGAAGATTTGCCAAAGGGCATGGGCGTTTACGTGCTGACCACGAAGATCGGCAAAGAGAAATTCCGTCCATGGTATGTCGGTCTTACCCGCAAGCAGACGTTCGGTAGCCGTTTCTATCAGCACGGCCATAACAAACCAAACAGCCCATTTGTCAGGCTTGCCGAGCACAGAAGGAAGGGCAGCGTTTACGTCTTCCTGCTTCCACGGACGACATCGCCGACAAAGCTGATGAAATCTACAGTCGGGGAGAAGAAACGCAAGACTAAGGTGAACTCTATTCGCGAGTTGGAGTTTATGTTGATCGGCAGATGTTGGGCCGTCAATAAAGACCTGCTGAATGTGTCAGAGAAGACGTTTCAGGCTGGTCTAACGGTGCCAGGAGTCGTTAACTACAAACTGAAGCGAAGCGATAAAGCTGCATCCATATTTGCCGCAATGATTCAATAGTCTAAATAGCATCATGGGAGATACACATGGCCGTTCTCGTTGATAAAAACACCCGCCTCATCGTACAAGGCATTACCGGGCGCGAGGGGACGTTCCACGCCAAGGGCTGCGAGGAATACGGGACCAAGGTGGTGGGCGGAGTGACGCCGGGCAAGGGCGGGATCACGCACGAGGGCTGGCCGGTCTTCAACACGGTCGAAGAGGCGGTGAAAGAGACGGGCGCGAATGTGACCATGATCTTTGTGCCGCCGCCGTTTGCCGCGGACGGGATTCTGGAGGCCGAGGCGAGCGGGATTCCGCTGATCGTCTGCATTACGGAGGGCATTCCGACGCTGGACATGGTGAAGGTGTGGGAGATTGTGAAGCGGTCGAAATCTCGCCTGGTGGGGCCGAACTGTCCTGGGGTGATCTCGCCGGGCAAGGCAAAGGTGGGCATCATGCCGGGGCGGATCCACAAGGAGGGTTCGGTGGGGATCGTGTCGCGCTCGGGCACGCTGACCTACGAGGCGGTGTACCAGTTGACGACGCGCGGCATCGGGCAGTCGACGGCGATCGGCATTGGCGGCGACCCGATCATCGGGACGACCCACATCGACGCGCTGCGGTTGCTGAACGACGATCCGGAGACCGAGGCGATCGTCATGATCGGCGAGATCGGCGGCACGGCCGAGGAGAAGGCCGCAGCATTCATCAAGCAGTATGTGAAGAAGCCGGTGGTTGGGTTCATCGCGGGGCAGACGGCGCCTCCGGGACGCCGCATGGGACATGCGGGCGCGATCATCAGCGGCGGCGAGGGCACGGCCGCCAGCAAGATGGAGGCGATGACGGCGGCGGGCATTCATGTGGTGAAGTCGCCGGCGGAGATTGGCGCGATGATGGCGAAGGTGCTGGGCAAGGCGTAGAAGCAGTTGTGAGTTGTAGCGTGGCGTGCCAATGTGTGCGCCGCGTTTTATTTTTTCTGATTGCGATAGAAGAAGCCGGCGACGAGGAAGAGCATGGCGAGCATGAAGGCGAGTTCGGCGTGCGCCTGGGCATGGACGTGAAGCTGCTCCACGCCGTCCAAGAACCAGACGGCACACCCGACAAACCAGATCCAGGCTGACTTTTGCATAACATGAGATTGGACGCATGGGATGGGGTGCGGGTTTCTATTGCTGCACGGAGCAGGCAGCGCGTCGAATAAGAACATGTGTGCTGTCGTCATCCCACGAGTACTTCTCGACAATCAATCCCCGCCTCACTATAGTTTGTACAATTCAGAAACACGGGAAATAACACATTGAAAACCTATACCGAGAAGGGAACCCTGCCACTTCTCTTCTTGTTCGCTGGCAGCGGCTTCTGCGCGTTGATCTATGAAGTTGTGTGGTACCAGCTACTGCAACTTGCGATTGGATCGACCTCAGTCTCCCTTGGGATACTGCTGGCGACCTTCATGGGTGGCCTATGCATCGGCAGCCTGTGGCTGGTGAACCTGCGCGCACTGCAGCGCGCTCCCATGCTGACCTATGCGGTACTCGAAGGCGGCATCGCTGTCTGTGCACTTCTGGTCGAGCTTGGACTACCGTTTCTTGACCGCGCTTACATTGCGGGCGCGCAGCACGGACTGCCCGGCATGCTGCTGCGCGGAGTGCTGGCCGCTGCATGCATGCTGTTGCCGACCATACTGATGGGCGCATCGCTGCCAACCATTCTGCGCTGCTTCAAGCATGAACAGGACGACACCTACACGCTGGCTTATTTTTACGGCGCGAACACGGCCGGTGCGGTTGTGGGCTGCATCTTCGCTGGATTTGTGCTGCTTCGCTTTTACAACGCATTGACTGCCACGTTGTTTGCGGCTGCGGTTAACGTAGCTATTGCCGGATTCAGCCTCATTCTGTGGTGCCGCATGCCGACCGTGGAGCTTGCCGCGGAGAAGCCGTTCCCTGCGACTGTCACCGGCGATTCGGCTGGATCGCGCTGGCCGGTATACCTCGTCATTGGGCTCTCCGGCGCGACCGCCCTCGGTGCCGAAGTGGTGTGGACGCGGCTGCTGAGCATGCTTCTGCTGGGCACGGTGTATGTCTTCTCCCTTATTCTGGCGGTATTCCTGCTGGGCCTGGCAGTGGGCAGTAGCATGGCGACGCGGGTGCTGGGTAGATTGAGGATGGAGGCGCGCGCCGGGCTTGGATGGTCGCAGGTATGCATCGCCTGCGGCATTGCATGGACTGCGTTTGCGATCATCCACATACTTCCGGGATGGGTCGACGATGTGTTGACCACACAGGATGCCTGGCGAATCTACTGGCTTGACCTGAAGCGCTGCCTGGTGGCGATCCAGCCGGCGACTATATTTTGGGGTGCGAGTTTCCCGCTGGCCTGCGCCGCGTTACAAGAGCCGAACGACGATCCGGGCCAGGTTGCGGGCAAGGTCTATGCGGCGAATACGCTGGGAGGCATCGTCGGCGCTCTCGCCGTAAGCCTCGTCTTGATCCCCTGGATTGGCTCGCAGGAGACGCAGAAGCTGCTTGTGATTGTCTCTATAACTGGCGCGCTGGTCCTGCTTGGCCGCGCCCTGATTACTCTTAAGGGAGGCGCCTACGCGGTTGCCGGCATCCTGCTCGCGGCGGTGCTTGCGGGCAGCATCGATCCTGTTCCCGGCGAACTTATCGCCTACGGCCGCATGATGGCCCGCGATGCAGGCAGTTCGACGGTGCTGTATACGGCGGAGGGCAGAAACTCGTCGGTTGCAATCACACGATGGAGCAATGGCACCATCTACGTCAACGTCAACGGCCACGTTGAAGCCACCACCGAGATCTATGACATGAAGCTGCAGCGCATGGTTGGGCATCTGCCGGCGCTGCTGCATCCCAACCCGCAATCGATTCTCGGCATAGGCTTCGGCGCGGGTGTATCCGCGGGGACGTTTACCTTGTATCCCAGCGTGCGGGAGATCACGGTGTGCGAGATTGAACCGGTGATTCCACCGGCATCCACTCGCTTCTTCGGCAACGAGGACTACCATGTCGCGCTTGATCCGCGAACCCATATCGTCTTCGACGATGCGCGGCACTACCTGTTGACCACGACCAAGAAGTTCGACATCATCGCATCCGATCCGCTTGACGTCTTCATCAAAGGCACGGCCGCGCTCTACTCGAAGGAGTACTTCGAAGCAGTGAAGGCGCATCTGAATACGGGCGGTCTCTTCACGCTGTACGTTCCGTTGTACGAGACCGATGAGCCGACCATACGCACCGAGCTGGCGACATTTTTCGCGGCATTTCCCAACGGTACCGTATGGGCCAACCTGCGCGACGGCCAGGGTTACGACATGGTGTTCATGGGGCAGGACGCGCCCTTGAAGATCAACCTGGATGAAGTGCTGGCCCGCGTCAGCCGCCCGGACTATGCCAATGTCCGGGAATCGCTGAGTGAGGTTGGCATCAATTCCATTACAGATTTGTTCTCGATGTACATCGGGAACGCGACCACTCTGGCACCCTGGCTGAAGGGAGCCGAGATCAGCACGGACGACGACCTGCGGCTCAGCTATCTCGCCGGTTGGGGGATCAATTCCGATCTTGAGGACGTTCTCTATCGCAAGATGCTGGTGCTTCGCAAACCTCCGGTCGACCTGTTTACCGGCTCCCGAAAGCAGATGGATCCGCTGTTCGAGCAGATGGAGATGCCTCCGCCGTCCTCTAATACCGAGTAAAGCCGGGGGCGGCACATTCGGCGAACCAGATGCAGGCTGACTTTTGCGGCGACTCAGGTGCTTTACACTGAAGGCAGCGTATATTTTGCGCTTAGGAGAAGAATTTTGTCACAGAGAACATTCAGCATCATCAAGCCGGACGCGGTGGGCAAGGGGCATACGGCGGCGATTCTGGCCGATATCGCAGCGGCGGGATTCAAGATTGTGGCCATCAAACGGATATCGATTTCCAAGGCCCAGGCCGAAGGATTCTATGCGGTGCATGCGGCGCGGCCATTTTTTGCAGGGCTGACGGAGTTCATGAGTTCAGGGCCGATCTTTCCCATGGTGCTGGAGAAGGAGAATGCGATTGCCGATCTGCGCAAGCTGATGGGGGCGACCGATCCGGCGAAGGCGGAAGCGGGAACGATCCGCAAGAAGTATGCGGAGTCGATTGGGGAGAATGCGATCCACGGCTCGGACGCGGAGGATACGGCGGCGTTTGAGATTGGCTACTTCTTCGCGGGGATCGAGCTGAAATAGTTTTATGGCGCGGGTTTCGGCTGGGCGATTACGACGGTCTTGGCGTTGAGGAACTCGCGCATACCGGCGGCGGAGAGTTCGCGCCCGTAGCCGGATCGCTTGATGCCTCCGAAGGGAATGCGCGGATCGCTGGCTGACTGCGTGTTGAAGAAGACGGCACCGCATTGCAGCTCGGCGGCGAAGCGCGCTTGTTCAGCGCGGTTACGCGTCCAGATGGAGGCAGCGAGGCCGAAGGGGGTGTCGTTGGCGACGGCGATGGCTTCGTCGATGTCTGCTACGCGAAAGAGCATTGCGACGGGGCCGAAGATCTCCTGACGGTAGACCTGGGAGGTGCGGGGCACACCTGCGAGTACGGTGGGCTCGTAGTAGAACCCCCTGCCGAGCATGCGTTCTCCGCCGGTGAGGACACAGGCGCCTGCGTGGAGTGCAGCCTGTACCTGCTGGTGAATTTCCTCGATCTGTGCGGCGGTGGCGAGCGGACCGATCCGGGTGTCTTCGAGTGCGGGGTCGCCGACCTTCATGGCGTCCATGGCGGCGACGAAGCGGGACTCGAAGTCGTTATAGATGGAGTCTTCGATGAGGAAGCGCTTGGCGGCAATGCATGACTGGCCGCTGTTGATGCAGCGGGCCTCGACGGCAGCTGTGACGGCGGCGTCGAGCGATGCCGAGGGCATAACGATAAAGGGATCGCTGCCGCCCAGTTCGAGGACGGATTTTTTGATGAGCCATCCGGCCTGAGCTGCGATGGCGCGACCGGCGGACTCGCTTCCCGTGACGGTGACGGCGGCGATGCGCTCATCTGCAAGCACCGCCTCCACCTGGCTCGCTTCGATGAGCAGGGTTTGGAAGCAGCCGCGGGGAAAGCCTGCGCGGCGCACCAGGGTATCGATGGCAAGAGCGCACTGCGGGACGTTGGAGGCGTGCTTGAGCAGGCCGACGTTACCTGCCATGAGAGCGGGCGCGAGAAAGCGGAAGACCTGCCAGAAGGGGAAATTCCAGGGCATGACGGCGAGCACGACTCCGAGCGGGTCCCAGCGCACGGATGCGTCGATGGATGCGGCGTCGATCGGCTCCGGCGCAAGGATGCGGGCTGCGTTATCGGCGTAGTAGCGGCAGACGGCGGCGCATTTGGCGATCTCTGCACGCGCCTGAGTGATGGGCTTGCCCATTTCGGAGGTGATGAGCGCCGCGAGTTCCGCGGCTTCCTCTTCCAACAGGTGCGCGAGCTTGCGCATACACAGTTCGCGATGCGGGAGCGGCAGTTCCGCGGAATGGGTGAATGCGTCGTGGGCGAGAGCGATCTTTTGCTGTAACTCCTCGTCTGTGAGCGGCGTGAAGCTGCGCAGCAGAACACCGCTTGCGGGATTGATGGATTGGATGGGCATGAGATTGACTCAGAGGCAAGCTTATCAAGAGAGGTTCTGCATCTCGCTCAATTCGTTCGTACCCCCCCTCCCCCCACATGTCGCAAAGTATTCAAGACAAAGAGAAAAGTATATGTACCGGTGGTATACGGCATATGCCCCCGGGGTATACGACTCTGCGTCACTCCTTCGCTGTTAAATGCGATGGCCCGGCTGGTGACCGAGCTTTTCGTATTGTTGGTCCTGTTTTAATTATATGAGTTAGAGGGAAACTACTATGCCAAGTATTTTTCGGAGGGAAGTAGCTGATAGGGAGTGAGTTAGGGGGATTTTTCGGAGATAAGGGGCTTGACAAGCGATTTTGCTGAGGTTTATTGGGAAAGAAAAATGCGGTGGTAGGTTGAGGTCAGAACTCATATCTCAAGAGCGAGATGTGAGGCCCCGGCGGCGGCGTCGAGATGACGAAGCGAGTTTAGATCGCATAAAGCGGATGGGCGTAGGCTCGTGGTCTCCCACCCTTCGCAAAGAACGCGAAGGATGGGGCACCCGACCTTTATCGACGGGTAAAGGGTGGGCCCCGCCACGCCGAACTCCCGCGCCGAGAAATAGACCGCCTTAGGGTCGTCCAATCGCGTGGTAAAGACGGACACGGCTGAAGCGAAGGTGGAGACGCCCAGCAACAGCATGGCCAACGGCAGACACATTTTCATGAGCATTTCCATCCTTGCGATGCCATTAGGAGCGCATGATGGCTTTGAGTCCGCGGAGTCCCTGACATAGCTCCTGAGTGTATCAATCCGGTGGATGGGACGCGCATGACTGCCGGATGTGGCTAATTGCACCTTGCAACAGCGAGTCAGTATACTCCGGGTCGAACGCAATTCTGCCATTCGGAGTCGATGCCATGAAGGCTGCCCTCAGGGTTTTTCTCTTCTCACTCATGTTCCCACTGTTGGCCACTGGTTCGCTGGCCCAGGCGCAGTCGCCACGTCCGTGGCAGGAGATTACCGTGCCCTCCACCGGCGAGGTAGCGGCAAACTTCAAGTCTCCTCCGCATGAGTATGGTGCGATCACAGCGTTTACCAGTTGGAACGGCGCGGACCCGGCGGACGTCAGGAAGAGGATTGTCACGGATTTGGACCGCATGTCGGCCAATGGGATGTTCATCATTAATCTCTCGCCTGGACGGCGCGCGCCGGGCGAACCGGCGTACCTCTCGCCAGGTCACATGGACCAGGTGAAGTTCACCGTGGCCGAGTTGGCCAAGCGCAACATGAGAATGTGGATCCAGGATGAGAGCGACTACCCGAGCGGCTTCGCGGGCGGCTACATCACGGAGCGCTACCCGCAGCTTGGAATGCAGGTGATTGTGGCGGACATCACGGTCCATGTCTCGCCGGGCGAGACGCTGGATATGCCGGTGCCCGCAGCCACCATGGCGATATGGGCAACGGAGACGGACCAGACCGGAGTGGTCAAGCAGGTGGTATCGGTTCCTGTGCCAGCCAATGGTCAGCTCAAGTGGCTTACACCGAATGAGGGCACAACGCCCAATGAGCCGCGCATGTCATGGCAGGTAACGATTATGAGGCACGCTTACATCAGCTCACCCACGCGCAACTTCAACCGCGCGGACGGATCGCGGGCCAAGGATGGCACCTACTCGCTGATCGATTACCTGGACCCGAAAGCCACCGACACGTTCCTGTCCATCGTGCATGAGACCTATCGGGGAGCGGTGGGCGACCAGTTCGGCAAGACCATTCTTGGCTTCTTTGGCGATGAGCCCGCATACGGCAGTATTCCCTGGACACCAACAATTCTGGATCAGTTCAAGGCGCAGAAGGGCTACGATGTGACGCCGTATATTCCCCAGTGGCTCAACCGTCAGTCCACGCCGCAGTCTGTGCGAGCGAATGCTGACTATTCCGACGTGTGGAGCGGCATCTTCAAGGACTCGTTCTTCGGCGAGCAGGCCAATTGGGCCAAGAAATATAACGTCGAGTACCTGGTCCACCTGGTGGATGAAGAGAACATGATCGGACTGGAGCGTGGGGAAGGCGAGTTCTTCCGCGACGAACGCTATGTGCAGGTTCCGGGCATCGACAACCTGAGCCAGTTGGTGCCGAACGCGGTGCATCGGGCAGACGGCACCTGGAGCACCAACAACAACTTCCCCAAGCTGGCCAGTTCGGCGGCGCATCTCTTCGGCAAACCCAAGTCCTGGTCGGAAGAGGGCGGCGGTTCCGGCGTCGATGGCAAGTATCAGATGAACTTCCAACTGGTGCGCGGCGTGAACGCACTGGAGGTTCGTGTTAATGGTCTGCGTGCCTTCAGCGGCGAGGGGGGATTAGGCCCGGCATCCGGAGCCGTCCCGCCGGATTCATCGCAGACTTTGTGGTATGCCAACCGCGGAGGCTATCTGATGGCGATTGGCCGACCCGCCGCGCAGGTAGGCCTGTACCGGCCAAGCCACACTGTATGGATGGGCGGTACAGACGCGACCGAGGCAGACCACAGTACCACCAAGCTGGGATGGCAGTTGTTCGAGCACCAGGTGGACTGGGACTACTTCGACGAGCAGTCGTTGAGTTCCGTGGCAAGCATCGAGGATGGCGGCTTCAAGAACCTGAGCGGCCAGGTGTATAAGGCGATCGTGTTTCCATCGATGACCGTGATTACGCGCACCGGCCTCGTGCGCTTGCAGGCATTTGCGAAGCAGGGCGGCAAGGTGATCTTTGTGGGCAAAGCGCCCAGCCTGGTTCTGGACAAGACGTTCCTGGATATGAAGGAGAAGCCAGACCTGAGCTTCGCCACGCTGATCGAGTCGTCGGGCGATATAACGCCGGCCGTGCTTGCAGCTCTGCCCAAGCCGGACGTGAAGCTGGATGCAGAGTTTCAGAGACTTACCTATACGCACCGCAAATTCGCCGACGGCGACATGTATTTCTTCTTCAACGAGAGCACTAAGGCAGAGTCGCGCATGGCAACCATTGCAGGACACGGTGCTGTGCAGGACTGGGACCTGATGTCGGGCGAGATTCATCCCATGACGGCAGCAACGGCGGATGGAACAGACGCAGTGCGGGTTCCGCTGGCCCTGGGGCCGTATGAGGCGAAGGTGATCGTAGTAGGGCCTCTGCCCAAGGTAGTTGCCGCTGCGGAGCCGTCGTTTGTATCCGGCGAACCGTTTGCGGACCTGAGTGGCGACTGGAAGCTGGACCTGAACGGCAAGCAGATCACCACGCCGATCAAGCCCTGGGAGCAGTTGGGCTCGACCACATTTGCCGGCCCGGCCACCTACAGCATGCAATTCACCGCAACCGCCCCGCCCAAAGGGAAGCATGTCTATCTGGAGATCGGCGATGTACACGACTACGCGCATGTAACGCTGAACGGAAAAGAGGTGGGTGCGCGGTCATTCCAGCCCTATCGCTGGGATGTGACCAGCGCGCTGAAGGCGGGCGCGAACGACCTGAAGATCGAGGTGTATGCCAACGTTGCCCAGGCCAGACCAGCGGCCACGCCGCCTGCCGCTGCAACGTCGACAACTCCTGCCGCTCCCAGGGTCTATGGCGCTGTGGGTGGCGGCGGACTCAATGCCCCAGTAACGGCGGCAACATCCGGCTTGCTGGGGTCGGTAAAGTTGGTGGCCTACTAGCCGCCTGCAGGAGATGCTTGCTTATAAGGATGCATCACTTCTTCTGCGCTGCAAGAGGTTCCAGCTTGAGCCTCAGTGTGTACTGCGTGAGAAGCTCGACGGATTGGATGGCGGCGGGTGGAGCGGCGGGTTTGGGTTCATGGCCAGGCTCGAAGAATATGGGCGCGTCTTTGCGCAGCGGGTAGATGGATAGTTGAAGCTCGTGGTTCGGCCCAATCTGCGAGGTGAACCGGTCTAGGCCGATGAGCCACGAGCGACCGTCGGCGAAGTTGTCGTCCAGCAGGTGACCATTGGCGGAGATGCGGGCTACATCGCCAGTGTAGGTGATGCGGAGGAAGTGCTGTTCGGTGGCCGTGTCGGCGAGCGCGGATTTAGGAAGTGGGATGGAGTAAGTGGCGGCGCGGGACCAGTCGGCTTCGGTGGGGGCGGCGGCTACCACGCGCGGACGGCTGGAGGATTTGAAGTCGGCGGGGAGTGGGGCGGGGGAGTCGGCGGGCTTGGTTTGGGTGGCGGTGAGTTTTATGTGGGCATGCTTTAGGTCTGGATCGGAAGCGTATCCGCCATCCGGCAATGGGAGAACCGATCTTGGCTTATCTGGCGAGACAAGCGTGTCATTACCCGGAAAGAGATCGGCGATAACATCATTTTCGTCTATATTCTGCAACATTGCGACATCGCCATCGACGAAGGCTTGTTGAGGAGTCCAAAGAAGTTCGGTGTCACCGCCGCTTTGAATTTTCCAGGTATCCTCTGCACTTCTTTGTTCGAGTAACAACACCGTTATCTTCTTGCCGTTGGGAAGGACGAAGCGAATTCGTCCTTTCAATTTGGTGTTTCTGGTGTCTGTATCTCGGAGTCTGATTACACCGCCGCTGCGCGTGATCCCCATGTTCCACGGTGCGTCATATTTGTCATCGAGTTTGAGGCCAGGGGTGTCATCGATGACGAATTCGGCGGGGATGCCCGGCTGGGCGACGAAGGCGTAGATGGGGGCGTCTTTGGTGCCGAGGATAGCCAGCGGTTGGGCGGTGGCGAAGAGGAGGTGGAGGCCGCTGAGGTCCATGTTGAAGGGCCAGACGAAGTAGGCGTCGGCGGGGAGAGTGATGGGCTTGCTGGGAAGGGTTACAGATTTGTCGCCGGGAAGCTTGATGGTGACCTGGAAGTTATCGTGCGCGGGCATGGCGTACTCACGCACATGATTGTTAACGAAGAGGAAGCCGCTGGAGCCTTGTGTGCGGGCGGCGACGCGAGGGACAGAAAAATCGTCTGGGCCGGAGGGAACTATATCTGGGCGGCGCGGCTGCATGGGTGCAAGTACGGAACCAAAGTCGTTGAGAAAATAGTTCCAGAGCTTGAGTTTGAGCAGGCTCTCGCGCTCGTCGCCAAACTCGCCGATTGGTGCCTGGAAGTCATAGGTCTTCTGAGGCAGGTCGTTGTCGTAGTGAGTAGCCAGCGACTCCTGCAATGTGGTGAGCTTGCCGTCGGGGTTCTCGCCGCCATGAAACATATAGCTGCCGTAGAGATTGACACCGGAGCCAAGCATTACGGGCATCATGGCTGCGATGTCGTCGGCTGTGATGATGGGCCGGCGATGGTAGGTCACCTGCATTCCGCCACCCATCTCCGCGGTGATAAAAGGCGTATCCGGAGCAGGGCGTGCGGCATTTCCAGTGGGAACCGGCCCGCCGACTGCTCCCATGTTGCCTGTAACGCTGCGGCCCAGACGGAAGGTGTAGACCCCGTTGGGCGGCAGCTTTTGGATGGAGGCGTCCCACGGCGCATCCGGGTAGCCACCATCCACCGGCAGCACTTCGCCCTTCGGCACCGCCGCGCCGTCCCAACTCGTTTCGGTGTAGAACGGCACACGCAGGCCGGCATCACGCGCCATCTGCTTCAACCGCAGAATGTGCTGCGTGCCGCACAAGGCGCATCGCTTGTTGTACTCATTCTCCAGTTGTATCCCGATCACCGGGCCGCCTTCACTCCACATCAGGCCCTTCAACTGTTCGCCGATCTGCTTGTAGTAGAGATCGACATAGCTCAGATATGCCGGATCGTTCGAACGTTGCTGCGTGGTCTTGGCCAGCAGCCAGTCTGGAAATCCTCCGTTGCGCACTTCCGCGTGCGACCACGGGCCGATGCGCGGCACCACGTACATTCCATGTTTGGCGCAGAGCTGGACGAAGTGACGCAGGTCCTTCTGCCCGGTCCACTCCCACTGGCCCTCCACCTCCTCATGGTGAATCCAGATAATGTAGGCGGCGATGATCTGCACGCCTGCGCTCTTCATCTTCAGGATTTCTGTTTCCCACTCGGCCTCAGGCACGCGGGAGTAATGTATCTCGCCCATGACGGGTAGCCAGGGCTTGCCGTCGAGCGTGAGGTACTGCGTGTTGAGGCCGAGGGTATGACCTTCGGGAGATTGCGCCTCGGCGGAGATGTAGGTGTAGTTTGCGGGTGTGGGCGCATCGGTCATGGGCGACGAAGCGTCGATGAACAGAGGATGCACCGCACCGCTCTGCGCCAGGAGTGTGCCTGCGAACACCATCCATGCAAATCCCATGGCAAGCAGTCGGATGTGCGTCCGATGCTGACGATGCTGAGGCAAAAAACTCAACTCAATCATGCCAGCCATGCTCTCAGGTATCCTGTAGTGTCGCAAGTGCGATCTCCAAACTGTCTGCTGCCTCCCATGACATTGTCTTGACAATGTTCGCCACGCAAATCTAGGGTTTGTTGGCAATCTGTTTCTTTACTGAAACAGATTCAGCCTTCTGCTCCTCAGGAGCACTTTATTATGTCAATCAAGAATGCATCGACTGTGTGCCAGGCCACGTGTCTGGCTATTTGTTCAGTGCTGGCCCTGTTCGCGCAAGCGCCGCCTGCAACACCTACGGCACCCCCAGCTGCCAAGCCTGCCGCAGCCGTGATCGCAGGGATTCCGGTGAACTACGATGAATCGAAGGTGGGCACCTACACGCTGCCCGATCCTCTGAAGATGAATAATGGCAAAGCGGTGCGCGACGCGAAGACGTGGAACGAACAGCGGCGTCCGCAGATCGTCCAGCTCTTCGAGACGCAACAGTATGGCGTAGCGCCGGGCCGGCCCGCCGGCGAGAGCTTCGATGCCGTTGACAAGGGAACGCCTGCATTCAACGGTAAGGCCATTCGCAAGCAGGTGACGATCCATCTGTCGAAGAATACGAGCTGGCCGGAGATTCACCTGGTGGTCTATCTGCCAGCGGCGGCAAAGAAGCCGGTGCCCATCCTCCTGAACATCAGCTTCGGTCCCATGCAAAGTGCTGTGAACGACCCCGGTATTACACCCCAGATGGTGTGGGACCTGAAGACCTATACCAAGGTGATGCCGCCCGCTGTGAGCGCGATCTTCAGCATTGGACGGATTCCGGTGGAGAAATTCATGGACGCGGGAATCGGCATTGCCACCTTCGACTATGGCAATATCGATCCCGACACGCCGACGGGATTTCCCTATGGCATTCGCGCACAGTTCATGAAATCCGGGCAGACCGGCGAGGATGATCGCGCGCCCGAGTCCTGGGGATCGATCTCAGCATGGGCCTGGGGCCTCAGCCGTGTCGAGGACTACTTTGAGACGGACAAGAACATCGATGCAAAGCGCGTCGCGATTCATGGCGTCTCGCGCCTGGGCAAGACCGTGATGTGGGCCGGCGCGCACGACCAGCGCTTCGCGGCGGTGATTGCAAGCTGCTCCGGGGAGGGAGGCGCAGCGCTCAGCCACCGAGACTATGGCGAGACCATTGCGCACCTGATGGCACCTTCGCGCTACCCGTACCAGTTCGCGGCCAACTACGCCAAGTACGGCGGCTTTCCCGATATAGCGCCGATGGACGCAAATCTGCTGGTGGCGCTGATTGCTCCACGCCCGCTGTTGCTGCAGACCGGCAGCAGCGATACCTGGTCCGATCCCAAGGGCGAGTTCCTCTCCGCAGTCGCTGCCGGGCCGGTATACAAGTTGCTGGGCAAACAGGACCTGGGCACGGATGTGTGGCCCGCCGCCAAGACGCCCATCTTCACAAACGGCCTCAACTACTACATGCACGAGGGCGGCCACGGCATGGTGCCCACAGACTGGGACATCTATATCCAGTTTCTGACGACGCATCTTCGCCCGGAGCAGTAGACCGCGCACTTTGCATGGCTGTGACAGGGCAACTCGAATAGTTACTGCGAGAACGCCTGAGAGGGACTTATGACTTATACGCGCAAGATAATTTCGTTATGCATTGTTGCGGCGGCCGCGCTCGCCGTTAGCAGTATGTGCCGTGCGCAGGGCGCTCCTGACTCCGCCACTAGGGTTACCCAGTCGCAAGACCCGCTGGCACAGGGATTTCTGGCACCGCCCGATTCCGCCAAGCCGCGCACCTGGTGGCACTGGACCAACGGCAACGTCACCGAGAGCGGCATCACCAAGGACCTGCAGTGGATGCAGCGCGCCGGAATCGGCGGCTTCCAGCTAGTCGATGTGGCGCAGGGCAACGGCCAGGTGGTGGAACCGAAGATCAACTTCGGCACCGAGGAGTGGTACCACGCGGTGCTGCACTCCGCTCAACTCGCCAAACAACTTGACCTGGAGATGTCCATATTCAGTTGCGCGGGTTGGAGCGAGGCCGGCGGCCCGTGGGTAACGCCGGAGATGGCGATGAAGCGGCTGGTGTGGAGCGAGACCGATGTGGCCGGGCCAATCCAGTTCTCCAACAAACTGGCCGAACCGCCTTCGAAGGAAGGATCGGTGCGGGATTCGACCGCAGGTGGAACACCTAGCGATCCGCCCTTCTACCGCGACAGCGCGGTAATTGCGTATCGCACGCCGGCGGAAGAGATGCCGATGGCGATGCTGCATCCGAAGGTGACGACGAGCGGCGGGCCGATTGATGGCGCGGCGTTGACGGATGACAGCCTGAATACATCGGTGACGATTTCCCCCGCGAAAGAAGGCGGGCCAGCGTGGCTACAGTACGAGTTTGAGAAACCGTATACTGCGCGCGCGCTGTCGCTGGGAGTGCGGGGACTAATCCCGATCGGGAAGATTCTGGCGAGCGATGACGGCGCAGTGTGGCGGGAGATTCTGGCGACTCCGGGGCCGCAGGGATATCACGGCGCGTCTATCCGCACTTTCGCCTTCCCCGCAGTCACGGCAAAGTTCTTGCGCATCGAGTTCGACCGCCGGGGTCTGTCGCCGGCGGAGGTGATCCACGGCGAAGACGATGCGGCACCGCCGCGCGGAGGTTTCGCTGCTGGGCCTCCGAGCTATGTCGTCAGCGAGGCGATCTTCTACTCGGATGCGCGCGTCAATCGCTGGGAAGACAAGGGAGCATTCGGCAGTCTGATGGATGTATATGACGTTGTACCCACGCCGGACGCGCCTTCCGCGGCAGAGATATCGCGCGGTGACATCCTCGACCTCACCAGCAAGATGGACAAGGACGGCACGCTGCACTGGAATGCGCCCGCGGGCCGCTGGACAATTCTGCGCATGGGCTACTCGCTGACCGGCGCGCGGAACCGTCCCTCCGTTCCGGCGGGAAGCGGGCTTGAGGTGGACAAGCTCAGCTCGAAGTATGTACAGCAGTACTTCGCGGGATACATGAACCCGATGCAGCAGCACCTCGGCAATCTGATCGGCTCCACTGTCCAGTACATGACCATGGACAGTTGGGAGGCCGGGATGCAGAACTGGACCGACCAGATGATCCCTGAGTTCCAGCAGCGACGCGGCTACGACCCCACGCCATATCTGCCGGTGCTGGCTGGGCGCGTGGTACAGAACGCGGACGTCAGCGACCGCTTCCTGTGGGACTTCCGCCGTACCCTGGCCGATCTGTACGCCGGCGACTTTTACGGAACCATGGACAACGAACTGCACAAGCTTGGCATGAAGGCATACTCCGAGGCCTCCGGCGTTGCGCTGGAGATTCCCGAAGATACGCTGCTGAACAAAAGCCATATCGATATACCGATGGCTGAGTTCTGGGTGCGTGCGCTGCACCCCGAGTCCATGTACTACGTGGATGTGCGCGGAGCAGCCTCCGCCGCGCATGTTTATGGCAAGCCGCTGGTGGCCACGGAATCGTTCACCGGTGGAGGATATGAATCGCCCTACACATTGAAGAAGATTGCGGATTACTGGTTCACCCAGGGCGTCAATCGGCTGGTGTTCCATACATCGGCGGAGCAGCCGCTGGACACCAAGCCGGGCAACATCATGGTCGGCACCCACATCAATCGCAACATTACTTGGGCCGAACTGGCCAAGCCGTTCATGACCTATGTGGCGCGCGTCTCGTACATGCTGCAGCAGGGAAGTCCGGTGGCCGACCTCGCCTATCTGCTGCCCGAAGGCGCGCCATCCACCATGCCTTTCTGGGGCGACGGCCTGCAACCCGCGCCGCCCGCGGGATACGACTATGACCTCATCAACACTGACATTCTGCTCCACCACATTAGTGTTGCGGCAGACGGCCGCATCCACGTTGCGGGCAGTGCCGAGATGCCCGATGGTATGAGCTACCGCGTGTTGGTGCTGCCGCCAACCACGCTGATGACGCCGGATGTCCTGCACAAGCTGCACGATCTTGTTGCGGCGGGAGCCACGATTGCCGGCCCGCGTCCCACAACCTCCCCAAGCTTGCTGCACTATCCGGTCGCCGACTCCGAAGTCCATTCGCTTGCCACCGATCTATGGGGTGACGTGGACGGCGTCACGCTCAACCAGCACGCCTTTGGCAAGGGCATGACGTACTGGGGCATCACACTGAACGAGGTGCTCGCGCGCCTGAAAACACCAGCGGACTTTGCGTCGAGCGGATCGCTGGACAATCCACCGGCCTGGGTGCATCGCCATACGCCAGACGCGGAGATCTACTTCGTCGCCAACCAGGCCGACGCGCCCGTGCATCTCGACGTTCGCTTCCGCATCGGTGGAAAAGATGTACAGATATGGCGGCCGATGGATGCCGCGATGACCGCTGGCAAGAGCAGCAATGTCACTGGTTATACCACCGTCGCTCGCATCGACCAACGCACCGGAAATCGCCAGCCGGGCATTCAGCCCGCGTTGTATGCGACGCAGTCCGGCTTCACTTTTGTGCCGCTCGATCTCGCAGAACGCGAGTCGGTATTCGTGATTTTTCGTAATGCTGCGCCAGCGCCTTCGCGAACAGCAATTGCGCCTGTCGAGACGAAGCTGACGGCGTTCAGAGGCCCGTGGACACTCACGTTTCCGCCGAACTGGGGTGCGCCGGCAAGCGTGCAGATGCCTCAGCTCGCCTCTTGGACAGACAGCGCGGATGCCGGCATGAAATATTTCTCCGGTACCGCGACCTACACCAAGACCGTACAGGCGCCAGCTTCGTGGTTCAAGCCTGGGCAGCACATCTGGATCGATCTGGGCAAGGTGCGCGACATCGCCGAGGTGAAGGTAAACGGCAAGTCCGTAGGAATAACCTGGGCCCCGCCGTATCGCGTCGATGTGACCGCAGCTCTGAAACCGGGCACGAACAAGCTCGAGATCGCAGTGACGAATGAGTGGACCAATCGGCAGATCGGCGACCGCCTACTGGCCGTGGAGAAACGCGTGCTCGCGCAACCAGGAGTCCCCGGCGCTCCTGCTCCTCCAACCGCCTTCGGCTTCGCTCCGCAGACGCCGTCGGAGTCGGGATTGCTGGGCAACGTAACCTTGTTTGCGGTGCGAAATCCCTAGTGTTTTAGCATACTGCGCAAACCATCCGGATAAAATAGAGAGGTGCCACTGCGCTACGCACTCAATGCATTTCTGAGTCAATCTCCAGCCAGGCGCAGGTCGCTGCTACTTGACCATACCAGCATCAGTGTTACTATAAAGCGCTCGACAACTCCCGTGTGAGTCGAGTTGGCGATCTTTATACTTTCTTGATTTCGGGGATTCGCAATGGCAGTCACCATGAAAGACATAGCGCAGGCGTTGGGTGTCTCCGTGGTAACGGTCTCCAAGGTGATGCGCGATCACACGGACATTGGCCCCCAGACGCGCAAGCGCGTGCTGGCCAAAGCCGAGGAGTTGAGTTACAGGCCGAACCTGACGGCGCGCAGCCTGGTCACCGGGGAAAGCCGCCAGGTGGGAGTCATTGTGCCCACGTTGTTGCATCCGTTTTTTGCCTATGTGCTGGAAGCACTCTCTGCCACCATGAAGGACGACGGCTATGCCGTCATGATCTCTTCCTCCATGGAGGACCCCGGGATGGAAGATGCCGCGATCGAACAACTCCTGGGCCATCGCATGGATGGATTGATCGTTGCATCCTGTAGCACATCTCCAGCAAAATTCCAGCAACTTGCGCAGCAGGGCATTCCGTTCGTTCTCATCGATCGTTACTTCCCCGGCTTCCGAACCAACTATGTCGGCGTGGACGATCGCGTTGTGGGCCGGGTGGCGACCGAGCACCTGATTGCCATGGGATGCAAGCGGATCGCGCATATTCGCGGCCTGGAGTTCACCACCGGCGTGGGCCGCTTCGAAGGCTACAGGCAGGCCCTGGAGAAGCACCGTATGCGACTAAACCCCGACCTTGTGAGCCCCTATATGACCGCGGACGGACTGGACTGGCAGCAGAGTTTCGTCGCCATGCACAACCTGCTCGCCGGAAAGCCTCCCGATGGTGTCTTCTGCTACAACGATCCAACGGCGATCGCCGCGATCGATGTAGTACTCCAGGCAGGCTTGCGCATTCCTGAGGACATCGCCTTCATCGGTTGCGACAACCTGCACTACGACGGCAGCCTGAAGGCGCCTCTTTCCAGCATGGACCACCACAGCAGCGAGATTGGCGTGCGTGCAGCCAAAATGCTGTTGCGCGTGTTGAAGGACAAGGCCGCCAAGACCAGCCGGCGCGTGGTGCTACAGCCTTCGCTGGTGATTCGCGAGTCTTCCCTGCGCAACGGATCTAAGAATGGCCGCATTTCTAACAAATAGCTTTACCGTTTTGCCCCTCCACCGCATACTCCCCCTTTTACACGCTCTGGTTCGCGGAGCTATACGATTGAAAACATTGAAATAGTTATCGATAAAGTTAGCGATGCGTTTTTTGCTTGACAGGGCAAACTTCACGAGATTACAAGAATACAGTCACAAAAAAATAACACGGGGCCCCCCGTGGAACAGGCGCTCGCAGGTCCTCTGCGTTGCCCTTCCACAACATTCAGTTGGAGGTATCATCATGCGGCAGTTGATAACTTGCCTCGTCCAAGCCACGCGTGTGCGTCTCTCTCTCCTGGCTGTGCTGGTTCTGCTTCTCAGCGCGCATCCAGCCGCCTTGCAAGCGCAGACCGCCGGTGAAGGCACCATCACGGGTACGGTGACGGACAGCACGGGTGCTGTCGTAGGCAATGCCAAGGTCACGGCGACCAACGCCGCTACCAATGTATCCACCAGCCGAACCACGTCTTCGGCCGGGTTATACACCATTGCTCCCCTACAGCCAGGCATCTATACGGTGACCGTGGAGGCCCAGGGATTCAAGACGTTGAAGCAGCAGAATCTCGATGTCGTCGGACTGGCTCAACTGGGCTTCAACCCGTCCCTGTCGGTCGGCACCACTTCCGAGACCGTCGACGTAACCACCGCCCCGCCTGTGCTGGACACCGATAGCGCAATCCTGGGCGCGGTGATGGAGAACCAGGTTTACTCCAATCTGCCTCTCTTTCAATCGACGACGCAGCAGCGCGATCCAACCGCCTTTGCCACTCTGGTTCCCGGCGCCCAGGGTGGTTCGCGCACGCCCGTCATTGGCGGCACGTCAAACTACAACGGATATCTTTACATGGACGGAGTGCCGTCGGAGACCATCAACCAGCAGGGCGACAACCGCACCGTCGCGCTGAATATGAGCCCGGAAGCCGTCGATCAGTTTCAGGTGAACACCAGCGTTCCTCCGGCGGAGTACATGGGTGCCGGTTCCATGAACTTCACCATGAAGTCGGGCGGATTGAAGTTTCACGGCCAGGCGTCGGGTTTCTTCCGCAATACCGCTTTCGAAGCGTGGTCCTTCTCGCAAAAAGCAGTAACCGTCAAGAACTCCGTTGGGGCAAACGTACCCGCGCCCAAGAATCCCGAACATCCCAGTGAGATATCCGTTTCGGTTGGCGGATTTGTTCCCCATACGGCGCACAAGGTCTTCTTCTTCGTCGCGTACGACCGGTACCACTCTCGCTTTGGACAGAATCCGTCACTCACCACCATTCCCAGCACCTTGATGATGAATGGCGACTTCACGGAGTTCAAAGGATCGCCTGGAACCGGAATAACCGGCAACACAGGCAATGCGGCATTTCTGTTCGATCCGACGACCAACAATTGCGTGGGCAGCGTCTGCACGCGACAGCCTTTCCAGGGTCAGAAGAACGGTGTACCAACCAACAACGTGATCCCGGCCGGCGATATTTCGCCGATCACGCAGAAGATGGAATCGTTCATGCCCAACTACAACAATGCGACGGCCGCCAATTACAACTCCGCGACCATTTCTAATAACTACCTCAGCACCGGCATCGGCGGACGCGATAGTCACCTCTACGACTTTCGCGTGGACATCGACATCAGTCCTAAGAATCGGGTCTCCGTGGTTGGAGCGATGGGGCAATTTGTGTATGCCAACAACTTCAGCGCGCCGTATCTTCCCCCTCCCTATGTGATTGGCGATTATGCAACCATCGTTCCCAAACAGTTCGATATTGAGGACACCTATACCATCTCGTCGCATATGACCAATCAGTTTAAGTGGGGCTATACGCGGTTCTACATGCCCATCACCAGTGCCAGCGATACTTCGCATGGCTATGGCAGCACTACGCAGACCATCGGTGCATTTGGTGTCACCAATCTGCCGGGCGGGCAAGCGAACACGGAGTTTCCCGACGTGACGTTCGGCACCTCCAAGGCCGCAGCCACGGCCCCCAATCAATGGGGACCCAATGGCAATCAGCATTCAACGCAACTCACTATCCCAAATAACTATTCTCTCGTCGACAACGTACAGTGGCTCAAAAACAAGCACCTCGTCACCTTCGGCATCACCTATCAGTTTCAGGGACTGAACAATGCCAATCCGGGCACCTATACCGGCGTTCTCACCCTGCCTTTCAATCAGTCCCCAACCGCCAACTACTCGGCTGGATCGAGCAATATCGATCTTTCGGCCACGGGCTATGGCTATGCCAGCTTCCTGCTGGGCGCGGTGGATCCGGTTACCCTTCCCCTGCAGAATGTGGCCACCATCTATAGCCGCATCAAGGCAGTTGCTCCCTTTGTAGAGGACAGCTTTAAGGTGAACTCGAAGCTGGTGATCGATTACGGTCTTCGTTTCGACTACCTGCCGCCACTGCACGAGAAGTTCAACCACTTCACCTATCTGAATCCGACACTCACCAATACGGCCACCGGAACGCCGGGAGCGCTGGAGTTTGCCGGCAACTACGGCGGGTCGGCGGTAAGCTGCGGCTGCAAGACCCCGATCAATACCTATTGGAAGAACTGGGGACCCAGGCTTGGCATCAACTATTCGTTCGACAACAAAACGGTATTTCGTGGTGCCATCGCCATAGTGTACTCGCAGGGCGGAGGTACGGGCGGCGGGCGCGTCAGCGGCAACGGCGGATCCAATGGCGCTGCCCAGGCCCTCGGATTCAATACCACCGCCGCATCGAATCCAGACACCACCTCCGGTGTCAATGCTGGTCCATCCTTCTGGTTGAGCAGTAACAGTACCTATCTGGGAGCCACCGCCAACACATCGCTCTTCGGCCCCGGCTATGCCTATCCGGCTGCGCCTACTCCTGGGGCTGCAAGCCAGATACTAAATGCCGGTAACTATCTCAACTCCAGCAATGCGGTGGTGAATGCCTCCTCCATGGGGTACATGGACCCGTACTTTGCTGGACGCGCCCCGATGTACACCTTCTGGAACATTGGATTTGAGCGGTCCATCACCAAGGACATGACGCTGCAGGTCAACTACGCCGGGGACGAGTCGCATCACGCCTTCGATGGCAACTCGCAGAACGCGCGTGGATACTGGAACAATCAATTGAATCCCATCTACCTTGCCGCTCTCGGTCCAGTCAACGGCACGAACTCCACAGGTGGCACCGTTTCGCTCCTGACGGCTCCGGCAACCTCGGCGAATATAGCGATTCTCAATACCGCCATGCCCGGTGCGCCGAACCCGGCGTTCTTTACCGCGGCGGCCAATGCGGCCCCAACCAATGGCGCCCTTACGATTGGCCAGATGCTGACTGCGTTTCCCCAGTACAGCAGCCTGCAGGATGGTCTGGGCGGAGCGTATACCGACAACTTCTCCTATCACGCGCTACAGCTCACACTCAGCCAGCGTGCAGCACGCGGCCTCACCTTCAACGTGAACTATACCTACTCCAAGAACATCGGAGACGACGGCACATTCCGCAGCGGCTATGACATCCCGGCCGCGGCCATCGACGGCCATGCGCAGAGCTGGCACCAGAACCGTATCGATCGCTCGTGGACGTCGGTCTCCCTGCCCCAGATTCTCAACTCGTACTTCGTCTACAAGTTGCCCATCGGTACACCCGGGCACTTCGGCGGCAAATCGCTGCTATCGCGAGAGCTGATCGGAGGGTGGCAACTGTCGGGCATCTATACCTATAGTTCCGGAAGCCCGGTTACAGTTACCTGGGGTCAAAGCGGTAACTGTGCAAACGGCGCACCGAACGCGGGACAGTGCCAGGCGTCCCTGAACCCGGCGTTTACTGGATCTGCCCGCCAGAACGGCAGCTACGGCAGCGGACCCACTGGATTCACAGCCTGCAACATCGGTATCGGCTCTGGTTGCACCGCGATCAACTACGTGAATCCGGCCGCATTCAAGCAGCCACAGAACGTTTCGCAAGCGATCAATACGACCACCAATACCTATATTACCAACCAGTATCTGATCGGAAATGTGCCTCGTAGTGCGCCGCTCGGCCTCAGGAATCCTGGGACTGAAAACTTCAATGCCTCGATCCAGCGCTCTTTCCCGATTGGGGAGAGAGTGGTGTTTATCTTCCAGGCGGATTGCACCAACGTCTGGAACAAGGTGACCTTCGGCGGTCCCAACGGAAGCTGGGGGCAAACGACCGCAGTCACGCCGATTCCTCCTGCGGGCACAATCGCCTATCCGTCCACGTTCGGCCAGGTCACCAGCGCAAGCGGCAACCCGCGCGACTGGCAGTTCTCCGGGCACATCAACTTCTAAACAGATTGACTTTGCCTCGCCCGGATGTTGTTGGACCGTTGGTCTGATAGCATCCGGGCATTTTCTTTGCTGCACATCCGCCCTGGTTACACCGCGTAATCCTCGCGCATGGGGGTAAAGATATCCAGCACCTCGGAGTCCTCCAGCGCACGCGCCTGGTGCTCCACGTTGCCGGGAACCAGAAAGCTGTCTCCGGCCCCCACGTCGAAGACCCCGCCAGGATGCTCAAAGCGGATGCGGCCACGTACGACGTACACCATCTGTTCGTGCGGGTGACTATGGCGAGTGCCTACCCAGCCCGCAGTCATCGTGTGCCGCACCAGCATCATGGACGCGCTATAAGTCATCACCTGGCGGCGTAACCCCGGCTCGGGAACAGACATTCCTTCACTCCTGGATGCGGTTACCAGAATAGTATTACCTGACATGAATCCTCCTACTGGTTTGGCGGGCAAGGGCGGATGCAGTTGCTCAGCGATATGTCTTGTCGTCAATTTTATCCAGGTTCGCGCCGTTCATAACGCCGATGGTGACCGCCGCAAAGCGGGACATCCTATCCCTTCCTTCCCATGGCCGGCAATCAAGCCTTTTTCAGCACCCTCTGCAGTTCGGTGCATCCCACTGCACCGGCTCCACACGGCGTACAAGCAGGCCCCAGAGAAACGCTCCTATTAGCGCTACCCCTCCTGTGACGACAAACGCCAGGCGCGAACTTCCTTTGATCTGCACGATCCAGCCGGCGACCCATGGGGCAACAATACCGGAGAGGTTGGCGATGCCATTCTGCACGCTGGTCCATCGCCCAGCCATCGCAGTGCCGGCCAGGGTCTGGCTGATCGCCCAGTGGTTGGAGGCAAAGGTCCCATATCCGACGCAAGCGACGGCCATGACGGCGATGGAGAGAGTTAGATTGCGAGGAACGAATGCGAGTGCAAGCAGGCTTGAGGCCACAGCCAATCCACCTACCACCGCTGTCCGCCGGACCCGCGTCACAGAGACGCCCGCCGCAATCAAGCGGTCGGAGAGCCATCCGGCAGTGACCGTAGAAGCCGCAATCAAAAGAAAGACGGCAGATGTCAGTCTCGACATTGACGCAATCGACATCTTCTGCTCTCCCACCAGGTAGTTCGGAAGCCATGCAAGCAAGAAGTAGAAGAAGTAGTTTCCACAGAAATGACCGAGGAAGGTTCCCCAGGCACTCTTCACTTGCAGCAACTTCATGATGGATGGAAGCGCCGCCGTACTCACGGCCTCAACTGCACGGTCATCGCGCGGCATCAGCGGTACCCAGGGCAGAAGCCACAGCAGGCCTCCGGCTCCCAGCACGACGAAGAGCAGCCTCCATCCGAAGTGCACCAGGAGGAGGCCGCCGACAAACGCCCCGGTCGCTGGCCCCAGTTTTGTGCCCGCATCGATCAACGCGTTAGCTCGTCCGCGATGCTGTTGCGGAAGCTGGGCAAAGATGCGCGAGTAGCACGGATACGCCACCGATTCGCCCACGCCGAGTAACAGTCGCGCCAGGTAGAGAGTGGAGAAGCTTGTGACCAGCCCTGTGACCAGGGTGGCACCCGACCACAGAAGGTATCCGCCCACCATGACCCATCCCACCGGAAATCGGTCCGATACCCACCCCGCAATGCCAGAGAGCTGCATCAGCGAGTAGGTCCAAAAGAATGCAGAGAGCAGCGACCCAATCTGCATCGGGGACAAAGCGAATTGCCTCTGGATGAGCGGTACGGCGAGCGAGAGATTGCTGCGGTCGATGTAATTGATGACGACCGAGACCACCAGCAGGAGAACCAGTATCCATTCCCGTCTCGACATTCTTGCCTTGACTTGAGGACTTTCCGCCATGGGGCCTCGCACATCAGATTCGGGCAATACCCGGATGTATCTGCTCAGCGATATGTCTTGTCATCGATCTTGTCGAGGTTGGTGCCGTTCATAACACCGATGGTGACCACCGCGAAGGTGAACACCTCGTTGCCTTGCTCCACATGACCGGCAATCACCCTGTCCGGCGTTGCGATCGTCATATGCGCGTGGATACGGCCATTGATGACATATCCATTCATGCTCACCAGGTCCACCGGTTGTGTGGGGTTCTTCACATAGGTGTTCTGACTGGGCATCTCGCGGTTCGATACGGTGTGGATCTCGTATCCGCGCAACGATCCCACCGCCGAAAGGATCACGCCATTCTGGATGTGCTGCTCCTTAATGATCTTGTTCATGCCATCCAGCAGGTTTGCCTTGTACTTCAGCCGGATCACGACAATCCTGTCGAAGTGTCCCGTCAGCGCATAAGCATCCGGAACCACGCTGCTGTTCAGCTTGCTGTCATCCTGCGGGTTGGAGGATGGGTTCGGAACCGTTGTGCGAGTCTCCTGTGCGCACAACATACTGGCGGTTGCCAGCACCGCAGCCAGTAACTTCAAATTACGTTTGCTCGTCATCATATGTCCTTCTCTGTAGCCGCCGCGTCGTTCGCATCCGTTCACGCGGCCCTGGTCTACTTGATCGCAGTCAGGCCCTGGTACTTCAACTCCGCGCCCTGTGGAACCAGAACTGTCTCCACATTTCCTTCGAATACGGTTCCAGCAACCATCTGCGCTTCCTCGCGGTCGATATCCTCAGGGCCTGCTATCTTCGGCTCGCCAACATACAGCTGAACCCGGGCGGGATCGATGCCCTTCTCCTTGACCAGGTAATCTCGGCTGTTGCGCGCACGCTGCGCAGCATCCTCCGCGCTGACGATTGAGGACTCCGCTCCCAATTTGCGCATTCCGTCATTGCCTATCAGCGCCAGCGCCGCGCTGGGGCTGCGCTTCAGGTCCGCAGCGATGATATTCAGGCACGTGATTGCCTCGTTGCCAACTTCTGTCGGATGTTTGAGATCGATATCGAACTGCACCAGGCAGGCATCTCTTGTCCTGGCAGTCGTAATGGCGCGGCTCGATAGCGTCCCTGCTGCGGTTGGCGTTGCGGCGTTGGCCATCATGTTCGACTGGAACACGATGCTGTTGAGTTCTCCCTCTGGCGTCGACAAAAATACGCTCGTTCCTGGATAGGCCCTGCTGTTGCGAACCACCGCTCCCGGCGTCTCCTCCAGTCGAATCACCGGCGTGCCCTGAATCGGTTTGCGCGTGCTCACATCGTCCAACTCGAGGTTGGTGGAATGCGTCATGCGGAAGGCAGGCCCCGACTCCACATTGAGCTGCACATTATGCAACTCCAGATCGTTCGTGTAGGAGCCGACCAAGCCCCGGCGTCCAGTCCCGACCACATCGCTGATCCGCACGCCGGTCAGCGGCATCTCCTCGAGCCCGCTGACGTCGATCAGACCCCCTGCCCCATTGATCGTTATGTGGCTTACCGCGATATCGCGGTAGATGGGCGTTCGCGGAGACACAGCGCCGGTGCCGGGATCGGGCGCTTCGCCCTCCATCTGGTAGCCCGCATCCGATATGGTAATGGCCGAGCCCACGTTCTCCATCGTCCAGTTATCGAAACGTATGTTCTCCACCACACCGCCTCGTCCGCGACGGCTCTTCATGTGGATTCCGTTCACCGTATCAATTGCCGTAATGTTGCTTGCCACCACATTGCGCACGCCGCCCGAGGTCTCGCTGCCAATCGCCAGCGCCGACTGCGCATGATGCACCGTGCAGTTCGTGATGGTCACGTTCTCCGTCGGACGGTTCACCCGCAATCCGTCGCGGTCCTTGCCGGACTTGATCACCAGCCCATCATCGCCGGCGTCGATGTAATCATTTTCCAGCCGGACGAAGCGGCTGGAATCGATCACGATGCCATCGGCATGGACCCCGGGATACGCCTCGATCACCAGGTTCTGCACCACCGCATTTTCGCTGTACAGCAGATGCATCGTCCACATCGACGATCCAATGAAGCGCAGCCCGTCGATACGTATGTTCTTGCTATCCTTGAACCGTATGAACGATGGCCGCAACTCTGAAGCCGCCGCCTGATACTCATCCGGCGAGATTGGCTTCTGTGCCTCCAGGTCCGTCAGCAAACGCTCCCAATTCGCTCCGTTGGCGCTGCCTGCGTCGTTCACCGAGCGCAGCGCGCGCGAGTGCAAACGCATCCAGTCCAGATTGTTGGTCGTCAATATGCCCCGGCCAATTACAGCTACATTCTCCAGATCATGCCCGCCAATCAGCGGGATGGGCGTTGGCGTCTCGACTCCCTGTTGCCGCCCCGGAGTGAGTGGAAGAATAGTCGCCGGAAAGTGCACGATCGAGCCTGCGTCGAAGTCGAGCGTCAGATTGCTCACCATCTGGATCGGTCCGGTTGTGTACTTGCCGGCAGGCACATATACCGTGCCTCCGCCCACCTTTTGAGCCGCTGCAATGGCCCTGCGAAACGCCTCGGTGGAACTCGCCGAGCCATCCCTGTGAGCGCCATAATCCAGAATGTTGAACACGGACTTGCTGCTTGCTGGCGGAGCTTGCGCTATCCCATCTCCGCACCATCCGCACAAGAGCAGTGAAACGGCCACCAAGCACAAAATCCTCTGCTTCGCCATCGTGTTGTCCTCCGTCTTCCTCACTGCAATTGCAGGAGGCGCATTGACATCGTGCCCCAGCATACACGCTGAAATAAACCGCTGTATCGCCCTGTATTGAATACCCTCTATACTGCCCCATGCGTAGTTCCGTTGCAGACCGCGGAAGCAGTTCTTGATCGAGGAAGGGAAAAGCGATGAAGGGTGACCTGGAAGTTACACGCAGAGAGTTTGTGCGGACGGCAGCCCTCTTAAGCGCATCCGCCGCAGTCGGATTGCCGGCTATGGAGGTCAACGCAGACGCGCTCGCGCAGCAGCTGCAGCAGTCGAAGGAAGTTGCCATGGGGTCCGTATTTCCCTACGGCGCGGTGTACTTCCGCAAATCGAATCCGCCTGCTGAAGATTGGGCGCGAGACCACCAGACGGCGGCGCGCGTTGGCATGAATACCATGCGCCACTGGTTCCTGTGGGGCGCAATCGAGGTGGCTCCTGGAAAGTTCGACTGGGCCGACTACGACCGCATGATGGATCTTGCCGCGGCGAACGGACTAAAAGTGATCATCGGGGAGTTCACCACCAATGCGCCCGAGTGGGCCTTCCACAGGTACGCAGCAGCGCGGTATAAGTCGAGCGATGGATCGGTACAGAACAGCGAGATTGGCGAAAGCACAGCGGTCGGCGGCTTTCCCGGTCTGTGCCTGGATAATCCGGAGGCGCAGGCCGCAGCCGAAAGATTTCTGACTGCGTTGGTCCTGCGCTATAGAAACCATCCTGCGCTGCTTGGCTACGATCTGTGGAACGAGAACACCTACGCCGGTGGCGGCGCGAGGAAGATGAACTGCTACTGCGAAGGCAGCAAACAGAGGCTGCGCGAGTGGTTGCGTACGCGTTATGGATCGCTGCAAGCTCTGGGCAAGGCGTGGGGACGCTACAGCTACGAGACGTGGGACCAGGTGGAACCACCCGAGAACCTGGGCGGATATGCGGAGGGCCTGGACTGGTTGCAGTTTCGCATCGACGACGCGTTTCGCATGCTGAAGTGGCGCGTCGATCTATTTCGCAGGCTCGATCCGCACCATTTGATCTGCGCGCACGGAGTTGCGGGCACGCTGGAGACGCTGCCCTCCTCCGCGCACAACGAATGGCGCTCTGCCGCGATGATGGACGTGTGGGGTTTGACGTGGGTGGCGTCGCGGCACGGTAATGCGCCGTGGCTGCAATATCAGGCGATGGATCTTGTGCGGGCAGGAGCGCGCGACAAGCCGTTCTGGCACGCCGAGGCAGAGGCCGGTCCACTGTGGATGCAGCCGCAGGTGATTGGACGGCCACGGGAAGATGGCCGCCAGCCTGACGCGGAGGATGTGCGCATCTGGAACCTCATCTCCTGCGCGTGCGGTGCCAGAGGCATCCTGTATCCGCGATGGAGACCGTTGCTGGATGGGCCGCTCTTTGGCGCGTTCGGCGCGTTCGCCATGGATGGCTCCGTCACTCCGCGGGCAGAGATGGCGGGCAACGTGGCAAAGTGGGCAAACTCGCACGCGGATGTGTGGCAGTCCAAACCAGTGAAGGGCGATGTTGGCCTGCTCTTCATTCCAGAGTCCGAACTCTTCAATTATGTGCAGCAAGGGGATACTGCGTACTATGCCCAATCGACCAAAGGCGCGTATCAGGCATTCTTCGACCAGAATATCCTGGCGGATTTTGTAGCTCTGGAGAATATCGACGAGTACAAACTCGTCTATCTCTCCTACCCCGTTATGTTGAAGCGCGAGACCGCCGACCGGCTGAAGAAATATGTGCAGAATGGTGGAACCTTGATCTGCGAAGGGCTGCCGGCTTACTTCGGCGATCACGGCCATGTTGGCACGGTCCAGCCGAACTTCGGCCTCGATGAGTTGTTTGGCGCGCGCGAGAAGGTTGTCGAATTCGATCCGGACCTCTCCGAACAGTTGATGCTTGAAGTGAAGGGAAGCAAAATCTATGGCCGCTACTTTCGCCAGGACTACGATCTGCATGGAGGCAAGGCGGCAGGCCAATACTCCAATGGCAACACCGCCGCTGTCGAGAATACATTTGGCCAGGGGCGAACCCTGCTCATCGGCTCCTTTCCCGGAGCGGGATACTACTTGCATCATGGCGCTGCAACAAAGGAGTTGTTTGCCGGCTTTCTCAAACTCGCCGGACTGACCCAGCAGGTCGCCATCGACGACCCCACATTGCAGGCGCGACTGCATCAGGGAGTGGGTGGAACCCACCTATGGGTGACCAATCCGACGCGGGAGGCGAAGCAGGTGACCATTACGCTGGCTGCGTCCACCGGCGAATTTCAATCCGCGATCGACGCCTGGGGACAGTCGCACATCACGCAGACTGGACGCAAGTTCACCATGAACGTCCCACCCCGCGATGCCGTGGTTGCAATGTTGCGATAAGTCCCGCCTCGCCGGCGATTGCGTCTTTGCGCACGGCCACGCCGTCTCACATACCTGGGGTCTTCCATGTTGATGATTCGTTCTGCCCGCCCGTTGTGCTTCCTTGCGTTCGCATCCATTTCACTGATCGTGACTCCGTTATGCGTGGCCCAGTCAGCTGCTCCAGTGATCCAACCTCCTGCTCCCATTGGCGTGGCAGCCCCATTCACGCCGCTTGCGGATGTGCCAAAAACCAATTCGCTCGTCACGCTTGTCGACAACGGCAACTCGTGGACCATGGACAATGGCATCGTCAAGGTGACGGTCAGTAAAAACAGCGGGTCATTACTGGGCCTTGTCTATCGAGGCTTCAATACCGGCAGCCGTGGAGTATGGGAACATACCCCCATGGGCGCGCCCTCGGTGACCAATACGGTTACCATCGACCCATCAACCAACAGCGGCGAGCGCGCAGAGGTCTCCATCAAGGGCGTCGGCGGCGGTACATTCATGTTCACGGCAGGGGCGCCCGGCGGCGGTACGCTTTGCGATGTGGAACTGCGGTATTCCCTCGGCCGTGGCGAAAGCGGCATCTATACCTACTCGATCTTTAATCATCCGGCCTCTTATCCCGCAGCTGGTACAGGGGCAGAGGACCGTTTCATCGACGGCATCGACCGCACCTTCGACTGGATCAGCGTCGACAAGGACCGCAACATGCTCGAGGCCGCCCCGACCGACTGGGGCATGGGTGTGGTCGTCCATGCCAAAGAGCAGCGCATTATGTCCAAGGGCGTCTACAAGAACTCTGTCGAACATAAGTACAGCTACTCCGGCATGCAATACAGAACGCCCGCATACGGGTGGTCCAGCACCACGGAGCATGTTGGCATCTGGTTTATTAACCCCACCATCGAGTATCTCAGCGGCGGCCCTACCAGGATCGACCTGGATGCCCACTTCGGCGACAACGGAAACCCGACGCCCATCATCCTCGATTACTGGCACAGTGGCCATTACGACGGCACACGGACAAATATTGCCGCCGGCGAAGAATGGACCAAGGTCATCGGCCCCATCTTTGTCTACGTCAACTCTCTCGACGCCCCCAAACCCACCACGAAGGCTGAGCTGGATACGCTGGCGGCGACTGCGGGGAATCCAACAGTGCCATCAAGCTGGACTGCGAACGCGAACGCCCTGTGGCAGGATGCCCTCGCGCAGGCCAAAAAGCAGAACACCAAATGGCCCTTCGACTGGGTCAAGGGTGTGGATTACACGCCCCTCGCGCAGCGCGGCACCGTTACCGGGCAAATCGTACTCAAGGACCCACTGGCGCCGAAAGGTGCATCGACCAAGCTCCCTCACCTCACCATCGGCCTCACCCATCCCGATGCCGATCCGTCCACCATGGTTAGGCCTGCGCGACCGGCTGTGCTTGCGGGAGTTGTATCAGCGCCCGGCACTGCGCCAGGTGCAGGATCCGGCGCCGCACCTAGCGTAGCTCCAGGTGGACGTGGAGGAGGAGGCTTTGGCAACTTCGCTCCGGCTGCCGACGCCGGCAGTTGGATTCATGAAGCCAAGTACTACCAATTCTTCAACGATGGAACCGGGGACGGAAAATTCACTATCACCAAGGTTCGTCCCGGCAATTACACGTTGCACGCCACCGCCGATGGAGTGCTCGGCGACTTCGCGCAGGCCAACATCACCGTCCAGCCAGGTAAGACGGTGGATCTGGGCAAGCTGGTATGGAAGCCCGTCCGCTATGGCCGGCAGATTTGGGAGATCGGCTACCCTGACCGCGCTGCCGACGAGTTTTTCAAAGGCGACGGCGATAACTACTGGCTATGGGGATGGAACATGCGCTACGCTCTGTTGTTCCCCAACGACCTCACCTACACGGTCGGAAAAAGTAACTGGCACAAGGACTGGTTCTTTGAGGAGGTACCCCACGCCACCAATCTGTCTTTCGTGAACCCTGAGGCCAAGGACCCCGCCAACCAGCGCTTTGGCTGGCTGAAAGCTGAGTCGCTGACGCAGTATCCGCAGACCGACCAGTCCGGCCCATGGAAGATATATGGCAGCGGAAGCCAGACCGTTTGGACCATCCAATTCAACCTGCCGAAACAGGGGCAAGGTACCGCTGCCCTGCGTGTTGCCCTGGCTGGTGCCAACAGTATGCGCGGAGGCCTCACCGTAGCCGTCAATGGCAAAAACGCCGGATCTGTCGGCGACGGCAGCGATCCCCTCAACGCCCGCCTCATCAATACCGACGCCATCCGCTACAACACCGACAAGGGTCTATGGCAGCAGCGCACACTCAAGTTCGATGCCGCCCTACTCAAGCCTGGTGTCAATCAGATGACCTTCACCGTGCCCGCCGGCGACCTGCAAAGCGGAGTCGTCTGGGACTACCTGCGCCTTGAGTTAGACGAGAGTTCCAAATTCGCCAGCGCAACTCCAGCGCCGGCATCCCCATAGCTCCTCCACCCCATTCGCAATATGTCTACCTTCGCTTTCCAACCAGCAAGATTTCCATTTGACATACCCATTCTGCTAGGATGACCCCGCCATGAAACCATTCGATTCTGCCCGCCGCGATCTACTAAGACTCAGCAGCATGGGTCTTGCCGCCTCCACCCTTCCAGCGTTTGCCGCAGCCAAAAAAGCCGCTGTCACGGCACTCTCTCCCATGCTCTTTGACGTGCGTACCTACGGCGCAACCGGCGATGGCAAAACCGTCGACTCGCCCGCCATCAACAAGGCCATTGAAGCGGCCGCCGCCGCCGGTGGAGGCACCGTCATCTTCCCCGCGGGCAACTATGTCAGCTTCTCTATTCGGCTCAAGAGCCACGTCGATCTGTATCTTTCGCAGGGTTGCGCCATTATTGCCGCGGAATCTCCCCTGCCCGGCCAGACAACCGGATACATGGGCGGAACCTACGACGCGGCCGAGCCAAAAACGGCATGGGATGCCTATCAGGACTACGGCCACAACCACTGGCACAACTCATTACTCTGGGGCGACGGCATCAGCGACTTCTCCATCACCGGCCCCGGCCTCATCTGGGGGAAGGGTCTCAGCTTCGGCGCAGGCCCTGGCAGGCCCCCCGCTGATACCGGCGGTGCTACCGGTGTCGGCACCCATGTAGAACGACCCGGCGATCCTGGCACGCCCGGCGCAGCCGCGGCAGCCGGCGCAGCCGGTGGACGAGGCGGAGCAGGTGCAGCAGCGGCAGCTGGCGCAGCAGGTGGACGTGGCGGAGCAGGCGCTGCCGGTGGACCAGCTGCCGGTGCCGCGCGTCCCGGACGAGGCAACTATCCCCAGTACCAGGCGGAGCAGGCCGGCGTCGGCAACAAGGCCATTGGCCTCAAGAACTGCCGCAACGTGGTTCTGCGCGACTTCTCCATGCTCAAGGGAGGCCACTTCGCCATCCTGGTCACAGGGGTCGACAACCTCACCATCGACAACCTCAGGATCGACACCGACCGCGACGGCATGGACATCGACTGCTGCAAGAATGTGCGCGTCTCCAACTGCACCGTCAACTCGCCCTGGGATGACGCTATCGTCCCCAAGGCCAGCTTTGCGTTGGGCTATAACCGCTCCTGCAACAACATCAACATCACCAACTGCTACGTCGCCGGCTGCTGGGAGCTGGGCAGCGTGATGGATGGCACCTGGAAGCGCAGGCCGAACAGCGGCACAGGACGCATCAAGCTGGGCACGGAATCCAACGGTGGATTTGTCAACCTCACCGTCTCCAACTGCGTCTTCGAGGGCTGCCAGGGCCTCGCGCTTGAGACCGTGGACGGCGCCCATCTGGAAGATGTCGCCATCTCCAACATCACCATGCGCGACATCGGCAGTTGCCCCATCTTCGTGCGCCTTGGCGCGCGCCTGCGCGGCCCCAAGGGCGCTGTGGGAACGGATCAGAGCACCGTCCCAGGTACCCTCAAGCGCGTGTTAATCTCCAACATTTCATGCCACAACACCGTATCCAGGTTCGGCTCCAACATCACCGGTATTCCCGGCTTCCCTGTCGAAGACCTCAAAATCTCCGATGTCTTCGTCGAGTGCGTCGGCGGAGGCACGGCCGATCAGGCCAAGATCGAGGTTGGCGAGCACGAAAACTCCTACCCAGAGCCGTCCATGCTGGGCCCGCTGCCCGCCTACGGCTTCTACTTCCGTCACGTCAATCGCCTGGAGATGAGCCACGTTGAGGTCGCACCCGTCGCGCCCGATGCGCGCCCCGCCATCTATCTCGACGAAGTCCATCGCGCGGACTTCTTCGCCATCACCGCGCCCAGCTCGCCGCCTGCCTTCTCCATCAACAAGTCCACCGACGTGCGCATCCTGATGAGCCGCGCCGCGCCGGACTCTGTCACTCCGTAATCCAGCAACGCTTTGCTGGCTCGGCATACTCAAAGGAAATAATAATCTGTCGTGACAACCCGTCCAAACGGCATACTGGTTGAGCGCAGCTATGCAAGGAGGCGTCATGCGCATCGTAGACCTGCGTGAAATTACAGCGCCCATCTCTAGCCCGATTGCCAACGCATACATCGATTTTTCGCGGATGACCTGCTCACTGGTCGCCGTCGTCACCGATGTAATTCGAGACGGCAAGCCTGTCATCGGCTATGGATTCAACTCCAATGGTCGCTACGGTCAGGGAGGACTGATCCGTGAGCGGTTTGCGCGCCGCCTGCTGGAGGCTCCGCCGGCCGACCTGCTGAACGACCCCGGCGACAACCTCGATCCCGACCGCATTTGGTCTGTGCTGATGCACAACGAGAAGCCCGGCGGGCATGGCGAACGCAGCGTCGCGGTTGGCACCATCGATATGGCGGTGTGGGACGCCGTAGCCAAGATCGCAGGTATGCCGCTCTTCCGTCTGCTTGCGGAGCGTCACGGTATGCAGGCCGATCCGCGCGTCTTCGTCTATGCCGCCGGTGGCTACTACTATCCCGGCAAGGATCTCTCTGCCCTGCGCGCGGAGATGCGCAGCTATCTCGACCGCGGATACACCGTGGTCAAGATGAAGATCGGTGGCGCCACCATCGACGAAGACCGCGAACGCATCGAAGCCGTGCTCGCGGAGATCGGCAGCCACGCGCAGCTTGGCGTCGATGCCAATGGCCGATTCAATCTGGAGACCGCGATTGCCTACGCCAAAATGCTGCGCCAGTATCCTCTCTTCTGGTACGAGGAGGCAGGCGATCCGCTGGATTATGCGTTGCAAGCGGCCCTTGCGGAGTTCTACCCCGGCCCCATGGCCACTGGAGAAAATCTCTTCAGCCATCAGGATGCGCGCAATCTGCTGCGCTACGGAGGCATGCGCCCAGACCGCGACTGGCTCCAGTTCGACTGCGCTTTGTCCTACGGCCTGTGTGAATATCTGCGTACCTTGCAGGTGCTGAAGGTGGCAGGTTGGTCGCCGCGCCGATGCATTCCGCACGGCGGGCATCAGATGTCCCTCAACATTGCAGCCGGACTCGGACTTGGCGGAAATGAAAGCTATCCCGACCTCTTCCAACCCTATGGGGGCTTTCCGGACGGCGTCCGAGTCGAGGGCGGATACATTGCCATGCCCGATCTGCCCGGCATCGGCTTCGAAGGAAAATCAGACTTGATTCGTGTGATGCGTTCGCTTGCGGAGTAGACCCACTATGTCTGGTCAAGATGTCAGCACAGCAACTCCGGCCACACGCCGTCCCCTGCTGGGGCCGTTATGGCTGCAGGTGCTGGTGGGCATAGTGCTCGGCATCCTCATGGGAGTGTTCTTCCCTCACCAGGCCGTCACGCTCAAGCCGCTGGGCGATGGATTTGTCCGCCTCATCCGCATGACACTTGCTCCCATCATCTTCGCCAGCGTCGTCATCGGCATCGCGCGTATGGGCGATCTCAAGGAAGTCGGACGCGTCGGAGCCAAGGCGCTGCTCTACTTCGAGGTGGTCTCCACGGTCTCACTCCTGATGGGGCTGATCGCCGTAACCCTGCTGCATCCCGGACGCGGAATGAACATCGATGCGTCCACGCTCGATACCAAAGCCATCGCCGGATACACCGCCTCCGCCCAGCATCTGGGCTTCGTAGACTTCCTGCTCAATATCATCCCATCCAGCATCGGCGATGCCTTTGTCAGTGGCAATGTGCTCCAGATCATCCTCTTCGGCGTACTCTTCGGCCTGGCGCTCTCGCAGTTCCGCGAGGCCGCACGCCCGCTGGTCAATATGCTGGACCTCTTTCTCCGTGGTCTCTTCGGCATCGTGCGTTTCGTCATGCGCCTTGCGCCCATCGGCGCATTCGGCGGCATGGCATACACCATCGGACAGTATGGCCTGCGCAGCCTGAGGCCGCTGGCGCAATTCACGGCCGAGGTTTGGATCGTATCCATCGTATTCATAGTTGTGGTGCTGGGCGGCATCGCGCGAGCAGCGGGATTCAGTCTCTTCAAACTGCTGCGATACTTCCGCGAAGAGATCCTCATCACCCTTGGCACCTCCTCGTCAGAGGCGGTGATGGCGCCCTTGATGCTCAAGCTAGAGCAGCTCGGCTGCGAGAGGTCCATCGTCGGCATGGTGATGCCCGCGGGCTACACCTTTAACGCCGGCGGCACCGCCATCTACCTGGCCATGGGCGCAATCTTCATCGCCCAGGCCACCAATACGCACCTCAGCCTCGCGGACGAGATCGCTGTCCTGCTGGTGCTCATGCTCACATCAAAAGGGTCAGCCGGGGTCGCCGGAGCGGGCTTTGTCACACTGGCCGCGACCCTGGCGACCATGCACCAGATTCCTGCCGCGGGCCTGGTCCTGCTGCTCGGCGTGGAACAGTTCACCAATGCTGCGCGCGCTGTCACCAACATCATTGGCAACGGAGTTGCCACCATCGTAATCGCCAAATGGGAACATGCATTCGACGATCAGCGTGCCGCGCTCATCCTCAATGGCGCTTCCTTGAGCTCCGTAACATCGGAATCGCCCGCAGGCATACGCGAGCAGTGAAGTGACCGCATCATTTTGCTAGCCAGACAGTTCAGATTCCAGCAGCAAGCGCGTCAGCGATCGCCTTGCCCGCGGCGGATGTATTTGCCGTGCCGCCAACGTCGCGGGTGCAGAGCGATTTATCAATCAGCGTTCTCTCGATTGCTCTGAGGATCGCAGCCCCTGCCTCCACTTCACCAAGATGGTCCAGCATCATGGCGGCGGACCATATCTGGCCAATTGGATTCGCGATACCCTGGCCGGCAATGTCCGGTGCGGAGCCATGCACTGGTTCGAAGAGCGATGGAAAGCGGCCTTCCGGATTGATGTTGCCGGAGGGTGCGATGCCGATCGTTCCCGCGCACGCCGGTCCTAGGTCGGAGAGAATGTCACCGAAGAGGTTCGACGCTACCACCACGTCGAACCGGTCGGGATTGAGAACGAACTGCGCGGTCAGAATATCAATGTGATATTTGTCCCATGTGACTGTGGGGAAGGCTTTGCCAATCTCCACCACGCGCTCGTCCCAGAATGGCATCGTGATGGAGATACCGTTCGATTTCGTGGCCGATGTCAGATGTTTCTTCTCGCGCCGCTGCGCCAGGTTGAATGCAAATTTCAAAATGCGGTCCACACCGATTCGTGTCATCACGGTCTCTTGCAATACGACCTCGCGGTCGGTCCCTGGAAATATTCTGCCGCCGATGGAGGAGTATTCGCCTTCCGTGTTTTCGCGCACCACAAAGAAATCAATGTCGCCGGGCTTGCGTCCGGCCAGTGGACACGGCACACCGGGCATCAGCCGGACCGGCCGCAGGTTGACATACTGATCGAACTCCCGGCGGAAGGCAATCAGCGATCCCCATAGCGATATGTGGTCGGGAATCTTCTCCGGCCAGCCCACGGCCCCGAAGAAGATGGCGTCGTGGTGGCCAATCTTCTCCTTCCAATCGTCCGGCACCATCTTGTTGTGCTTCAGGTAGTACTCGCAGCAGGCGAAGTCGAACTCATCGAGTTGAAGCTTGAAGCCGAATCGCGTTGCGGCGGACTGCAGCACGCATACACCCTCCGGCACAACCTCCCCGCCAATTCCATCACCGGGGATAACGGCAATTCTGTAGCTCCGGTTTCTTGCACTGTCATGGGGCATGTTAAAGCGCCTTTCGGGTTGGAAGGTTCTGGTTCGTCTCGCCTTGTATCACGAAGCGCAGAATGAGGATCGTCACAGCCGACACTATCAGCGTACCGCCAACCATAGTAAGTCCGCGACTGAAATGTCCGCCGCCACCGCTGTTTGCGCCGACCATGATCGGCCCAACAAATCCGCCTAACGTACCCAGCGAGTTGATCAATCCGATGGAGGCGGCCGCCGCCGTGCCGCCAAAGAACATTGTGGGAAGGCTCCATAGCGGCGGTTTGGCAGCGCTCACCCCGAACGCCGTAAGTGAGAGCCCAGTGATTGCCAGAATCGCCGAGGTGCCCGCATGTGCAGCCATCGCCATTCCAATAGCGGCGACCAAACACGCAATCGCTGCGTGCCAGTAACGCTCGCCCGTGCGGTCGGAATGGCGCGACCACAACACCATGCCAATCACCGCGATCAGATTCGGAATGGCAACCAGGAACCCGACGCGGAAGACCGAGAAACCCAGAGATCTGACGATCAGCGGAGCCCAGAATCCAATGGTGTACAGCCCGGCGGAGGTCCCGAAGTAGGCCAGCGACAGCGCCAGCACCTTCCAATCCATCATGGCGCGCCACACGCTGTAGCTGCGTGGATCTGTGAGGGCGGTCTGCTCCTCGACGATTGCCTGCGTCAGCCACGCGCGCTCCTCCGCATCCAGCCACTGCGCCTCCGCCGGCCGGTCCGTCAGATACCAGAACGTGATCAGCCCCAGCACCAGAGCCGGTCCGCCCTCCACCAGGAACAGCCATTGCCATCCGCGCAGTCCGAGCATGCCGTTCATCTGCATCAATGCACCAGACACAGGCGATCCGATAAGTCCCGCGGCCGGTGCCGCAGCCATAAAGAGTGCTGTAGCAGCCGAGCGGTGGTTCGCCGGAAACCAGTAGCTTATGTAGAGAATGATTCCAGGGAAAAATCCTGCTTCCGCCACGCCAAGCAGAAATCTCAGCACATAGAAGCTGATCGGCCCACGCGTGAAGGCCATTGCAATCGACACAAGGCCCCAGGTAATCATCACCCGGCCAATCCAGAATCGCGCCCCCACTTTGTGCAGTATCACCGTGGAGGGCACTTCAAACACAAAGTAGCCCAAAAAGAAGATCCCCGATCCAAGCCCGAACATCTGCGCCGTCAGACCCACATCCCGGTTCATCGTCAGTGCGGCAAATCCAACGTTGATGCGGTCCAGAAAAGCGACAAAATACAGCAGCATCAGAAACGGAATCAGCCGCCAGGTGATCTTGCGAATCACCCGTTCCTCCAGGAGGCTGGAAGCTGGCGCAGATGTATCGCTCATACTCTCCCCTTGGCGGTCTGTTGTTCTCTATGGATTCGGTGCAGTAAACAGGCGATCATAGTCGCGCCAGTGCGCGTTCATCACATCGATCTTGTGCTTGATCTGCGCCGTAATGTTGGGACCCAGGCGCATTACCGTCTCGTCCGTGGGAGTCGGCGCAAGGTCCAGTATCGGTTCTTTCGTGCTTTGCAGCAGGCGATTCAGATCCACCATGGTGTCAATCTCCCTGCGCGCCAATTGCATCAGGTCGGTGCGGTCCCAACCGGACTGGACGCCCAGCACAGGATTTGCATCGGGCTTCGCGCCCATCGCCTTCACGCGATCCAGTTGGGCCTGGTACTCCACCATGTCGTCCGCCGATTGCAGCAGATAAATAACTGCTTGCAGACGCTTGCCCATCATCTCCCATTGCTTCTTTGTAGCATCGTCCTTCGCCGCACTTTGAATCCCTTCCACCAGGCTCATGGCTCTGCGAGCACGAGGCAACGTGATCTCAATTGTCCGCTGGAACAGCATCCGTGCGCCCCACCCCTCGTACATTCGCATCGCCTGGATGTCGATCAGATCGCTGGCCTGCTCGTCCCCCTTCGCCTGGAACAGGAATGGGCGATAGTCTTTCGTCTCCGCTGCGGTCAGATTCTCCGGAAACGGCACCATAGGCCGTGTAATCCAGCGATTCAGAACGTGTCCCATGCGCAGCATGCTGCCAAAGTCCAGCACCTGCAGGTTCTGCTGAACGTCGTTCAGTGCACTCCATACATCTACTAAGTTGTCCGCTTGACCTTCGCCCACCTCGCTTGCGGCGAAGGCGCGCAGCGTCGTTACTCGTTCAGCCAGCGTACGCATCGGCTTGCCTGCGGTGAACTTCAGCAGGCGATCGTTGAAGTCGATGGTGGTCGCGTCGCCAAAGTTAATCATCCGTCGTGCCGCCGCAGCCCCTCCACCGCTGCTAAGCGATGGCACAACGATACCCACCACTGGGTAGAAAGCCCCCGCGCCTCCTTCCTGTGACACGCCCGCATAGGCCCGGCCATCGGGCCCTTCGCGACCCTCCACCGCCAGTCCACGAGGCAGCTTGCGCACAAGGCTGTCCAGCAAGTCCGCCGAGAAAGTGGGCACCATCCACTGTCGCGCCGTAATCGGATTCAGGCTGATCTGGATCTCGTGCCCCGTTTCCCGTGCGGCCTGCTGCGCATTGATCAGAAAACCCGTGACGCGGTCCGACATGGGCCGGTCTTTATAGTTGCTGTTGCCGTTGATGCCCGGATAAAGCGACGGAGCCCAGTCAAATCCCGATCCCGCATCGATCGTGACCCAGTTGAACTGCTCAACCTCCGGGCACGCCTTCAGCAACCGCTGCATCGACTCGCGATAGATCCGCAAAGTCTCAGGCTCATCCACGCTGGGGGCGAAGTACACCGTGCGCGATCGGTTCGGCTGATCGATGCGCGGCCCGCGCAACTCCGGGTGCGCCGTAAAAAACGCCTCCGGCAGCACCTCCGGCTCATTCGCATTCCACACGCCCTTCAGTCCAACCTTGCCCAGTACCTCGCACCGCTGCTGCAATATCCCCGACACCTCAGCCGAGTACTTCGCGTCCACATACGGCTGAAGTTCTTCCGGCGGAAAGATCGTCAGCAGACCGGCGTGGTGTACAAACCACATCGGGTAAGGATCTGACGCATCCATCTCCCACGTGGCCAGCGGAAGCCCTTCAGTAACCAGCATGTGGGTTGCGCCCAGTTCCTTTGAGAGCGCCGCCTTCCGCTCGAACAGCGCCAGATCGGCAGCTTGCTGGGTTACGCCGCGCGCAGCGGCCGTCTGCGCATCGGAAGAGGCAGCCACCAGCCCCATCGTCAGCATTGGCACCATCAGCAGGAAATGCATTTTCTTCATCGTGTTTAGAGAGAGATCCTTCATCACGCGCCGCCATCGCCCGCTGCTGGAGTACCGCCTCCGCGGCCTCCGCCACCTAAACCGGCGCCAGCCAGCGCGGCATCCTTCAAAAATTCCCGGCGTGTTCTTTGCCCCACAATCATTCTCCTTGAAGCCTTCAGGCGGGCCCTGTTCTTGATCGCCCATTATCAGCCTCCCAGACTGCGGTTGTGAAGCTGCGTGCATTGCAATCACTCCCCAGAAGCCTTCGTGCCGTCCCCACAACGTCCCTATATCGGCGGAGGCCGTCACAACTCCTCAAGAATCCCTCCAGCTACTCCGGCAGGAGTGGTAAGCTGGCGCTGTCCAAAACACGGTGTTTTTTCACGTCTGTAGACAGCTTCAGGGCAGGAGATGTCCGGTTGTCGCAGAACAAAGAACGTGCAGGCAGCCATTGGGCAAGGCACATCCATGAGGACTGACAGGCAAATGAGAAAGTACGGAATATTCGCGGCAATTTTACTGGCATCGGTTGTAGGCTTCGCAGCACAGGCCCAAACGCAGGATAAGGCGCAGACAAAAGCAAACCCCATCCCCAGCATCGTGCAGCAGGATGGCCGTTACGCCCTCATGGTCGATGGCGCTCCCTATCTCATGCTGGGCATGCAAACCAACAACTCCAGCGATTGGCCGGCCACGCTCTCGCAGGTGTGGCCCGCCGCCCAGGCCCTGCACGTCAACACCGTGGAGACCCCCATCTACTGGGAGCAGTTCGAACCAAAGCCCGGCCAGTTCGACTACTCGCAGATCGACACGGTCCTCGCCCAGGCGCGCGCGCACCACTTGCATCTGGTGCTGCTCTGGTTCGGCACATGGAAGAACGGCAGCCAGCACTACATGCCCGAATGGATGAAGCTCGAGCCCGAAAAGTACTCCCATGTCGTCAACAAGCGCGGCGAGCCGGTCGATTCTCCCTCGCCCTTTGCCCAGGCATCGCTCGACGCCGACATCCACGCATTTACAGCGTTCATGAAACATCTGAAGTCCGCCGATCCGCAGCACACGGTGCTCATGGTTCAAGTCGAGAACGAGACCGGAACATGGGGCACCCTGCGCGACTACTCGCCAGCCTCCGAGAAGCTCTTCGCCGCGCCAGTCCCAGCCGAGGTTCTAAAGGCCATGAACGTGTCGCCCGGATCGCGCACCGCCAGCTGGCAGGATGTCTTCGGCACGGAAGCCGAGGTAAACTTCCACGCCTGGGCCATCGCCCGTTACGTCGGGCAGATCGCCGCCGCCGGCAAAGCAGTCTATCCGCTCCCGCTCTACGTCAACGCCGCACTGCGCGATCCCATCAAGCCCGGCGCGCCCGGTAGCTACGAGTCCGGTGGCCCCACAGACAATGTGCTCAATATATGGAAGGCGGAGGCCCCCGCCATCGACGTCCTCGCGCCCGATATCTACAACAACGACGCCACCGCGTATCTCAAGATTCTCGACCTCTATCATCGGCCGGACAACGCTCTCTTCGTCCCCGAGACCAGCAGCTCCGCCTCCACCGCGCGCTTCTTCTTCTCCGCCCTCGGACGCCAGACCATCGGCTACTCGCCCTTCGGCCTGGACTACACGCGGGCTCCCGCGCCACAATCCGGTTCGCAGGATAGCTTCCTGCAACCCACCGCGCAGAACTACATCCTCATCGGCCCCATGATGCGCGACATCGCGCGCCTCAACTTCGAAGGCAAACTGCAGGCCGTGGCGGAGGAGACAAGCCAGCCCACCCAGACGCTCCACTTCGGAGAATGGGACGCCGTGGTCACCTACGGTTCGGGCCGCGGTGCCGCTCCCCGGCAAGGCACCGACCCCTCAGGTCGCGCCCTGGTTGCGCAACTCAAGGACAACCAGTTTCTGGTAGCTGGATTCAATGCCCATGTGGACTTCCGCCCAGCCGGCACCGAGCAGCAACGCAAGTCCCAGCAGATTGTGAATGGCACTGGGCAGACTCCCTCCGCCCAGATCGACGGCAAGTGGATTCACCGCCAGTTCCTCAAAGTCGAAGAGGGAACCTACGAAAATGGTGCCTTCAAATTCAAGCGAATCCTGAACGGCGACCAGACAGACTACGGCCTCAACTTCTCCTCCGCGCCTCTGGTCCTGCGCGTCTCGGTTGCAACCTATTGAGGTCCAGCAGAACCTGAACTCAGGCAACATAGGAGTACCGCACCATGAGCCGTGAACTTACGCGTAGAGACTTCCTGGGCGATGCGGCCCTGGTTGGGGTTGCTTCCGCAATCGGAATGGAAAAAGCCCTCGCCGGCCAGGCAACTGCGCCAGCCAATCCGCCCCGCGCGCGTCGCTCCAGCTTCGACGACGGCTGGACCTTCACCAAAGGCGATATACCCGACGCACAGTTGCCGCAGTCCACTGTAGGCTCCTGGACGCCCGTCATCATTCCCCACGACTGGAGCATCAGCGGCCCCTTCAGCGAGACGGAGCCATGCGGAAGCTCGGGAGCCTACCTGCCCACCGGCATCGGCTGGTACCGCAAGTCCTTCCAGCTTCCCCGCGCCGATGCGGGCCGCCGCATCCTGCTGCAATTCGATGGCGTGTACCAGTGCAGCGATGTCTGGATCAACGGACAGCACCTCGGCACGCGGCCTTACGGATTCACCACCTTCTACTACGACCTCACGCCGCACCTTCACTTCGGCACACAGCCCAACGTCGTCGCCGTGCGTGTGGACAACTCGCATCAGCCCAACCTGCGCTGGTACTCCGGCTCCGGAATCAATCGCCACACCTGGCTCATCGACACCGGCCCTGTCTACATCGACCAGTGGGGCACAGGCGTCACCACTCCGCAGATCACCGCGCAGAATGCTACCGTCGAAGTCTCCACCCGCGTGCGCAACAATACGGCGCAATCCGCATCCTGCACACTCAGGACAGCGCTCCTCGACCAGAACGGTTCTGCCGTGCAGTCGGCAGAATCAGCGGCAGAGATTCCCGCCGGTGGGGACCATCTCTTCGTCCAGCGCATCGCCGTGCCCCAGCCCAAACTCTGGTCGCACACTTTTCCTAATCTCTACTCCGCGCGCCAGATGCTGCTCCAGCGTGGCGCGGAGGTGGACACCGCAACCACTCCCTTCGGCATTCGCACCATCCAGTTCGACGCGGACAAAGGCTTCCTCCTGAATGGCGAGCGCGTCAAGCTGAACGGAGTCTGCCTGCACGACGACGGTGGCGCGGCAGGCACAGCAGTACCGCAGCGTATATGGGAACGGCGCTTCGCCCTGCTCAAAGAGATGGGCTGCAACGCCATCCGAGCCAGTCATAATCCCCACACTCCCGAGTTCTTTGACCTGTGCGACAGCATGGGTTTCCTCGTCATGGCCGAGGCCTTCGACGAGTGGCGCGAGCCCAAACAGCCCGCTAACGGGTATCACCTCTATTTCGACGAGTGGGCTGCACGCGACATGACCGACATGATCGCCCGCGACCGCAACCATCCCTCCATCGTGATCTGGAGTGCGGGCAATGAAGTCCCAGACCAGGACGTGCCCCGTGGTGTGGAGACGCTGCGTGCCATGAATAAAATCCTGCATGACAACGACCCCACCCGACTGGTCACCGTGGCATGCGACCAGATCGTCGCGGAGCCCCGAGGCGCGTTGCCGGAGTTCCTCGCCGAACTCGACGTCGTCGGCTACAACTATGTTGGCCGATGGCGCGATCGCCGCGAAAAGTTCTACAGCATCGATCGCCACGACTTTCCCCAGCGCCGCTTTATCGGCACCGAGAACGGTGCCATGCCTAGCTTCATCCCCAGTGCTAACCCCACTGCCAGCCAGTTTCGCCCCGCATCCAACCAACGCATCGAGGTCGAGCAGTTGCAGCGCTTCACCCAGGTCTACGACTACGTCTGCGGCGACTTCATGTGGACCGGCATCGACTACCTCGGCGAGGCGCGTTGGCCCTCCAAGTCCTCCCGCTCCGGTGTCATCGATACCTGCGGCTTCGCCAAGGATGGCTTCTACTTCTACCAGAGCCTCTGGACCAAAACACCCGTGTTGCACCTCTCGCCGCATTGGAACTGGGCGGGCAAGGAGGGCCAGATCATTCCCGTCATCTGCTTCACCAACTGCGATACCGTCGAACTCTTCCTCAATGGCAAGAGCCTCGGCGTCCAGGGTTATATGTTCCCCGAGATGGGCATGGAGGGCCGATACTCCAACTTCCCGCCCCGCGACAACGCAATTCAAACCACCGGCGACCTGCATCTCGCATGGTATGTGCCCTATCAACCCGGTACGCTGCGCGCTGTCGGCACCAGGGATGGCAAGGTTGTGCAAACCGTGGAGCAAACCACCATCGGCGCACCGGCAGCCATTCGCCTCACTCCTGACCGAACGAGCATTAACACACGGTGGGACGACCTCTCCCACGTCACAATCGAGATCGTCGACAGCCAGGGCCGCGTCGTGCCAACCGCCGATAACGAAGTGGTCTTCGCACTCAGAGGCCCCGGTCGTATCCTCGGCCTCGACAACGGACAGGCCGATAGCCACGAGAGCTATCAGAGCGACCGCCGCAAGGCCTTCGCTGGCCGTGCGCTGGCACTCGTGCAATCCTCCGGGCAACCGGGAGAGATGCGCCTCACCGCATCGTCCCCATCCCTCACCAGCGCCTTCGTAACCATCACCGCGCAGTCGCTCTAACTGGGTGCCCCATTCATGCGGCTTCATCGCATGAGTGGGGTTTTTGTCTTTCCGTATTAACGTGGGATTTACCCTGCGAATAAACTCAAATTAATGGGGGCTATAGAGACTACTGAAAAACTCTCCGTTTTTGTCTTTCCGGATTAGCCGGGTGCCCCATTCATGCGGCTTCATCGCATGAGTGGGGATTTTGTCTTTCCGTATTAACGTGGGATTTACCCTGTGAATAAACTCAAATTAATGGGGGCTTTAGAGGCTGCTGAAAAACTCTCCGTTTTTGTCTTTCCGGATTAGCAGGGGGCTTCAGCCCCCTGAATTAGCCACGTAAAATCATGGGGCTTTAGCCCCGGGCCTTCTTCCTCCATTGCCACAAGTCTTATTTCAGCTTTCCTCTATGGTCCGCTTTGCTTCAACATCTGGATCGCGTCTCTATACTTCAATCCAGCCGCAACCGGAGCAAACTGACTCGCCTTCTCTTGGATCTGAAAGCTCAACGACTTCAACATCAGCGCCTTGCCTGTCACATGCAGAGTCAGGCCTGTAAGCTCCCAGTCGTGCTCGCCAACATCGCTCTGTTCCAGCAGCACCGTTCCACCTTTGTTCAGCTTGCCCAGAATCCCAAATCCAAACTCGACATCCGCAATAAAGTGGCAATCCAGCCGCGCCAGCCGCTCCTGCGTTTCGTCGATCCACACTTCGCCTGCCACGCCGCGCATCAGCTCCGACTCCAGGCTGGGCGGGGTGAACTTCGGATTCGGTGTAAAGCTCAACCGAATGCACTGGCCCGCTCCGCAGGCGGTCATCCCTTCAAACCGGTAGAGAAACGCATCCGGCAGCAGTGCCAGCATCCGGTCCACGCGCTCTGCATCCTTCTGCTCGCTCTTCTGGCGGCGCTCCTGCATCTCCGGGTGCGCAGCCAGTGCGTTCAGGCGGTCCATCTCCGCCCGCTCTGCCGTGGCGCTCAGCGGCTTGCCATCCACTTCCATCAGGCGCGCAACGTCGCCGTCCACCGTCTCTATAATCTCCTTGGTTGTAACGCGGCGCTCGTCGCGCCGCTGCACAACATAGCGAATCAGCGGATGGTTCTTCTCCGCGTCCAGCCTGTGTTGCACCGCGCGACGGACCAGCGCCGTCGCATCCATCGCCGCAGAAGGTTCGCTCTGCGCAGACAAAACCGGCGCAAATGCAAGCGATAGCAGAGCTGCAAACACAACGCTTCTCCTGCTTCCCGACAATGGCAGAGCTGCGCGATGGATGGGTATCTTGGTCAAAGTCAAGGACGTAGCATCACCTGCACTCAAGCATACCGAACACGGCGTCCGGTAGGTTGCCCTCCTCATTATGTCAATGCAGGATGCATCCAGCCCCACCCCCACCGCAGCTCTGAGTCTTCAGGCGGGTGGGCGGGTGGCTCACCCTAACTCACTCCCAAATTTTGGGTGCCCCATCCTTCGCGTTCTTTGCGAAGGGTGGGAGACGATAAATCCACATTGACCATCTTCGAATCACCACAAAATTTTGAGTGTCCCATCCTTCGCGTATTTTGCGATCGGGGTCCCCACCAGCTTTGCTGGTGGGGTGAGGAAGGGTGGGAATGCACGCATGGCTGAAATTCTTTCCCCAAAAACCTCAGCAATTCCGCGTGTCAAGACCCTCGAGCCTCCAAATATCCAATAACCCATTCCCTCCCAGCAACTTACCTCCAACAAATACTTGGCATACTAGTTATGCCCAAACGCATACAATTTAAATAGGGTGGAAGAGATAAAAGGTGCCCCGGTCGTATACCCCCGGTACATAGTCGGTATACCACCGGTACATATACTTTTCTCTTTAGTTTGAATACTTTGCATAAATAGGGGGAGGGGGGTACCCCGGAAGTACAATGTCTGCATGGACGGAACGCGGATCGACAAATGGCTTTGGGCGGCGCGCTTCTTCAAGACACGCGAACTTGCCTCCAAGGCCTGCGAAATGGGCCGCATCGAATCCAACGGCGTCCGCGCCAAGCCTGCCCGCGAAGTGCGTATCGGAGACTCGCTGCGCATCAAAAACGAAGCCGCTGAGTTTGAGATCGAAGTTCTCACGCTTAACCATCAACGGGGCTCAGCCTCCATCGCGCAAACAATGTACTGCGAGTCGGAAGCCAGCATCGAACTTCGCCGCAAGGCCGCCGAAGCTCGCCGCCTTCTCGGTCCAATCGCTGGCGCACAGCCATCAGGCAGACCGACAAAACGCGATCGCCGCCTGATTCACAGCTTCAGCGGTAAGCAATGACGTTACGTTGATTGTGGATTGAGCGCTTCCAGCAACGCGCGCGTCTCTGCGATCACGTCTTCTGCCTTCGCCGAAGTCAGCGGCCAGCGCAAAACGCCCTGCGCCGTGAACTGCGCGCCGCGCTTGGTGTTGCGGCTCACCAGCTTCATCATCGCTGCCGGATCGACCGCGCTGTGCGCCAGCGATGTGCTGCCTTGTTGCGAAGTGTCCGCAGCAGCCGCGGCAAAGCGAATGTGCAGCATCTCGACGAACGTCTTGGCAACAGGCTTTGCGGGCTGCGCTCTACGCGAGAAAGCCGGTTGCGGCGCGGGTTTTGGCGCCACCACTTCGATCTGCGTACGCTTGCGATCAAGTTGCGCAATGCCCAGTCGCTCGCACAGAAGGCGAAGTTCGCCCGCAGCCAGCAGGTTCAGAACAGGCTCTGGAGGATTGCCGTATCGGTCTTCCAGCTCGGCCCGAACATCCGCAAGCGTGGCAAAGTCTTCAGCGGCGGCAATGCGCTTGTACATGCGCAAACGCTGGTTCTCTTCAGGAATGTAGCTGGAGTCGATGCGCACGGAGATGCCGAGGTTGATGGAGGTTCCAGCGTGCGCTGGTTTTTCGTCCTCGCCCTTAATCTTGCGCACAGCCTCTTCCAGCATGGAGGTGTAAAGCTCGAATCCGATGGCCTCGATGTGACCGGATTGTTCGCCGCCCAGCATGTTGCCCGCGCCACGCAGTTCCAGGTCGAGCGCGGCGATCTTGAATCCAGCGCCGAGATCGCTGAACTCCTTTAGCGCGGCCAGGCGACGTCGCGCGATCTCGGTCAACTGGGTCTCCTGCGGGATCAACAGATAGGCGTAAGCGCGGCGATTGCTGCGTCCCACGCGACCGCGCAGTTGGTACAGCTCAGCCAGTCCGTGACGATCCGCGCGGTTGATCAGGATGGTGTTAGCCAGTGGAATGTCGAGCCCGTTCTCGATGATGGAGGTTGCGACCAGAACGTCGTACTCGTGGTTCATGAAAGCCAGCATCACGCGCTCCAGTTCGGCTTCGGGGAGCTGGCCGTGGCCGATGGCGATGCGCGCCTGAGGGACAAGCTCGCGAATCTTGGCTGCCAGTTCGTAGATCGTTTCCACGCGGTTGTGGACAAAGAAGGTCTGGCCGCCGCGCTCCAACTCCATCTCGATCGCGGTGCGCACCAGCTTCTCGTCGAACTTGGCGACGATGGTCTGGATGGCCATGCGGTCCTTCGGCGGTGTCTCGATGATGGACATGTCTCGCAGGCCCACCAGCGACATGTGCAGCGTGCGCGGAATGGGCGTGGCAGACATGGCAAGCACATCGATCTGAGCGCGCATCTGCTTCAGGCGCTCCTTGTGTCGCACGCCGAAGCGCTGCTCCTCGTCGACCACCAGCAGGCCGAGGTCCTGGAACTTGAGCTTCTGCGCCAGTATGGCGTGGGTCCCAATCAGGATGTCGATCTTGCCGTTAGCAGCTCGATCGAGGATCACAGTCCTCTCCTTGGCGCTGCGGAATCGCGAGAGCATCTCGATGTTGACGGGGAAGTTCCCGAAGCGACGCTTGAAGCTCTCGTAATGCTGGAAGCTGAGCACCGTGGTCGGCGTTAGCACGGCGACCTGTTTGCCATCCTGTACAGCCTTGAATGCCGCGCGCATGGCGACCTCAGTCTTGCCGTAACCGACGTCTCCGCAGAGCAGGCGGTCCATGGGCTGTGTCGATTCCATGTCGCGCTTGATGTCGGCGATGGCTTGAATCTGGTCGTCCGTTTCGTTGAAGTCGAAGGCGTCCTCGAACTCGCGCTGCATATTGCTGTCTGGCGAGAACGCAGTACCGACGGCGGCCTTGCGCTGGGCGTAGAGCTTGAGCAGCTCGGCGCTCATGTCGGCCATGGCCTTCTTGACGCGGGCCTTGGTCTTCTGCCACGCCTGCGTGCCCAGCTTGTTGCGCTCCGGCGGAGGCCCGGTCTCGCTGCTGCGATATTTCTGAATCAGGTCGAGACGTGTGAGCGGGACATAGAGCTTAGCCTCGTCGGCAAACTCCAGAATCATCAGCTCCAGCGGCGGCTGGCCGTTCTCTTCGATGACACGCAGGCCGCAGTATTGCGCGATGCCGTGTTCCACGTGGACGACATAGTCGCCGACTGCGAGGTCGCGGAAGTCAGAGACGAAGGCGGATGTTTTGGACTTCGAGCGCGGGACAGCGCGTGCCTGCACATCGGCGTCGTCGACCAGATCGTTTGCACCGAAGAAAACAATCTGACGAGCTGTGGCGCGGCCATCCGCATCGCGCAGGTCAAGCACCTGCACGCCGTTGGAGATGGCGGTGCGAACGATGACCGGTGTGCGAAAGTCTCCGGCGAGGTAGCTCGATTCGCTGTAAACAGTAGAGCTTCCCGGCATTTGCGTGCGCGAACCAAGCCGGAATGGCACCTGATACTCCTGCAGCAGGCCAGCCATTCGCTCCACCTCGCCCTGATTTGGAGCTGCGATCAGCACGCGAGCCTTCTGCTCCATCAGCGTATGAATCGTTTCGATGAGCGCGGGGATATTGCCGTGGAAGCGTTGCGTGGGACGGGTGCTGAAGTCGATTTCAGAGAGATCGTTGCGGTCAGCATCCAGAACGTCCACGGAGCCAAGCTGGTCGAGTTCGCAACCGGCGTATCGGCTCAGTCGGTCGTCGAGTTCCCACGGAGAGATGTAGATGTCTTCGGGGCGGATGAGGGAGCCAATGCCGGAGCGCTCGTGGCGCTGCTCGACTTTGCTCCACCACCGTTCACTCTGGTTCTTCACCATCGCGGGCTCTTCCACGAAGACTCGCGTGGCGGAACCGAGCAGTTCGAGCAGGGTGAGATTAGCATGTGCGGCGGCTCGCGCGACCGGAGCAAAGAACTCCCAACCGGGAAAGACGGTGGCTTCGTCGCTGTGATTGGCGACGTGCGTCTGCAGCTCGACTGGCTCTTCACCGCCTTCGAGCTGCGCACCGGCGAGGCTACTGCGCGTTAGGCGCGCATTGATCGCCGCCAGGATCTTTGTCGTCACCGGAGTTTCGGTGAGCGGCAGCAGCAGCGCCTCATCAAGCGTCGAGGCAGAGCGCTGCGTTTCGGGATCGAAGCGGCGAATGGACTCGATCTCATCGCCGAAGAAGTTGAGGCGGGCGGGACGATCCATCTCCGGCGAGTAGACGTCCAGAATGCCGCCGCGCAGCGTGACCTGACCGGGCATGTCGACCACGTCGACGCGTGTGTAACCGACCGAGAGCAGGTGCTCGACCAGCATCTCTGGCAGGTACTCTTCGCCGCACTTCAGGCGCAGCGCAAGGGCTGCATAGTGGTCGCGGGGGAAAAGCCTCATGCAGACTGCTTCCACGGGTGCGATGATAAGCTGCGCAGTTCCGGTAGCGATCTTCCACAGCGTAGCGGCGCGTGTTTCCAGGATTTCAGGATGCGGGGAAAGATTTTCGAACGGCAGCACATCGTGCGAGGGCAGTCGCAGAACGGAGTCGGCGGCGAGCGCTCCAGTCAACTCGCAGGAAGCGAGGATCGCAGCGTGCAGCGCCTCCGCGGCCTTGTTGTCGGAGACCAGGATCAGGCAAGGTGAATGCGCGGCGCGCACAAACAGCGGTAGATACAGTGCGCGCGCGGTGAAGGTGAGTCCGGAGACGCGTCTTCGCCCGCTGCCGACGCTCAGGTGGCGACGGACACGATCGAAGGGGACACAGTTTTCAAGGTCCGCAAGTACTTCACGGACGAATGGCAGAATCATTGCTGGGTTAAGTCTACCTGCTGGAACAGGGTCGCAGAGGATGGAAGATTGAGAGCATGAAATTGACCAGAAACGATTCGTAGGACAGCCCATCGAGTCGTGTTGCTAGAATCGAGATGAATATGTCCACGACAACCGCACTTTCTCCTGAAGTTCTAGCCAAGTACCAGCCCGTGATCGGGTTGGAGGTCCACGTCCAACTTTTGACTGAGACGAAGGCATTTTGCGGCTGCGTAAACCGCTATGGCGGTGAGCCGAACACGCATGTATGTCCTACTTGCCTTGGCTTGCCTGGAGCGCTGCCGGTGCTGAACCGCCGCGCTGTGGAGCTGGCCGTTCTTGCGTCCAAGGCGATCCACTGCGAGATTCGCGAGACTAGCATCTTTTCGCGCAAGAACTATTTTTATCCCGATTCGCCAAAGGGTTACCAGATCTCGCAGTTCGATCGGCCGATCGCGGAGAACGGTTGGATCGACGTTCCCGATGCAACGGGGGCCACAAAGCGCATAGGAATCACGCGGCTGCATCTGGAGGAAGATGCTGGAAAGAGCGTACACGACGGCTTTGCCGACTCGGTATCGAAGACCTACATCGACCTGAACCGCTGCGGCACTCCGCTGGCCGAGATTGTGAGTGAGCCGGACATTCGCACGCCGGACGAGGCGTTTGAATACCTGACGCGACTGAAGGAGATTCTGCTTTATACAGGCGTCAGCGACTGCAACATGGAAGAAGGTTCACTGCGCTGCGATGCCAACGTAAGCGTGATGTTGAAGGGCGCGACGAAGTTTGGCACAAAAGCCGAGGTGAAGAACGTCAACAGCTTCCGCTACATTCGCGCGGCTCTGGAGTACGAGATCGAGCGACAGATCGAGGTGCTTGAAAGCGGTGGTCGCGTGGTGCAGGAGTCGCGACTGTGGAACAACAGCGAGGGAAGAACCTACTCGATGCGCTCGAAGGAGCAAGCGCACGATTACCGCTACTTCCCTGAACCTGATCTTCCGCCTCTTGTGGTTGGCGAGGCTTGGCAACGCGAGATTCTGACCGCATTGCCGGAACTTCCCGAAGCGCGGCGCTTGCGCATGATCGCGCAGTACGAGATCAACCAACAGGACGCGATGACGTTGACCGCGACACGCGCGTTTGCCGACCGCTTCGAGGAGGCGGCGAAAGCTGCCAAGAGTCCGAAGCGCGTGGTGTCGCTGATTACGAGTGAACTGACGGGACGATTGAAGGCCGCCAATCTTGAGCTGGATCAATCGCCGGTCTCGTTGGCTGGGATTGTAAAGGCCGCGGATTTAGCTGAGTCGGACGAACTATCGAGCAAGATGCTGAAGCAACTGCTGGACACATGCTTTGCCGAGGGCAAGGACTTTGGCGAGGTATACGAGCGCGATAAGCCGCAGCAGATATCGGATGCGGGAGCGATTGAGGCGATGATCGACGAGGTTATCGCGGCGAACCCGAAGCAGGTCGCACAATATCGCGGCGGCAAGAAAACCGTAGCTGCATTTTTCGTCGGCAACGTGATGCGGCTGTCGAAGGGACAGGCGAATCCGGTGTTGCTGAACGAGTTGGTGACACGCAAGCTGGATGCTTTGGGCAGCGCTGAATAACAGCTATTTTTTGTCTGAGCTGGCTGCCGCGGGCGCGGCTGCTGCTGCGGGCGCGCTCGGCGCTGCTGCGGGCTTCGCATCGCTGCTGGACGAAGCGGAGGATTCGGTGGACGAAGCGGACGAATTTCCGGAGTCGCTCTTGGTTGCAGTGTCGCTCTTGGATTTGCTCTCGTTCTCGCCGGATGATTTTGGCTTTGCGTGGCTGTAACCGTCCTTGAACCATCCTCCTCCCTTGAAGGAGATGGCGGCCGCGGAGACGACGCGTTCCAGCAAGCCTCCGCAATGTGGGCACACGGTGATCTCCTTGTCGGAGAACTTCTGGATCTTTTCAGTATGCTTCTTGCACTGTTTACATTCGTATTCGTAGAGCGGCATCGCTAATTCCTTTGCAACGATTCGGCTTAAATCAACCGATTTTGGCTATTGAAACCGTAACTGATACATATCGGAATACTTGTAATATTTGTAGATACTTATTCTATTGCAAGAAGCGAACAATGACTCAATACTGAGATTCTGGCTGCGCCAGAATGACGATGCAAAACGAGCGCATGAGAAACACCTGGTTCTGAGCGAGCCATTACAGTTTCCCAAGATCGACCAGGCGCACACTAACGATGGCCTCGACTTTGCGCAGCGCTTCGATGGCTGTGTTGGCGTCTCCAGGTTTTTTCAAGTCGATCTGGACCAGGGCGAGGGCCTGACCCTGGGGGATACGTTGGGAGCGCACGGAGCGGCCGAGGGCGAAGTTGGCGATATTGACGGAGTGCTCGCCCAGGATGGTCCCGATACGTCCGATGACACCGGGGACGTCGTGGTTGCGGAAGACCAGCATGGTTCCCTGCAGCGCGGACTCGATGTCGATGTCGTCGTAGGTAAGCAGGCGGGGCGAGTTGCCGTGGAGCACGGTGGCGGATGCACTGGCTTCGCCGCCGGAGGAGTGCAGGACGAGTTTCAGAGTGCTTCCCGCGCCACCGTTGGTTGCCTCCTTCTTCTCCTCCTGGATGCGAATGCCACGCTCCTCGGCGAGGGCGGCGGCGTTGATGCGGTTGGCCTCTGTGTTTGCGAGGACGCCGCATAGGGCTGCGTTGCGGATGAGATCAGTCTTGCCGTGGGCGAGGCGCCCTGCGTAGGTGATCTGAATGCTCTCCAGATTGCCCTGCGTGGCGTGGGAGAGGAAGAGTCCGAGGCGCTCTGCCATGTCGATATAGGGTGCGATCTCGACATACTCCTCGTGGGAGAGGGAGGGCAGGTTGACGGCGTTCTGCACCACGCCGAGCTTGAGGTAATCGCGCACCTGCTTGGCGAGCTGGATTCCGATGGCCTCCTGCGCCTCGTCCGTGGAGCCTGCGACATGGGGCGAGAGGAGGACGTTATCGAGGCCGAAGTAGGCCGAATCCTTGAGCGGCTCCTTGCGGAAGACGTCAAGCGCCGCTCCGGCGACGTGGCCAGAACGGATGGCATCGGCGAGGGCTTCGTCTACGATGAGTTCGCCGCGCGCACAGTTGACGATGCGGACGCCGGGTTTCATCAGCTGAAGGGAAGCTGCGTTAATCATGCCCTCGGTCTGCGTGGTGAGGCCGACGTGCAGGGTGAGGTAGTCGGACTGCTTGAATATTTCGTCGAGCGGCACGAGCGCGACCTGGTTCTCACGCGCGATGACAGACGCGATGAATGGGTCGTATCCGATGAGTTCCATACCGAAGCTGCGAGCGCGGCGCGCAACTTCGAGTCCGATGCGTCCAAGGCCGACGATGCCGAGCTTTTTGCCGCGCAGCTCGGAACCTTGCAGGGATTTCTTCTCCCATTTGGCGGCGTGCATGGTGGTATTGGCGCGTGGGATACTACGCGCCATGGAGATCATAAGGCCGATGGCAAGTTCGGCGACGGCGACTGCGTTGGCACCGGGCGTGTTCATGACGACGATGCCGGAGTGCGTGGCGGCATCGATGTCGATGTTATCTACGCCGACACCAGCGCGGCCGATAGCACGGAGCTTGGGCGCGGACTCGAGCAGCTTGGCGTCGACCTGCACAGCAGAACGGACGACGAGCGCGTCGGCGTCTGCGAGTTCGGATTCAAGTCCTCCGGGCCCGAGTTTCGCGATCTGATCGGCAGTTACGACGTTCCAGCCCGGTTCTTCCTTGAGGACGGCGAGGGTTGCTGGGGAAACTTTCTCTGCGAGTACGATCTTCATAGTTTTAGTGTAACTGCCGAATGCAGATGCAAAGTGAGATGCGTATGAACTGTACGAGGAGATTGAGGAGCGGGGCGATCTGTTGGTAGCAGCGCCGTAGAGTACCCCCCCCTCCCCCTGTTTTTTGCAAGATAAGCAAAACAAAGAGAAAAGTATATGTACCGGTGGTATACCGGACTGTATGCCGAGGGTATTCGATTCTTCGTCTTTTCGTCGCAAATATACGCTCCAATGCGACGGCACACGCGTGCACCCAGATCGGACTTGAGACATAGTTCCCCCTACTTTAATGATACGGGTTGGAGCATAACTACTATGCCAAGTATTTTGAAGTTTTATGTGGTTTAGATGGAGGAGGTTGCGGGGATTTTGAGGTGTCGAGGGTCTTGACAAGAAAAAGCAGTGGATAGTGCGTAGTGGATAGTGTGTAGTGAGGAACAGGCAACGGCAAGTGCTCCCAGGGGTTAAAAGCCCGATTCGATGGAGGGGTGTAATGCTAAAGCCTTGGTCTATCTCAAAAACAAAGACAGGGCAAAATGCGCGGTTAGTTTTCGGAGGGTTTTTCGATGTGGTCGATGACGAGGGTGTCGGCGGGGAGCTTGATTGGGACGACACGGAGACCGAGGCCGTTGATGTCCCAGTGGGAGAGCGGGTCTAGATCGTCGGTGGAGGTTACGCCCTCGGGGAACTTTGAGTCAGGGTCCTGAACCCAGTTGAGGACGAAGTCGAAGTGGGCGGTGAGACCGGTGTGGTCGATGACGGGATGGCCGACGGCGCGCATGGAGAGGTACTGCGCGAAGACGTCCATGGTTGCGCTGTAGAAGGTCTGGATCTCTCCATTGCGACCCTGGGGCACCAAGACGCCACCGTCAGCGAGTTTCACGCCAACTGGTATGGTTTCATCGGGTTTGGATTCGGTAAGGCGCGGACCGCGCTTGGTGAGTTCGAGGGACCAGCCGGAGATGGGAGGACCGGGAACCATGTGGGCGACGAGATGGCAGCGGTCGGCGAGCATGGCTTGCAACATCTGCCGAAACATCGGCTTCTTGTCGAGGGACAGGCCCTGCTTCTGCCATTCGGCGAGGTCGAGTTCGGATACTTTGGCGTTGATGTCATAGAGATCGCTGAGCCACGAGGGCGCGCCGGATAGCCGGTCGCTGGACCAGTACGCCACGCCCTGGGGAAAGTACGCGATCATCAGGGTGGAGAAGAGTGATTGGCCAGCGACGCTGTAGCCGTCAGGAGAGGTCATCCCGCTGAACATCCACGGCGTGCCGGGCTTGGTAGGACGGATGGAAACGACGTCGAAGGCGAGGGGTTTAACGGGAGCGGGAGCTGGGGTTGGTACAGGTGTTGATTGTCCGAGGGCGATACCACAGGTCAGCAGGGCGGTGGCGACGATTCTCCGGAGCATGGGCTTGTCCTCGGGAAAATGGTACACCCGGTGTTATTCAAGGACGCAAAGACACAGATAGGGAGAGTGAGATGCGGCACGCGTAAACGCGTTCTCTTCCGTATGTGGCAACGGACAGGATCACCATGGAAGACGGTCGTTTGCGTCCGCATACGATGCCCACTCATGCGATGAGGCCGCATGAATGGGGCACCCAAAATCCGATAACCCACCCTTTCGCAAAGACGCGAAAGGATGGGGCACCCGGCGACGGTGACGATTCTCCGGAGCATGGGCTTGTCCTCGGGGAAATGGTACACCCGAGGTTATTCAAGGACGCGAAGACACAGATAGGGAGAGTGTGATGCGGCAAGCGTAGACGCGTGCCCTTCCGTATATGGCAACGGACAGGATCATCATGGAAGACGGTCGTTTGCTTCCGCAAACGATAACCCACTCATGCGATAAGGCCGCATGAATGGGGCACCCAAAATCCGATAACCCACCCTTTCACGATGAGACTGTGAAAGGATGGGGCACCCGGCTGCGCCAGATTGACGATGTTATGGTGTGAGTTATTTGCCCTGGGCGGTGGCGAAGCGTTTGTTGATCTCGTCCCAGTTGACTGTGTTCCACCATGCGGCGAGGTAGTCTGGCCGGCGGTTGTTGTATTTGAGGTAGTAGGCGTGCTCCCAGACGTCGTTGCCGAGGATGGGGTAGAGGCCTTCGGAGAGGGGCGAGTCCTGATTGGCGGTGGTGACGATCTTCAGCTTGCCTGCCTGGAAGACGAGCCAACCCCAGCCGGCACCGAACTGCTTGGCGGTGGTCTCGTTGAAGAGCTTCTTGAAGGACTCGAAGTCGCCGAAGTCGGCCTTGATCTGGGCAGCGATAGCACCCGAGGGATCGCCTCCGCCGGCGGGCTTCATGATCTGCCAGAACATGGTGTGGTTGACGTGGCCTCCGCCGCTGTTCTGGACGATCTTACGGATGTCTTCGGGGATGGCGCTGAGATGCTTGATTAGCTCTTCGGGGGACTTGGAGGCGAGCTCGGGATGCTTGTCGATGGCACCATTGAGGTTGGTGACGTAGGTCTGGTGGTGCTTGTCGTGATGCAGCTTCATGGTTGCCTCGTCGATGTGGGGCTCGAGGGCGGTGTAGTCGTAGGGAAGCGGTGCGAGTTCGTAGGCCACGGTAGTTTCTCCTGTCGATGATGGTGCGAATGTTAGGACTGCGCTCGCATTATTGGATGCAAATGAGCGGGCGGCGGTGCGGGGGAGTTTTTACAAGAACCCCACCCTTTGACGATGAGACTGTGAAAGGATGGGGCACCCGAAATCCCACCCATCGCAATAAGGCCGCGATGGATGGGGCACCCTAGTACACTATAGGAAGCGTGACAAGAAATTAAGACAAGGGACATGGGCTAATGATGAGCGACAAGCAGAATGAACTGGACCAGCTATCTATCAACACATTGCGTTTTCTGGCTGTAGACGGGATTGAGAAGGCCAAGAGCGGCCATCCGGGAGCGCCACTGGGCTGCGCTCCGATTGCGTATCTACTGTTTCACAAGCTGATGAAGCACGATCCGGCGGACCCGAAGTGGATTGATCGCGACCGGTTTGTGCTGTCGAATGGACATGCTTCGATGCTGCTGTATGGGACGCTGCATCTGTCTGGCTACGACCTGCCGCTGGCGCAACTGGAAGAGTTTCGGCAGTGGGGATCGGAGACACCGGGGCATCCGGAGCGGGACGAGGCGCCGGGCGTAGAAGTGACGACGGGGCCGCTGGGACAGGGATTCGGCATGGCGGTGGGAATGGCCACTGCAGAGAAGCACCTGGCGGCGGTGTACAACCGCGATGGACATGCGGTGGTGGACCATCACACGTTTGTGCTGTGCGGCGATGGCGATTTGATGGAAGGCGTATCGCATGAGACTGCATCGCTGGCGGGAACGCTGGGACTGGGCAAGCTGATTGTGCTGTATGACGACAACCTGATCTCGCTGGATGGGCCGACGGAGCTTAGCTTCACGGAGGACGTGACAAAGCGCTTTGAGGCGTACCACTGGCAGGTGTTGAGCGTGGCCGATGGCAACGACCTGGTAGCGATTGAAGATGCGATCCAGCAGGCGAAGGCGGATACGACGCGGCCGACGCTGATCAGGGTACGCACGGTGATTGGGTACGGAAGCCCGAAGGCAGGAACGAACAAGGCGCATGGCGAGGCTCTGGGAACCGAGGCGGCGAAGGCGACGAAGAAGAACCTGGGCTGGCCGGAGGACAAGAGCTTCTATGTGCCGGAGGAGGCGAAGGCGAATTGGCTGACGGCGAAGCCGAAGGGCAAGAAGGCGCACGCGGAGTGGGACGCCAGCTTTGCCGAGTACAAGAAAGCTTATCCGGAACCGTCGGCGGAGTTTGAGCGGCAGATGGCGGGCAAGCTGGCGGATGGCTGGGAGAGGTTGATACCGACCTTCCCGTCGGGCGCGGAGGCCAAGCTGGTGGCGACGCGCAATGCGGGCCAGGTGGTGATGAACGCAATTGCGAAGGTGGTGCCGGAGCTGTTTGGCGGCGCGGCGGATATTACGGCGTCGACGAAGACGATCTTCAAGGACTCGCCCAGCTTCCATGTGGACCCGGTGGGGCGCAATGTGTACTTCGGAGTGCGCGAGTTTGGCATGATGGCGATGGTGAATGGGATGGCGGCGCATGGCGGGCTGATTCCGTTTGGGTCGACCTTCTTTGTCTTCTCGGATTACTGTAGGCCGGCGATCCGGCTGGGATCGCTGATGAATATCCACGCGCTGTATGTGTTCACGCACGATTCGGTGGGACTGGGCGAGGATGGTCCGACGCATCAACCGATCGAGCACCTGATGAGTCTGCGCGCAATGCCGAACCTGACGGACTTTCGTCCGGCGGATGCGAATGAGACGGCGGCTTGCTGGCGGTTGGCGCTGGAACGGAAGGGGCCGAGCTTTATGGCTCTGACGCGGCAGGACATTCCGGTGTTCGATGCAGCGTCTGCGATTGCGGGCGTGCCGAAGGGCGCGTATTCGATGACACCGGAGGTGACGAAGCCGGATGTGATTTTGATCTCGGCGGGCTCTGAGGTCGAGGTGTGCCTGAAGTCGGCGACGGAGCTGAAGGCTGCGGGGATTGCGGCGAAGGTGGTGTCGATGCCGAGCTTCCGCATCTATGACGAGCAGACTGTAGCGTACAAGGCTGAGCTGCTGCCGGAGGGCGTGCCGAAGATCTCGCTGGAGGCGGGCGCGACGATGGGCTGGTGGAAGTACATTGGGACAAACGGCGTGGCAATCGGGATCGACCGGTTTGGCGCGTCGGCTCCAGGGCCGATTGCGCTGGAGAAGCTGGGAATCAGCGTGGCGCATGTTGTGGAGCACGCAAAGAAGCTGGTGAAGAGATAGGCGAGGTGCTAGGTACGAGGTGCGAGGTGCTAGGTACTAGGTTCGAGGTTCGAGGAGAAATAAAGCAGATTCCCTTCGGGAATGACAAACCAAAATGCTTGGGGCAGGAAGATGGTAGAGACGGAACGGGAGATTTTGCGGGAGAAGGACGAGGCGGCAAAGCTCGGAGAGCGGAAGCCGTTCGAGTCTTCGCGGCAGGCAGAGTATGAGGACAGCGTGACGCCTGCGAGTGCATGGGAGTATGAGGATTCGTAAGGTTGCGGCTGAAATGGGCTGAGAGTCATGGTGACGCAAAGCACACGCAGGTCCTTCGACTGCGGTTGGCGTGAACGCCAACCTCCGCTCAGGATGACACCTCTTATAGTTGACGAAGATTCTTCGAGGGCACGGTATGACGCAGGATGAGGCGAAGGGTCTGGTTGCGAAGCGGGCCACGGAGTTTGTGAAGGACGGGATGGTGGTCGGGCTGGGCACGGGGACGACTGCGACGATCTTCATTCGCGAGCTGGCGGCGTGTGGTCGGAAGATTCGCTGTGTGGCGTCGTCGGACGCGAGCCATGACCTGGCAGCGTCGCTGGGGATGAGCGTGGCGACCCTAGCCGAGCTGCCTGAACTGGACGTGTACATCGATGGGGCCGACGAGATTGCGAAGGTGAAGGGGATGGGCTTCGCATTGATCAAGGGCGGAGGCGGTGCGCTGCTGCGGGAGAAGATTGTGGCCAGCGCGGCGAAGAGCTTCATTGTGGTGGCCGATTCGACCAAGATGGTAGAAGTGCTGGGGAAGTTTCCCCTGCCGGTGGAAGTGATCAAGATGGCGCTGCCGGTGGTGCAGCCGAGGCTGGCTGCGCTGGGGTTGAATCCGAAGTTGCGGCAGGCGAAGAACGAGGCCGGGCCATATTTGACGGATGAGGGGAACTACATTCTGGACTGCGCGTGTGGGCGGATCGAGGACCCGGAGAAGACGGCGGCGGCGATTCGCGCGGTCGTCGGCGTGGTGGAGCATGGACTGTTTCTGGGCATGGCGACACTGGCGCTGGTGGCGGGAGAAGACGGCGTGAGCGAGGTTCGTCCGTAGCGCGGCGTTGCAGAGTGCTGGTTGCTGACTTTATTCAATAGCAAGGAGCAGAGTGCGTGCCTCGACCGGTTTTGGTATCGTATCGAGTTTGGACTACGTCGGATGCATTGGCTGCGGGTGCGGCGGAGTATTTCGCGTCGGCGGTGTCGGTGTCGGTTGAGGCGCGGGGCGTGGCTCGGGTTGCGATCTCCGGCGGGACGACGCCGAAGGCAATGTTCATGCTGCTGGCGGACCGGAGTGCGCCGTACTTTGCGCGGGTGCCGTGGGAGAAGCTGCACCTCTTCTGGGTGGATGAGCGATGCGTGCCGCCGACGGACAAGGATTCCAATTACCGCATGACGAAGGAAGCGATGCTGGATCATGTGCCATTGCCTGCGTCGCAGATCCATCGGATGGAGGGCGAGCTTGATCCGGGTGAAGCGGCGGCGCGGTATGAGGCGGCGATACGCGCCGAGTTCGGGCTGGACCGCTCGGGGAATCCGGTGTTCGACCTGGTGCTGCTGGGGATGGGCGAGGATGGACACACAGCATCGCTGTTTCCGCACACCGCGGCGCTGAACGAGTTGGGACGGATCGTGGTGGCCAACCATGTGGCGCAAAAAGATACATGGCGGATTACGCTGACGTGGACGGTGATCAATCGGGCGCGCGAGGTTGCGTTCCTGATCGAGGGCGCGGCAAAGGCACAGGTGGTGCGGGATGTGTTCTGTGGGGCGTACGATCCAGAGGCAAAGCCGTCGCAGTTGATCCGACCGGCGAGCGGTAGACTTGACCTGCTGCTGGACGCGGCTGCTGCGGAGATGCTGCCGGAACCGGCGGGCGGAACGCTGGAGCTTTCTTAGATGATTCTTGCGGGCGACATTGGCGGGACGAAGGTTAATCTTGCGTTGTACGACTTTGCGGGTGGGCGGCTGAAGGCTGTCCGTGAGCAGAGGTTTGCGGCGCAGGAGTTCGCCACGCTGGATGCGGTGGTGGAGAGGTTTCTCTCGGACGACACAGAGGAGCGTGAGGAGATTGTTGCGGCATGTTTTGGATGTCCAGGGCCGGTGCGCGATGGGCGGCTGAAGCTGACGAACCTGCCGTGGACTGTGGATGAGCGCGAACTGGCGAAGTCGCTTAGGATCGAACACATTTTTTTGATTAACGACCTTGAGGCGAATGGCTACGGGATTCCGGAGCTTGCGCCGGAGAGCGTGCTGACGCTGCATGAGGGCGATGCGGCGGCTGGAAACCGCGGATTAATTGCGGCGGGGACGGGACTGGGCGAGGCGCTGCTGGTGTGGGATGGCAAGCGGCACCGGCCGATTGCGTCGGAGGGGGGGCACTGCGACTTTGCCGCGCGCACGGATCGCGAGATCGCGCTGCTGGAATACTTGCGGCGCAAACTGCACGGGCGGGTGAGCTGGGAGCGGGTTGTGTCGGGGATGGGGATACAGAACATCTATGCGTATCTGCGCGAGGTGGAGAAGATGGAGGAGCCGGCGTGGCTGCGCGCGCGGATGATGGCTGAGGATGCGAACGCAGTGATTGGCGAATGCGCCGAGGATGGATCGAGCGATCTGTGCCGCGAGACGATGCAGACGTTTGCGGCGGCGTACGGCGCGGAGGCGGGCAACATTGCGTTGAGGGTACTGGCGACGGGCGGAATGTATCTGGGTGGCGGGATTGCGCCGAAGATTGTGAAGACGCTGGCTGGCGGCGGATTCATGCAGGCGTTTCTGGACAAGGGGCGGCTGTCGCCGGTGATGGAGACGATACCGGTGCGCGTGATCCTGGACGAGAGCTGCGCGCGGCTGGGCGCGGCGGCGTACGCGGAGACTCGCGCAACGGAGATCACAGGGCGGTCGGTGCGGCGGCTCAGTTTGCCAGTTTGATCGCGGCGAGTTTGCAGATTGCGGGCAGGTCAGACATTCGCTTTACGATGAGGCGTACTCCGGTTCCTTCGGGGTAGTGGGGTGCGTCGTCGATCACTTTGACGATGCGTTGCGGAAGCTTGATCTGGCGAGTGGCCTTGACGGCTTTGTCGCCGAGGATAAAGGCTACGCGGAAGTAGTCCTTGCAGGGCGACATATATAGGATGTTTCTCTTTTTCAGTTTCAAGCGCATTGACCATCCGGCTTTGAGCGAATAGGAGTTCCACTCATGGACGGTAAGGCTGTATTCGTCTGCGAGGCATCGTACTAACTTGTTCCAGATGGTGGTGGTCGGGCCGAGTGCAGTAGCGAGTTCTTCGGTCGTGGGCTGTGCGGCGTGGTTGATGAAGGCGTTGAAGTTTTCCATGGCGTTCCTCGTGCGGTATTTCAGGCTGCCGGGAATTGTACTGCTGTTTGCGGTGGCGGGGGATTTAGTCTGGTGGGAGTGGAATTCAGGGGAATGGGGCGCGATGGGGATTTGGCGGAGGTTGGCGGTTGCGGGCGTGGTGGTGGGGATCGTAGGAGTTGCGGCGGGGCGTGTGGAGGCGCAACGGTTGCCGGGCGGGGTACGGGCGGAACACTATTCGCTGGTGATAACGCCGGATTTAAATGCGGCGACGTTTGTGGGGAGCGAGACGATCGATGTGTTGCTGGATGCGGCGACAACGACGATTACGCTGAATGCGGCGGAGATTGAGTTTGCTTCGGTGAAGGCGGAAGGCAAGGAACAGGGAACAGGGAACAGGGAACAGCAGACGGCGGTGGTGACGCTGGATGCGGCGAAGGAGCAGGCGACGTTGACGTTTGCGCGGGCGCTGCCTGCGGGGCGGGTGCGGCTGGAGATTACGTACAAAGGGATTCTGAACGACAAGTTGCGCGGGTTCTATCTGTCGAAGACGAAGGCGCGGCGGTATGGGGTGACTCAGTTCGAGTCGACGGATGCGCGGCGAGCGTTTCCCAGCTTCGACGAGCCGGCGCTGAAGGCGACCTTCGATGTGACGCTGGTGGTGGATGCGGGCGATACAGCGATCTCCAACATGAAGGTTGTGTCGGATACAGCGGGGCCGGTTGCGGGGAAGCATACGGTGGCATTTGCGACGACACCGAAGATGTCGAGCTATCTGGTGGCGTGGCTGGTGGGGGATTTCAAGTGCAGTGAGGGCAGGTCGGAAGGGATACCGATCCGGGTGTGCGCGACGCCGGACAAGGCTGCACTGACACGCTTTGCGCTGGGCGAGGCCAAGCAGACGCTGCACGACTACAACCAATACTTCGGCATTCGGTATCCGCTGGCGAAGCTGGATTTGGTGGCGATTCCCGACTTTGAGGCGGGAGCGATGGAGAACTTCGGATGCATTACATTCCGCGAGTCTGCGTTGCTGGTGGACAAGAAAAATGGTTCTCTCTCCGCAAAGAAGCAGGTGACAGAGACGGTGGCGCACGAGATGGCGCATCTGTGGTTAGGCGATCTGGTGACTCTGGCGTGGTGGGACAACCTGTGGCTGAACGAGGGGTTTGCGACGTGGATGGAGAGCAAGGAGTCGGCGAAGGAGCATCCAAAGTGGAGGTTTGAACAGGACACGGCGGCGGAGAAGAACAGCACGATGGACGAGGACGCGGGCAAAAACACGCGGGCGGTGCGCGCACAGGCGGAGACGCCGTCCGAGATCAACGAGCTGTTCGATGACATTGCGTACGACAAGGCAGGCGCGGTGATCGGGATGGTGGAGAACTGGATTGGCGAGGAGACCTTCCGCAAGGGCGTGCAGGCGTACGTGGCGGCGCATGCGTATGGGAATGCCACGGCGGAGGACTTCTGGAATGTACAGACGAAGGTGAGCGGGCTGCCGGTGGACAAGGTGATGCAGAGCTTTGTGGAGCAGCCGGGAGTGCCGGTGGTGACGTTGACGAAGTACGGTGCGGGTGTAGCTGCGACGCAGCGCAAGTTCTTTCTGTCGGGAGCTGTTGGCAGCACAAACGATGCGTGGACGATTCCGGTGTGCCTGAAGAGCGCGAGTTGCCAACTGCTGACGCCGCAGACCAAGGAGTTGCAGGATGGCTCGGGGGGGCAGCTCTTCTACGCGAATGCGGGGGACAAGGGGTACTACCGGACGGCGTATGGGGCGGAGCAGTTGAAGACGATTGTGGGACAAGCTGAGAAGGCGTTGACTCCGCCGGAGCGGATTGGACTACTGGGCGATGAGTGGGCGCTGATGCGCGCGGACGCGGGGAGCGTGGGGGAGTTTCTGGATCTGGTGCTGGCGGTGAAGCAGGACAAGCAGGCCACGGTGGTGGAGAGTGCTCTGGGAAAGGTTGCGACGATCGAATCGCGCATTGCGACGGACGAGGACCGCGCGCGAATGGACAAGATGGTTCGGCGGGAGTTTGGCGGAGTGTATATGGGGCTGAACAAGGGCGGCGGGCTTGAGGTGGATGACCGGGAAGAGCTTCGCCAGACTCTGTTCGCAACACTGGGGCGGGCGGGCGATCCTGCGGTGCTGGCGGAGGCGATGCGCGAGACACAGGCGCTGCTTGGCGGAGAGAAACCAAAGGATGCGGCGGTTGCGAATGCAGCGGTGGCGTTGAGCGCGGCCAAGGGCGATGCGGCGATGTACGAGAAGGTGATGCGCATGGCACAAAGCGCGATGGATCCGGATGTGAAGCGGGACGCTGTACGCAGTCTGACACGGTTCCAGGCGCCGGAGCTGGTGGAGCGGACGGTGCAGTATGCGGTATCGGACCAGGTGCGCAGCCAGGACAGTTGGACGCTGCTTGCGCAACTGCTGATTCGGCGCGAGACGCAGGATGCTGCGTGGGCTTCCGTGCAACAGCACTGGGGGGAGATTGCGCAGCGGGCGACGGAGAACTCTGGAACGCGAATTGTGGAGGCGACGGGCGGGTTCTGCACGGTGGAGCGGCGGGATGAGGTGACGAGCTTCTTTGCGGCGCATCCGGTGGCGTCTGCGCGGCGGGCACTGGCTACGTCGATCGACAGCATTAATGACTGCATCCATCTGCGGGCTGCGCAGGAGCCGGAGCTGCGGAAGTGGCTGGACGCGCACGCGGGGGAGTAGGACGGTCTACTTTGATTTGCGCGAGGTGGGTTTAGCGGGCTTGTTGGTGCGACGGCTGACGAAGGTCTGCCAGTCTCGCTCGGTCTGGGTGGCGTAGGCGGCGGCGAAGTTGGCGATGGCAGTATCGAAGTGCGTGGAGGATCCGATATAGCCGGCGATGACGCCGGGGTCTCCGGAGCGGGCGTGACCGCGGGCCAGGGATTCGCCACAGACGGTGGCATATTCCAGCAGTGCGGCTGCTTTGAGCTCAACCAAATCGACCGCGGCTTTATGGTCGTTGAGCTGGCGGACGAGGAAGTCGCGGCCCTGGATGGTGGTGTAGCCGAGGAAGGGGTCGGAGAGGAACTGCATGGCGCGCTGGCCTTCGACGACGCGTAGGCCCTGGTGCGACGGCGTGCGCGACTTCTTGAGATAGGGTGCGTAGGCGGAGCGCGCTTCCTGCTTGACCTGCAGGAAGAGCGGATCGTTGTTGCCGTTGCCCTGCAGGTAGACGCAGTAGTCGCGCAGGCCTATGGAGCCTGTGCCGACGACTTTGAAGGCAACATCGAGTGGGGTGTATTGCTCGAAAAAGTGGCGACGCTCGGGGCGTAGAGTTTCGGCGTAGGAGGTGAGCGAGTTGAGAACAGCTCGGGCCTGGTCGCCATGAACGCGGGTGAGGATTGGTTCGATGGTTTTGAAGATGCGCGGGGATGATTTTTTCTTATGCGCTGGCTGGGTGAGGGCATCGAGGTTGTGCAGGGGTGTTGCGCGCTCCGCGAGGAGGAGAATCTGCGATATGGGTTGGACGTTTTGCAGGCGATGGACCTGATAGCGCGCGAGTTCGAGCACGGGCATCTGTGCGAAGAGATGCATGGCAGTTCGATAGCTCTTGAGGAAGGCAAGCGTGGCGTCGTGGCAGAGACCGTTCTTCGCGCCTGCCTCGCTTCCGGCGAGGAGGAGACTGGCGGCCATGCGCTTGACGTCCCACTCGAATGGGCCTGGGATGGTCTCGTCAAAGTCGTTGATGTCGAAGACCAGGCGGCCGTCGATAGCGGCGAATGCGCCGAGGTTGCGGACATGTGCGTCTCCGCAGAGCTGGGTGAGGATGCCGGTGTTGGGGATGAGCGAGAGATCGCTGGCCATGATGGGGACAGCTCCGCGGAAGAAGCCGAAGGGCGAGGCGGCCATGCGGTCGGCCTTGATGGGAAGGAGCGCGGGGACGCGGCCGCGCATGGCATCGGCGAGGAGCTTGAGCGGATCTGCGCGGCGGAGTTTGGGCTGCCAAGCGGCGAGCGCGGCGCGGGGCGTGTGCTTGCGGTGGGACTGGCCGAGGTTAATGTGTTCGCTGAGGGTGAGGGGAGTGGGCATGTGTTGTAAAGGTACTAGGAGCTAGGTACTAGGTGCTAGGGACTATGGGTAAGATGCATTGGCGTGCGGGATGAGTCTACACTTTGAAATTGAGATGAGGTGGCGATGATGTTGCGATTGGCGGTTTGGGGCTGTGCGCTGGCGCTTGCGTCAGGAGCGGTGGGGGTGGCGCCTGCGCATGGCCAAGACACGCGGACGGTCACGGAGCCGAAGATTCCGCCGAGCTGCACGGTGCTGACGGCCAGGCAAGCATCGCATGGGTCGGCGCTGCCGGAGCTGGATGAGAGCAAGCCCGACACGACGCGCATCCAGCAGGCGATGGACCACTGCAAGGCGGGGCGAGCGGTTGAGTTGAAGGCCAGCGCGGGAGAGGATGCATTTCTGACGGGGCCGCTGGAACTGCGGAGCGGGGTGACGTTGCTGGTCGATAAAGGCGCGATCCTGTTCGGTTCGCGCAACCCGCGGGATTATGATCTGACACCCAGGGATGTGGAACCAGGGTTGTGCGGAACAGTTACGGAGAAGAAATATCCCTACACGCAGGGGATTTCGGGTCATGGATGCAAGCCGCTGATCGGGGGGCACGATGTTGCCGGAGCCGCGGTGATGGGCGATGGCATTGTCGACGGGCGGCGCGGCGCCAAGATACTAGGGCAGGAGATTACGTGGGAGGACCTGGCAGAGCAATCGATTATGGGCTGGCCGGTGGAGTACACGCGATGGGCGCGTGCCGTGGGCAAGGTCCCGGTCGACCTGACGACACTGCCCAAGGTGGTTGGACTACAAAACAATCCTCGGATGTTGACGCTGACGCACTGCGACAACTTCACGCTGTATCGGATTCAGTTGCGCAACTCGCCCAACTTTGCGGTGTCGTATGCGGGGGGCAACGGATTTACTGTGTGGGGCGTGATCATCAACCAGGCGAAGGACGCGCTGAACGGCGACGGCATCAACCTGGGACAACCGTGGCCGGAGGTTTCGACGCCGACTACTAACGTCACAATCGCCTACTCCTACATTTATGCGGGCGACGATAATCTGGCGATCAAGTCGCGGACGGGGTCGCACACCTCGAACGTCAGCGTGCTGCATAACCACTTCTATGCGGGACACGGAGTGGGTACCGGGAGTTCGACCTCCGGCGGGATCAGCAATATTCGTATCTCCGACCTGACACTGGACGGGACAAGTACGGGCATCAACATGAAATCGAACGACAAGCTGGGCGGGCTGGTGCAGGACCTGGAGTTCAATGACCTGTGTATTCGCGGAAGCGGGAGTGCGATCTCGATCGGGACGCACTCCGGATCGGATGGACACCACGAGGTGGACGCGACGGAGCACAATAAGCCGCCGCAGTATACAGACATCCGCCTGAGCAATATTTTGATTGAAGGCGGCGGAGGGATTGGCATCGATGGGCTGGATGCGGACCACCGGCTGAGCATTGCGTTCCATAACGTGGTGGAACAGCCTGCGGCCCCGCGAACCTCGGCGCGCCACGCGGGGATTGCGCTGGACGGAACGAATTTCACGTTCACGGGGGAAGACGCTACGATCACGGGCAAGCCATCGCAAGGGACGGGCATGAGCTGTGACGGAAGGTTTGTGGCATTTCCCGTACCGGTGAGCGACGAGTGAGAGCGGATGCGGAAGCGCTCGAAACATTAGGCGTTGGAAGCGGGAAGTATCACACCAACTCTTCGGGCCATAGCTGTGCACCGTGCAAAATTCGGAGGATATTCACAGTGTCGTCCACGATTCGGTAGGCTGCAATATTAGGGGTGTGAACGATGACTAACTCTCGCGTTCCGTAAATCCTGCCTGGACGACCCAGTTCGGGAAAGCGGCTCAGGCATCCGACCTGTTCGTGAATACGATTATCAACACCTATAGCAGCGGATGGGTTGTCTGCTTCGATGTAATCAAAGATAGCGTTGCGGTCTTCGGATGCAGGCGCGGACCACTCGAGTCGCATTGGTCAAGCTCTTACTTTACGGGCGGCGGCGGCGCGGCGTTCTGCGAAGTGGGCTTCGACTTGCTCATGAGGGATGGCGGGACGGGGGTCATCGAGTGCTTCCTGCACTTTGGCGCGGAACCATTTGTCGTGCGCTTCGCTGGATTGGAGTAGCTCGAAAGGGAGCGCGCCTTCCTTGGCGGTGCGAGTAAGGAGGATGCGCACGGCGTCTGAGACGGTGATGCCCATCTGTCCGAGCACTTTGGATGCGCGCTCCTTGATTTTGGGATCGACGCGAGTTTGAACGAGAGCGCTAGCCGGCATGGTAAATACCTCTGGTCGATTGTAATTCATTTGAATGACGTATTTATACGCAACCTTGGTAAACCGGGGATCCAGTGACAACCATTATGGGTTGGAGGCGGCGGGGATGGCGACGATCTGGCCGTCGCGGGAGAGCAGGAAGGTAGTGAGGCCGAACTGGTCCGTGCGGAAGACTCGTGCGTGGGCGTCGTGGAGGCGCTGGATGATTTCGGGGCGGGGATGGCCAAAGGTGTTGCGGCTGCCGACGGAGATGACGGCATCCTGCGGTGCGACGAGGGCGATGAACTCCGGCGTGGTGGAGGTGAGGCTGCCGTGGTGGCCAACTTTGAGCAGGGTGTCTGGGCCGAGCGCGGCGGCGAGATTGATGTGGGATGCGGCGACCATGGCGTGCTCACTGGGAGCCTCGGCGTCGCCTTCGAGCAGGGCGGAGGCTTGGCCGTAGGTCATTCGCATGACGAGCGAGTCGTTGTTGATGGGCGGACCGGGATTAGCGTAGGCGGGCGTGGGAGCGAGGACGTGGACGTCGACGGAATCGAAGGCGAGCGTATCGCCGGCGTGGAGGTGGCGCACGCGGATGCCGAGGGAGGTAGCTTCAGTGAGCAGGTCGCGGTAGGGGCCGGAGTTGGGATCGACCGCGACCCATAGCTCGCGGGGGCGGAAGTTGCGCAGGATGGCAGGCATGCCTCCCATGTGGTCGGAGTGCGCGTGGGTGAGGGCGACGACATCGAGGCGTCGAAAGTGGCGCGACCAAAGATAGGGCGAGACGACCTCTTCTCCGATGTCAAATGCGGAGGCGGTGAGGGCGGCGTTCTCGGCGTTGGCGGCGGCACCGGTGGGGCCACCCGCGTCGAGGAGCATGGCGAGGCCGGTGGGACCGACGACGAGCAGCGAGTCGCCCTGACCGACGTCGATGGCGGTGACTTCGAGCTGGTTAGGATGAACCGCGGGGGGAGTTGGCCAGAGGACGATGACGGCGGCGAGAGGAATGACGAGGACGGCAGCCCACGCGTACAGGCGCGAGCGACGACGCACTGCCCAACAGCAGAAGGCGAAGCAGGCGGCGGCCATCAGAGCGTACAACAGGGTGGGGCCGGGAACGCGGAGGTCGGCAGCCGGCGCGTGGCTGATGCGATGGATTGCGCCGGTGACGCAGTGCAGCAGGAGCGCCAGCGCGGAGCCGGGCAGAGCGGCGAGCCAGGGATTCAGCAGCGACGCGAGGAACGTGACGACTCCGAGCGGGGCGAGTACGGCGACAAGGGGAATGCTGAGCATATTCGCGGGCAGCGCGAAGATGGTGGCGCGATGGAAGTATAGGGCCATGGGAAGCACCATGACGGCTTCTGCGATGAGGCCGATGAGGGCTAGTTGCGCGGCCCAGAGAGCACTAATCAGCATTCTTGCGGGAAGTAAGTAAGCCCAGTTGCCGAAGCCCTCGGCGAGTGCGTCGCCCCAAAGGCGGAGGGTGACTCGGAACTGCGCGAAGCGCGGTGGCATGGCAGCATCTGGCCAGCGAAGGTGAAGATGGCGCGCGGCGCGGGCGTAGGGCAGAAAGCTGCGTTCGCCGAGCGGCATTGCGATTCCGGCGATGGCGACGATGGCGAGGAAGGTCATCTGAAAGCTGGCATCGAACAGCGCACTTGGTGACCAGAGGAGGACGGCGAGGGCGGCGGCACCGAGAGCGTTGAGCGAGTTGCGCTGGCGGGAGAGAAGGCGCGCGAGGAGGAAGACAGCGGTCATGAGGAGGGCGCGCTGCACGGGGACACCGAAGCCGGTGAGCAGCGCGTAGGCGTAGGTGAGTGCGAGGGTGAGGAGCGTGGCAAGGAGTTCGCTGATGCGCAGGCGGCGTGCGATCCAGAAGACGAGGCCGGCGAGCAGGGCAACGTGCATTCCGGAGACGACGAAGAGATGGAAAGATCCGGTGCGCTGGAAGCCGACGCGGAGTTGCTGGGTGAGGCGGGAGCGGTCGCCGAAAAGCATGGCGTTGAGCATTCCGGCGTCATTGGGCGTGAGGCGGAGACGCGGCGGAAGGCGGCGGTTTGCGGAGGATCCAGTGAAGGCGAGAAGGCGGGCGGCGGCCCAGGTTTGCGCGGCGAAGATGCGGCATTGAGCGCGGGCGGAGAGGGTGGCTCGGGGGGAGGCTTGGGTTACGATCTGGAGCTTGGTTGCGGCGACGTTGGCGGTGGCGGCGATTCCCTGGTCGAGGAGATAGTCTGCGAACTGCCATGCTCCGGGGTCGCGGTAACGCTCGGGCGCGCGCAGGCGGAGGGGGACTTCGACAAGGTCACCACAGTGGAGTTGGGGTTGAGCTTGCGGAGTATTGGCTGCCAGGAGTGTGACGCGGATGCCGGCGATTCCGCTCGCACCTCCGACTCCGATGGGAACCATGCGGGAGGTGTAGGGCGTGACGTCTTCGATGGCGGAGACGGTGAGGTCGAGGGAGATGGTGGGCGTGGCATTCTCGGTCGACTCGTCCCACTGGTCGGGATCTGAGTCGGCATCGGGGTTATCGGAGTGCGCGGGTAGGGTTCGAATGCGGACGATGCGGCCATGGACGGTGCGGCTGAGGCTGTCGGCGTAGGCGAGCAGCGCGGTCTGCGGAGATGGGCTGGGTTGAATCTGTGCGGACCAGAGGCCGGTGGCGATCCAGAGAGCGAGTGCCGCGGGGATTGCGAGGCGGAGGGTGCGGCGCAGGGCGAGGAGGGTGAGCGCGGTGAGGGCGAGGACGGCGAAGAGGAGAAGGAGGGTGGGGCGTGCGGATGCGTGCGGGAGTTTGGTGAGGGATTCGCCGAGGGCAAAGCAGAGGGCGGCGGCGAGTAGCGGGGTACGTCGGAAGCTGAGCGGTTCGACGCGGGGGAACCGGGGCCAGAGGCGGCGTTCGCGCTCGTCTTGTGACTCGGATGTGGGAGCAGGTCTGGGAACGCCAGAGATTTGCCGCAACAGGCACCTGACTTTCCTCACAACTTTGTCACATTGGAGCAAGGAGTGGGGATTTTTCTTAACGGGTTAGGATGACGACGGTTTCGATGTGGGTGGTTTGGGGGAAGAGGTCGAAGAGATGAAGCTCCGCGATGCGGTAGCCGGAGGCGGTGAGTGAAGTGAGGTCTGCGGGAAGAGTTTCCGGCGAGCAGGAGACGTAGATGAGCGTGGATGCGGCGATGTGCGCGAGCAGCGTACAGACCTCGGGGCCTGCGCCGGAGCGGGGCGGATCGAGGACGATGAGGTCAGGGCGGTCGCGCTGGAGGACGGCGGTCTGAAGGAAGTCGAGGGTGGTGGCTTTGACGGCGTGGCGATGGGGGAGGGCTGGTTTCCTTTGGGGGGAGGTGAGCGCTGTGAATGCCGGCTCTGCGATCTCGACAGCGGTGATGCGGGTGAAACGGAAGGCGAGCGCGAGGGTGAAGAGGCCGACTCCGGCGTAGAGATCCCATGCATGTTGGCCTGTGCGACCAGCGGTGACGAGCGCGAGGAGTTCCGGGAGGAGGAAACGGTTGGCCTGAAAGAATGCGGTGCGGGGGGCCCAGTAGGTGAGGCCAGGTTCGAGGTTCTGGGTTCCAGGTTCACGGGATGCGACCGTGTAGTTGAGGCCGGGACTGCCCCAGGAGGGGCCGGGACGGGGAACTTCCACGCGGCGGCTGCGGGCGGGGCGCGGCGGGATGAGATAGATGCCGGCACCGGTGAGCGCGGGGATTTGCGTTTTGAGGGATTCGCAGAGCGAGGCCAGTTCGTTGGTGAATCTGACAGGAAGGGATTTTGCCGAGGTGCGGACGAACAGGCTGATCTGAAGGTTCGATTCTTCGGCGTTGGTGAAGAGTTCGAGCTGATCGAAGGTGAAGGGCGCGCGTTCGATCCATGTGGTGGAGCGTTGGGTGAGCTCGGCGAGCAGGGCCTCAGTGGCACGCCAGAGAATGGGCGCTGCGATGGGACACTGTGTGATGGGGAGGAAGGTCGGGTTCGAGGTTCGAGGTGCGAGGTTCGAGGGTTCCGGCTGTGTGGGGGTGAGGTAGCCGGCGCGGAGCTGGCCGCCCACCTCGGCGAGGGTGAGTCGGATGCGGTTGCGATAGGTGAGCGGCGGGGATGGGTGGAGATGGAGTTCGGGTAGCGTGAGTCCGGTCGCTTCGAGGAGCGCGCGTAGGCGGGCGGATTTTAAGGCGAGTTGCGCGGCGTAGCTGAGGTGTTGCAGTTGGCATCCGCCACAGGCGCCGAAGTGCGGGCAGGGGGGGATCGAGGTTTGGGGTTCGGGCATCTCAGCCCTCGTCCTGATGGGGCATGTAGAAGAGGCTTAGGCGTGGCAGGGAGTGGGCTTCGAGCAGGCGCTTCTGAAGGAATTGCTGCTGGACCTGCTTGATCTGGACAGCCTGCATCTTGCCGCGATAGGGTGCTAGGGCGGTCGCGGCGTCGGCACGCAGGGTGACAAGCTCTTCTTCGGGGGTTGCGGTGAGGAGAGCGGCGAAGAGCTTTTCTTCGAGGACGGTGAGGGTGCGATCGGCTTCTTCCAGGTTCAAGGCGCCAGGGGACTGCGCGTCCAGCGAAACCGCCAGCTCGCGCTGGCGAGAAGCGGCCTGCGACGCGGTGGTGTTGGCGGGGGATGGGAGGTTGGCTGCGGCGGCGTCGAGCGCGGCGGCGTTATGTTCGAGGTAACGGGCGATGCGGGCGGAGTCGAAGCCGGAGTCGCGCGGCTGTGTGGAGGCGGGAGCGGCACCGATGGCGGCTTCGCGGGACTGCTCGACAGCTTCAAGGACGGCCTGCGCGCACCAGGCGAGGCCGTTGATTTTGCGCTGACGGCGTGTGCTGCTCAGAGCTTGTTTGTCGTGATTGTCGAAGGCGTTATCAATGCCGCGGAGGACGGCCTCGAGGGGAATGCCCGCCTCGCGCCATGTCTCGATCAGCGCCCAATCGAGGGTGGAGAGCATGAGGATGGAACCGCGGCGTTGCTGGAAGCGGGTTTCGATCTCGGTGAAGTAGTTGAAGTAGTTCATAAGGGCAGTTGTGAGTTAGTAGTTGTGAGTTGTGAGTAAAGGCGCTACCGATGCCTGGAATACTCCGAATGTAGGTGACCCGCATCACTGCTCTGTGTGGCAAATCGCCATAGCTTCGATTCGTAGGAGTACAACCATGACTTTACCTGAGAGACCTCCGCAATGGCTTCTTTGGGCGCCACTGGCGGCGGCTCTGGTCCATATTTGCGAGGAATTCGTATGGCCGGGCGGCTTTATGAGCTGGTACCGGCGATATCGTGGGCCATCCTCCTCCAGCATCACTCCGCGCTTTCTAGTGATTGTGAATGTGGTTCTTCTGGCTGTGTGCGTGAATGCGGCTGTTGCTACGGATACGCCGTTCGGCGTTGCATATTGGATTGGAGTGACGGCGATCCTGGCTTCCAATGGAGTGTGGCATCTATGGGCGGCAGTGCGAGGGCGCGGATATTCTCCGGGCGTGGTGACGGGAGTGTTGCTCTATGTGCCGCTGGCGATCTATGGCAGCGTTCACTTTCTTGAATCCGGTTCTGTATCGACTGGAAGCGCCGTAGTTGCATTACTGGTCGGCGGATCGTATCCGTTATGGTCAGTGCTGTTCCACGGGCGGGGGAGACGCGTCGCCTGATGCGCGGGGCTTTGGGTGGCGGGTGCGGTCGTGACGGTCGAGGTTGCGCTCGTAGATGAGGCGGAGGCCGGTGAGGGTGAGCAGCTCGTCGACCTGGCTGATGAATTTGGAGCCGCCGGCGATGAGGCGGGCGAGGCCGCCAGTGGCGATGGTTCGGGTGTCTGGGCCTAGCTCGGCGATCATGCGGGCCAGGATGCCATCGACCAGGCCGATGTATCCGTAGTAGAGGCCGATCTGCAGATTGTCGACGGTGCCTGTGCCGATGACCTTGGCGGGCTTGCGGATGTCGATGCGTGGCAGGCGGGCGGCACGGGTGAAGAGGGCGTCGGCGGAGATGCCGAGACCTGGGGCGATGGCCCCGCCGAGGAACTCACCCTTGGCGGAGATGCAGTCGAAGGTGGTGGCGGTGCCGAAGTCAACGACGATGACGGGCGGGTGCGGGCCGGCTGAATCTTTGAAGAGCTCGTAGGCGGCGACGCAGTTGACGATGCGGTCGGCGCCGACCTCGGCAGGGTTGTCTGTGAGGATGGGCAGGCCCGTACGCGTGCCAGGCTCGACGAAGAGGGGTTTGACGCCGCAGTAGATCTCGGCGGCGCGGCGCATGGTGGAGTCGAGCGGAGGGACGACCGAGGAGATGACGATGCCGGTGATCTGCGCGATGTCCAGCGAGCGCAGAGCGAAGAGGCTGCGGAAGAGGATACCCAGCTCGTCGATGGTGGGATTGCGGTGGGTGGTGATGCGCCAGTCGGCGAGCAGTGCCGCGGGAGCCTCTGGCGTGGCCAGGCGGTAGAGGCCGAGGACCGTGTTGGTGTTGCCGACATCGATGGCTAGGAGCATGGTCTAGGTACTAGGTACTAGGTACTAGGTACTAGGTACTAGGTACTAGGTGCTAGGTGCTGGATACTAGCGTTCACGGAGGCCACCGGAGAGGACGGTGTGGAGCTGGCCGTCGTCGCCGTGGACGAGGAGAAAGCCGCTGCGGTCCAGGCCAGCGGTAATGCCAGTATATCCGCCGGAATTGTCATCGCAAGCTTCGACGCGGACTCGCTTGCCGGTAATCCAGGAGGAGTACTGGGAGAGGTCGGGAAGGTTGCTGGTTGTTGGTTGCTGGTTGTTGGTTGTGATGCGGAGAATCTCGGCATCGAGCGCGACGAGGATAGCGGCAGTCAGCGGCTCGCGGCGGAGGCACTTCGTGCTGTCGTCGACGGTACTTCGTACCATGCTTGACGCTTCGCGTGAAAGCACTTCGTGGGATGCAGCAGGACCGGGCAGTTCGCGGCGGATGGAGGTGGCGATGGAATCCAGTTCGGGCGGAAAGGTTGTGTGGTTGAGGTTGATGCCGATGCCGAGGATGGCGTAGCGGAGGGTTGCGGGTTGCGATGCAGTGGCGGGGATGGATGCGGTTTCGATGAGGATGCCTCCGACCTTGCGACGGTTGAGCATGAGGTCGTTGGGCCAGCGGATGTCGATCTGGGATGGCCGGTGAAAACCGAAGACGGACGAGATGGCGGACTGTACTGCGATGGCGGTAGTGAACGAGAGGCCGAGCGCGCTCTGCACGGAGATGGGAGGCGCGATGAGCACTGACAGGTAGAGGCCGTCGCCTGAGCTGGAGTGCCATGCATGGTTGCCGCGGCCACGGCCGGCGGTCTGTTCCTCGGCGATCCAGACACCGTGGCGCGCGCCGGATTGTGCAGCGGCCAGAGCGAGGTCGTTGGTGGAAGGAGTGGTGGCGACGAGGTACAGATGGTTGGCGAATTGGGTGGAGGCAATGGCGGATTCGACCTCGGCGAGGTCGAAGCTATCCGACTGGCTCAACTGGTTCGACATGCCTACCCCCCCTCCCCCTATCCAGAGCTAAAATCTTCTAAAATAAAGACTTAGGTGCTGGCATAGTCAGTATGATTAACATTCTAAAAGACTTATCTGCATAATAAACAAACTAAAGGACTTATTGTTTAGATTGGTCCTTGAGCTGTGGGGAACCCAGTGCCAGGCATCGAGGCCGCGCTCCTGTTTTCTTCCCTTCTTAATTATACGTGGGGTGTCAAGGGGGCGAACCATGGGCGAGCGGGAAGGGAATGACTTTGAATTTTAGGGGCAAAGGAAGGTGCCGATAAGCGCGTTTGGCGGGAGTAATGAATCACCTGTGGTTTCCTAACCACCCTAATAGACTACAAACAGCCAGTAAGGGACCGGACAGAACGAGCGCCACGCGGAGCTTCCCTTTGCCAAATGCCCCCAAAATGCTCGCAGCAAGAGCTGACAGAAGCCCGGCAAGAAGCACTCGATCTTCAAGCGGATTGAGTGAGAAACCGCCTTGACCATCAGAGACTAAGGGGAAGGGAGCGGTCCAGGAACAAACAGTGGATGCGAGCGCAATCAGCGCTGATATGCAGCCGATGGCTAACATGACTCTACGCGGTGACTGATTCTCGGTTCTGTCGTCCATGATTTGTCCGGCGTTTATGCGGGGCTGGAAGTCGCCCTATCGATTTGGCAGCTCACAGCTTCGATGCTTCGTCCGATTTTTTCGCCGCCGCGTCCTTATTTCCCATTGCGGCAAGCACCTGAGCGTGGAACATGAGTTCCCACTTCAAAGTTTTCGAATATGGTCCATGCAGGTCCTGTCCCGCAGGACCATTCAGTGCATCACGCTCGAACTTTTCAGCTTTCTCTAAGTCTTGATCTGCTCCATTCAAATCGCCAGCGTCTGCTCTAGCTTGACCTCTTACGAAATACGCTGCGTTCGAACCAGAGCCGTCATCGAAACCCATCAGTACCACTGCAACTGCCTTGTCACCGGCCTTTACAGCATCTTGGTATTTTTGGGCTTGTATCAAAGCAGTTGCGTAGAAGACGTAGGCTCCGCGTCGAGTGATCGGATGAGTTTTGGGGTCGTACTTGTCCGCTTCGTCGGAGACCTTTTTGCAGGCGATGACAGCATTTGCAGCGTCGTGCTTGCTGACGTAGTTCCTACATTCCTGATCGAGCGCCATAAACTGCTGCGTGACGCTGTCGTCAGGCCTCGTGTCTTTCGCCGTCACCGTAACATCTTGAGCATGAGCGAAGACACCTCTGAGGATGACTGCAGCCGCGAGGAGAGACAATTTCATGGACCGAGTTTATCAAGATAGCTCGATTAGTGACGATATGTCGGCTTATGGGAAACTTCGGCCGTTCTTCCAATTGACTTGCTGGCGACGGGCGCGACCACTGTGGCACTTACGCCGATACGCCTACGACTGAGAACGGGTGGGTGGGGTTAGAGGAGGGTGGCGGTGATCCTCATGCTGAGGTCGACGGCGGTGGCGGAGTGGGTGAGCGCGCCGACGGAGATGAAGTCGACGCCGGTCTTGGCGTAGTCGCGGACGGTTTTGAGGGTGACGTTGCCGGAGGCCTCGACGGTGGCTTTGGGCAGCGCTTTGCGGATGAGCTTGAGAGCCTTGGCGACCTCTTTGGGTTTCATGTTGTCGAGCAGGATGGACTCTGCTCCGCCGGCGATGGCCTGGTCGAGTTCGGCTGGAGTGCGGACCTCGACCTGGACGATCTGTCCCGGCTTGCGTCCGGCGAGGGCTCGCGCGAGCACAGCGGGCAGGCCGCCGCCCAGCGAGATGTGGTTGTTCTTGATGAGGATTCCGTCCTGCAGGTCGAGCCGGTGGTTGGTGCCGCCGCCGCAACTGACGGCGTACTTATCCAGTGCGCGCAGGCCGGGGATGGTCTTGCGGGTGTCGAGGATTTCGGTTTTGGACTTGGCGGCGGCCACGGCGGTGACGTACTCATTGGTGAGCGTGGCGATGCCGCTCATGCGCTGCATCAGGTTCAGGATGACGCGCTCGGTGGAGAGGATGCTGGCCGCGTTGGCGCGGATGACCGCGATGGCTTGCCCTTTCTTCACGCGGACACCGTCGAAGATCTCGGGATGGCTGACCACATCGAAGCGGCCGGAGGGTTTCAGTTTGCCGTAGAGAGAGAGAAAGGCGGAGATGCAGCCGATGCCGGCGACGATACAGCTCTGCCGGGCGATGATTGTGCCGGTGGCGCGCAGACCAGAGTCGATGGTGAGGTCGGTGGTGACGTCGTTGGCGGCCTTGTCCTCGATGAGGGCGGCTTCAAGCAGGGCGGAGATGCGGCGGGATTTCCAGTCCATTTCCTGATGGTAAACCCGGGAAGCGCATCTTAAGGGAAGGTCCGGGATTCGGGGCAGTCGTGAAAGGGGGAAGATGGCGCTTTCGCATCAATTTGCGTTCCTGCTGCTGCTGGCGTTACCTGTGGCGTGCGTGAGTTGGACAATTACGCACGAGGAGGTGTTCCGGGAGCCGCGGGAGTTTTGCAAGGCCAGGGCAGAGCAGTGCAGGCCGCTGCTGGCGAGGAAGTTCTTCTACCTGTTCACGTGCGAGTACTGCTTCTCGCACTACATAGCGGCGTTTTTTCTGGTGGTGACCCGCTACACGCTACTGTATCAAGGGTGGCGTGGATACATGGTGTCGTGGTTCGCGCTGGTGTGGGTGGCGAATGTGTATATGAGCGCGTTCAACCGGTTGCGGCTGGAGATTAAGGAGACCAATGTATCGATTGCGACGGAACAGGCGGTGAAGGAAAAGGTGGAAGAGACCAAGATTCAAGTTGTCAGATAGCGGAGGGTTTTTTGGGGATTCGGTGAGACCGTCGCAAAGATGGGGCACATAGAGGCGTGGCTAACCGAGCGCATCGAGGGCGGCGCGTGTTTTGTCGTGGAGGGTGCGAGTCTCGGCGGCTTGTTTGCGCAGTCCTTCGACAATGTGCGCCGGGGCCTTCGCCATGAAGGACTCGTTGCCAAGCTGACGTTCGGCGGCGGCCAGACCCTTTTCATACTTGGCGAGATCTTTGGCGAGGCGCTCGCGCTCGGCGGGGACGTCGATGGTGCGTTCGTAGAGGACGGCTATGTCGAAGCTCGATGTACCGCGGGCGTTGTTGCCGGTCAGGGGCTCGGGTGCAATCTCGATGGCACTGACGCGGGCGAGGCGGCCCAGCATGTCGGCGTGGGCGTCGGCCAGCGCGATGACACGGGCACCCGCATGAAGGCTGATGGGCGTTGCTTCCTTCTCCGGGACGTTGAGGTCTTTGCGCAGGGCGCGGACGGTGGTGATGAGTTCCTGCATCGTCTCCATGGCGGCGACGGAGAGAGCACTGGCGGGGAAGTCGGCAGCCTGCGGGTAGCGGGTGAGAGCGATGGATTTGGCGGGTGGCTCACCAGCGTAGAGCGCGTGCCAGATCTCTTCGGTGAGGAATGGCATGAAGGGCGAGAGCAGGCGCAGGGCGGACTCGAATGTGCCGACGAGCGAGGCGAGGGTGACTGCGGTGACCTCGTTCAAAGGCACGTCGAAGTTGAGGCGGAGTTTGACGAGTTCGAGGTACCAGTCGCAGAACTCGGCCCAGAAGAACTGATAGATGGCGTTGGCGGCCTCGTCGAAGCGATAGTCGTTGAGTGCGCGATGGACCTCGGCGGAGACGGCGGAGAGGCGGGCGAAGATCCAGCGAGTCTCGAGAGGGGTCTCGTCGGGAAGCTCAGCGAGGACGGTCGGCGCGGTCAGGTTTACTTTGTAACCGGCTTCGCGGGCGCGGTCGAGGTTCATGAAGAGGAAGCGGGCGGCGTTCCAGATTTTATTGGCGAAGGCACGATTTCCCTCGGTGCGGGCCTCGGAGAAGGCGATGTCGGTGCCGGGCGAAGCCATGCTAGCCAGGGTGAAGCGGACGGCGTCGGTGCCAAAGCGCTCGATGATCTCGATGGGGTCGATGACGTTGCCCTTGGTCTTGGACATCTTCTGGCGGTCGGCATCGCGGACCAGAGCGTGGATATAGACCTCTTTAAAGGGAACGGCATCGGCGAGCGTACGCGGCGATCCGTCCTGCATGGGGACGTCGAGCATGAAGTGCGTGCCCAGCATGATCATGCGCGCCACCCAGAAGAAGAGGATGTCGAAGCCGGTGACGAGCAGCGATGTGGGGTAGAAGGCGGCGAGGTCGGGGGTGAGGTTCGAGGTACCAGGTTCGAGGCTCGAGGTTCCGGGCCAGCCGAAGACGGTGAAGGGGAGGAGGCCGGAAGAGAACCAGGTGTCGAGGACATCAGTTTCCTGCGTGAGGCTGGCGGAGCCGCAAGTGGCGCAAACAGTGGGTGTGTCGCGGGAAACGGTGAGGTCGCGGCAGTCGGCGCAGTGCCACGCCGGGATGCGATGTCCCCACCATAGCTGACGAGAGATGCACCAGTCGTGGATGTTGTTCATCCACTCGAAGTAGGTTTTGGCGTACATCTCCGGAGTGAACTTGATGTGTCCATCTTTCACGGCGGCGATGGCGGTTTGCGCGATAGAGAGTCTCTCGCTCCCACCCTTGCTGCGCAAGGATGGGGCACCCGGACTTTGTGTGATGGCGGGGACTATGTTGACGGCGAGGAACCACTGCATGGAGAGGCGCGGCTCAATGACGGCGCCGGAGCGCTGCGAGAGGGCGATGGCGAGGTTGTGATCCTTGATGGCGACGAGGAGGCCAGCGGCTTCGAGGTCGGCGACGATCTTTTCGCGCGCGGCGAAGCGGTCGAGGCCGTGATAGGGCGAGCCGGGGAGGTCGATGTGCGCGGAGGTGTCGAGGATGGTGAGCGAGGGGAGCGCGTGGCGCTGGCCGATAGCGAAGTCGTTGGGGTCGTGGGCAGGCGTGACTTTGACGGCTCCGGTGCCAAACTCGGGCTGGGCCCAGTCGTCGGCGAGGATGGGAATCTCGCGGTTGGGGCCACCGTTGACAGCGCTGAGCGGCAGCGAAACTACTTTGCCGAGGAAGGCAGTGTAGCGGGCGTCGTTCGGATTGACGGCGACGGCGGTGTCTCCGAGCATAGTCTCGGGGCGGGTGGTGGCGACAACGATGGAGCCAGTGCCATCCGCGAAGGGATAGCGGATGTGGTAGAGCTTGCCGGCGCGGTCTTCGTGCGTGACTTCAAGATCGGAGACGGCGGTCTGCTGGATGGGGTCCCAGTTGACGATGTAGCTGCCGCGATAGATGAGCCCCTGTTCATACAGCCGGACGAATGCCTCGCGCACGGCAAGCGACAGACGGTCGTCCATGGTGAAGTACTCGCGCGACCAGTCGACCGAAGCACCCAGGCGGCGCATCTGGTCGGTGATGGCACTCCCGTACTGATGCTTCCAGGCCCAGACGCGTTCAGTGAATGCTTCGCGACCGAGCGCTTTGCGGTTGGTGCCTTCCGCTGCAAGTTGGCGCTCCACCATCATCTGCGTGGCGATGCCGGCGTGGTCGGTGCCGGGTACCCAAAGGGAGGTTTGTCCGCTCATGCGGTGCCAGCGGGTCAGGATGTCCATCTCCGTCTGGTTCAGCATGTGGCCCATGTGGAGGCGGCCGGTGACGTTGGGCGGCGGCAGCAGGAGCGTAAAGGCGTTCGACACGTCCGAGGATTCTTCGGGTGTTGCCACGTCGAAGAGGCGCTCGCGGACCCAGTACTCGGCCCAGCGCTGCTCGATGAGGTGTGGGTCGTAGGCCTTGGGAAGGTTGCTGGCGGAGACTTCTTCGACGGGCTGGGCGGGCGATTTTGGCGTGTCTTCGTGACTCATGAGGATATGTCAAGGGTAGCACTGGCGGACATGCAGGGACGTCTATGAGGGCTGAACTAACGAACAGTGGCTAAGGCTTCGACGGCGAGGTATTCTTGCAGCGTGCCGCCATGGGGAGTTTCTGATGATGAATCCAGTTGCAATCAAGAAGGACCGTACCAATCGCCAAGCAGCGATGGCCTGGACCACAATCGCCGTCTGTATATTTCTCTTGCACGCTCAAACGAGCTTCACGCAGTCGAATGCGGTGCAACATCCCTGGCAGAAGATGCAGATGCCGACTGCGGCTGAGGTGGAGCGCACATGGAATGCGTCGCCGCCGGAGTACGGCCCTGAGCCCTACTACGGGTTGAACGGAGCGGTGACGCGCGAAGTGCTGCAGCGCGACCTGGATAAGGCTGTGCGGCTGGGCTTCCATGCCGTGACGGTGCAACCCGGGCGCAATCCCGTGGCGTACCTGTCTCCGGAGTATTTTGCGATGTTCAAGATACTGGTGGAGGAGGCGAAGAAGCGCGATCTGCGTGTGTGGATCATCGACGACGCGGGCTATCCGAGCGGGTTTGCCGGCGGGTTGATCACGGACAAGAAGCCGGAGCTACGCATGCAGGCGCTCTCGATATCGCAGAGGCTTCCGGTGAAGGCGGGCGTGTCGCTGAACCAAGCCGTAAGCCCCGATGCGGTAGCAGCGGTTGCGGTGAGCGCTACTGGAGATCGCGTGCAGGTTGCGGTAACGGACGGCAAGATTGCATGGACCGCGCCTGCAAGCGGCGACTGGACCGTGCAGGTGGTGGAGCATGTGTTCCGCACCTCGCCCACTGCCAGCGCCACGAATGCAACGCATTTGAAGGACACCACGCAAGCGGTGGAAGACTATATGGACCCGGCGGCAACGGCGGCGTGGATCCAGTTTACGCACGAGGGTTACTACAAGGCGATGCCGGAGGAATTCGGCAAGACGATTATCGGCTTTCGCGGCGATGAGCCGGACTACTCGATTAGCGGGTTGCCCTGGACACCGAAGTTCTTCGAGACCTTCCAACAGGTAAAGGGCTACGACCTGCGACCGTATGTTGGCGCGTTGCTGCTGTCGGCGGGCGGTGGGGGTGGGCGGCCGAGGCCAGTGGCTACAGCGGCACCAGGCACGCCCACTGAGGCGGCCTCAGTACAAGCGGCACCGGTTGCGATGACTCCGCCAACTTCTCCAATTCAACTGACGGACGCCGAAGTGCGCGCCAAGGGCGACTACTACGATGTGTTCTCACAGATGTTCCGCGACGGATTCTTCAAGCCGCAGGGCCTGTGGTGCGCGGCGCATGGCGTGGAGTACCAGGTGCACCTGAACCACGAAGAGATGGAGATGCAACTGGTGCGGTCGGAGGGCGAGTTCGAGCGCGATATGAAGTACGTGCAGGTACCGGGCATCGACGCGATCTGGCACCAGGTATGGACGGACACGATTGCCGACTATCCGCGGCTGGCTTCCAGCACAGCGCACATCTACGGACATCCGCGCTCGTTTACGGAGAGCTTTGGAGCGTACCGGCCCGTGCCGGATGTGACCATGGCGCGGTACGTCTTCAACGAGCAGATCATACGCGGGATCAATTTGACGGAGGGCATGTCGTATGGTGCGTCAAGTCCTCCAGATCCTCAGAGGGCGCCGCCGCCAGCAGCCACACCCGCCGTGCCAGGCGCGGCAGCGGCCCCTCCGCGCCCGCCGAGCGCGATGTCCGATCCAGGATGGCCCGCGTTGATGGACTATATCCGGCGACTGAGTTATGTGATGAGCATGGGCAGGCCGGCTGCGACGGTTGCGCTGTATCTTCCGTCGAGTTCGATGTGGCTGGGCGACTCGGCCTCCGACACTGCGTTTGTGTCGACGGAGCGGATGCTGGCGGAGCGGCAGATCGACTTCGACATCATCAATCTGGACGCGCTGGGGACTGACCTGAAGGCCGGACCGGGGACGTTGGAGACGCTGAGCGGCAATGCTTACCGTGTGGTGATTCTGCCGTCGCTGGCGGTGATCTCGCAGGCGGAGTTGGACCGGCTAAAGGCATTTGCGAAGGGCGGCGGGAAGGTTCTGTTCCTGGGACGGACGCCGTCGCTGATTTCGCGGAAGACAATCATGGATTCGCGCGCGGCATTGCCTACGGACTTTGCCTGGGCGACGGTGGAGACATCGGCGCAACTGCCGCCAACGCCGACTCCTCCGGCCAACGCCCCGGCCACGCCTCCCGGCCCGCAGGTGGTTCCGGCGGCGATTGAGACGGCGTTGCACGCTGTCGTCGGGGCTAAGGATGTCGTGCTGGATACGCCGGACACGGCGCTGAAGGTGATGACGCGGCGGTTGAAGAACGCCAACGTCTACCTGTTCTTCAATGAAGGAGCGCAGGCCAGTGCGCACTCAGTGACGCTGAAGGCGGGGGGCAAGAAGGTGGAGTTGTGGGACTCGGCGACTGGGAAGGTCTCGGCTGTGGCTTCGACGGCGGGCAAAGGATCGATTACCGTGAAGCTGGAGCTGAAGCCGTATGAGACGGAGCTGCTGACGGTTCGATAGAGATATGCGGATGGGATTGCAACCCAGGCAGGGTGTAGGCGTCTGGGATGGTTGGGAGGAGTGCGCTTGCCATCCCATTATGTTTCATAAAGATAGATGGAACGACACGTCTCATCTGCCGGATGATTTTTGGCGGCACATGTTTGTGAGATGTAACCCAATTATGGTTACATATTCCTGAAAATTGGCCTTGCCAATCGTCAGTTGAAGGGCTTAGTATCCGATTCGATCCCAGATAGAAGCACTTGCAAGGACATTTTGGTTAGGTAGCAACCGGTATAGCCCGCATAGCTCGGACAAATCCCGGACAGGTTGGCTTGAGCTAATAAAGACTCCCTTATCCACAGACGAGGGGTTTGAGTTGCAGCGCACTTTTGGAGTGATGAATCAATGACCTGGTACGCCTATTGCATTGCCGAACGAAACGCCTTTCCTGAGCTTTGCCGTCATCGCCGTCCAATGCCACTAGCTGGAGTCTCCGGTCTATTTGGCAACCAGACGTTTCTGTTTCCCGCCAGCGATCTTGCGGTCATCGTCTCTGAGCACACCCCGGAAGACGCTGCACGGATGGACCTGAATGCAGCCAAAGACCATGGCCGCGTAATTGCGGACTGCTTCAAGCTCTCCACCGTACTTCCCTTCCGTTTTGGCACCACATTTCCGGACGATGACGCGTTGCGTCGGTCAGTCCGCTCGAACCAGCGGCACTTTACTGCGAATGTGGAGCGGCTGCGGGGCAAAGCGGAGATGCACCTGAAGGTGCTGATGGACGATACCTGTCCGGGCAATGCGGCACGCAATATGACGGTGGGGCAGCAGTACCTGACCAGTTTACGCGAGAGTGCGGCGCGGCAGCGGGACCGGCAATCTCGGGCTCGCGCCCTGTCGGTGCAGATGCATCGCATGTTTCTTCCGCTGGCCGAGGAGATTACCTGCAAGCGGACGGATTCAGGCAAGATGCTGCTGGACATTGCCCACCTGATTGACAACAAGACGGTGGAGCGGTATCAGAACAAGTATTCGTCGGCGACTCTGGAGATGAAGGAGTGCCAGATGCAGTTGTCAGGCCCCTGGCCGCCGTATCATTTTGTTCAGCGCCACGCTCCGACAGCACAGCACAACGCATAACTCCGCTGCCAGGGCTACGAAGCCTACCGCTCCCTGAACGGCTGCGGACACCCTTTGTCTTTGATCCGGCATCTTAATTACAGGCCCATCCAGGGTTTTGGAGCGTCCTACGCGCCTGCGCAGTGCGTGAGGCCCCAATACGGAATCGGCGATTGGATCGCCAGGAGATTACAACATGATTCGTTCAAGGTACTCAGCGCCTTTGATGGCGCCAGCGCAGACTCGCGTGCAAAAGTTCAGCCACTCATTCCGCAGCTTGTGCGGGCATGTGGCCGTCGGCAGTGCGATCGTATTCGTAGCAAGCGTGGCTTCAGGAACTGCGAAGGCGCAGGAACCGAATCCAACCTCGCAGCAGCCTGTAACAACCGATGCAAACCCAATTGTGGAGCAGAATGGCATCTATATCTACCGGGTCAAGGTGGTGGAGCGCAATCTGGACTGCATCAACTATCTGCATCGCAGCGACTCGACGCATATCGACTTCGATGGCACGCCGCTGTTGGCTGGCGCGAAGGGCGATGCGAAGGTGACTAGCGAACGCGGGAAGATTACGGTCGACGCGCACTTCGATGGGTTGACGCCGGCCAATGGATTTGGCAGGGAGTATCTGACCTATGTGCTGTGGGCGATCTCGCCGGACGGGCGAGCGCAGAACCTGGGCGAGGTGCTGCCGGCGGGGACGAAGAACAACATCAAGGTGACGACCGCGCTGCAGTCGTTCGGGCTGATTGTAACCGCCGAACCGTACTTCTCCGTGACAGAGCCAAGCGACGTGGTTGTGTTGCAGAACGTGGTTCGCCCGGACAAGACCAACGGAGTGGTGGAGAAGGTGCAGGCGAACTACAGCCTGTTGCCGCGTGGCATGTATGCAGAGACAAAGGGATCGCATACGGTGGCCAACCCGATCACGCGCAATGAGCGCTCGCCGCTGGAGTTATATGAGGCGGACAACGCAGTGCGCATTGCACAGGATGCGCAAGCGGACAAGTACGCTCCGCAGATTATGGCGCAGGCGATGCTGGACGTGCAGAATGCCAGCGCGCTCGATGGCAGCAAGCGTGGCGACCTGAAGATGGAGATCACCGAAGCTCGCGAGGCAGTGGAGCGCGCAGAGGATGCGCGAATTATATCGCTGCGCAAGCAGGCAGCAGAGCTTGCGCAGGCCCAGGTAACGGCGAAGGAGCTGGCACAGGCAGATGCGGCGCAATCGCAACAGCAGGCGGCACAATCGCAGGCGAATGCGGCGCTGTCACAAGCTGCGGCCCATCAGGCTCAGCTTGACGCAGAACGTGCACAGGCTGCAAAGGCCCAAGCCGATGCGGCTAGGGCACAGGCCGAGGCGGAGACTGCGGCGGCGCAGGCCAGGGCGTTGGAGGCCAACAAGAGCGCAAACGATGCGAATGCAATACGCGAAAAGCTGCGGATGCAGTTGAATTCGGTGCTGGCAACCAGCGAGACGGCACGTGGGCTGATCGTTAACATGTCGGATGTACTCTTCGATACCGGCAAGTACACCCTGAAGCAGACGACCCAGATCAGCCTGGCCAAGGTTGCGGGCATACTGGAAGCCTATCCGGGTCTGAATGTGCAGGTGGAGGGCTATACCGACTCAACCGGCTCCGATGAACTCAACCAGAAGCTCTCTGAAAATCGCGCTTTGGCGGTGAAGGACTTCCTGGTGTCGCAGGGCGAATCGCAGGGCAGCATCAGTTCGACGGGCTTTGGGAAGAACGACCCCGTGGCCGATAACGGTACCGTTAGCGGACGCACGCTGAACCGGCGTGTGAACCTGGTGGTATCGGGCGATGCGATCGGTGTAGCAGAGAGCGCGACTTTGATAATCAAGTAAACACCCAACAAAATCGCAGTCATTCATCGAGGGGGCCGCTGCATGCGGCCCTCTCGGTTTTCATGGGTAGCGATCTGGGTTTATAAGAGAAGGATGAGATATCTCGAAGGCAAGGTTGTTCTGATCACCGGGGCGAGTTCTGGAATTGGCCGAGCTACGGCGTTTGCGTTTGCGGGTGCGGGGGCTCGGCTTCTGCTGTGCGCGCGTCGCCTGGAGTTGCTTCAGGAGCTGGAAGCTCCGCTGATGGAGGCTGGCGCCGCGGCCGTTTCGTTCTTCCGG
>CAIZFH010000228.1 GCA_903932155.1 uncultured Granulicella sp. | reverse complement strand
TGCCGGTGTCCACCGCAACCAGTTTGAACGTTGGAGCGACGGCAGCGGCTGGATTCAGCATTGGCAGCCTGGTTGCCGTGGATGTGGATTACACCGGCCAGATTGGCTATATCGGAACGGGCGTGAGCGCGGCTTATGTGCAATCCGCCAGTGCGGTGGGCGAAGACGTGAACTATGTGCGGCGAGTGACGCTGAACGTAGGAGTGGTGTCGGCAATCACGGCTGGAGTACTGGAGCTGGCAAGCGCATTGCCAGCCGGTGCTCCGGCGGCGGGGATGCAAGTAAGCCAGTTGGTTGGATTCTGCGACCGCGAGGGTGCGAGCTTCTTTCAGGAATGGTCCGCGCTATTTGTACTCCCGGGCACGCAAGGGGACCGTGTTCTGGTCCACTATCCGCGCCTACAGGCCATGCAGGGTTCCACCGAGACTGTGGATACGTTGGCAGCCCCATTGGAGAGGATCCGCCTGGCAGCTGCATTTCGCGCGCTGCCGGTGAAGGATGCGAACGATGGCGAGTCGGTCTTGTGCTTCCGGAGTTACCTGCCGGCGGCGTTGCGGGGGATTTAAGTGCGCGATAGCGAATATGAGGAGAGTGCGATGCATTGGAAGCCTGGAAGCTGGATGTTGATTGGAGTGCTGCTGGCGGCGATGACAGTAGCGGGTGTGGCCCAGGTGGCGACCACACAGGTAGCGGATACGATCTACCACGCGGATGGGAGTGTGGCCACGGGAACCGTGCTCATCAGTTGGCCTGCATTTACCACCAGCAATGGCGATTCGATCCCGAGCGGCAGTACCTCCGCGGTCATCGCGGCTGGTGGAACGCTCAGTGTGCAACTGATTCCGAATACCGGTTCAACGCCAATCGGAAGTTACTACACCGCGGTCTTTCATCTGGACGACAGCAGTGTGAGCCGCCAGTATTGGGTGGTGCCGGTAAGTATCGCCGCTGTGAAGATTAGTGTGATCGCGTCTGCCGTGCTTCCCACAACGGTGGCGATGCAGACTGTAAGCAAGAGCTATGTGGATACTGCGATTGCAGCAGCGGTAACGGGTCATCCACTGGACTCCACGCCCTATGTACTGAAGGCGGGAGACACCATGAACGGGCCGCTGGTGTTGCCTGCCGATCCGGTGTCGGCAACCCAGGCGGCGGACAAGAATTATGTGGATGAGCGCGTTGCGGCAGTCTCCGGTGGCTTGGGACAGATGGTCTCCACCATGCCGTCGACGACGCAAGTGGTAGCGCAACCATCAGGCACTCAACTGCAAGTGAATAATCTCAACGGAGTGGAGTACGCCAGTCAATATGTGAATGGGCGAGGGAACAATGGGATCGCGAATGCTGTAGCCAGTCCGGATTGCAACAATGGATGTGAAGTGCAGGCGGAACAGGACTACACCAATGAAGCGTACTTCACTCAATCCTTCAACAACCAGACCCACTTGAAAGACACACGCGGCGGAAGGCAGGTTGACAGTTACAAGAACCCGCTCGATGTGGTGAACCACGGCCTATCCACGGCTCAGGCGATCGACGACGTATCGACGCAGAGCGAGGCGAGCCTGCTGCAGCAGACCGGAAACCGCATCCCTGGCGCTATGGGCTTGGTAGTTACGCAGGAGGGACTAGCCGGCGGCTCTAACCTGTTTCCAGAAAACATCGATAGTCCCGTTCCCTATTTCAAGATGGGATATAGCGCGCTCACTGTGAACGGCACATACAACACACAGGGGCAGCATGTTCTGGTTCCCGAGGAGAGCGACTGCTTTGGCGTGGGAGACTGCCTGATCGGCTCACGCTTTATCTATGCCTCGGGCGGCTTTCGTGATTCGGCGGACGAGGGAGCGCACCTCTACGACTTGCAGGCTCACGAGGATTCCAGGGTCTTTGCGGGGACATGCACCACCGGCTGCACCACCGGCTCTACGACCGTCATGATCGCCCAGAGTTCCGGTGGCGGAACACAAGGCGATGGACGCTTTCTGATCGACACCAATCCGGCGAAGACCATCACCAGCGCCAGCACGGGTGGCGTACTGGTCGGAGGAAATAATGCAGGCCCCCATGCGACTGCGCAATTCAGTGGAACGAATTTTCCGGTAAGCGTGTTTCTTAGTACCGGCCAGGTGATTCCCTCGCAAGCCAACAACATGGCTCCCGGAGTTGTCACCTTCGCGATTGCGACCACCGGCATGCCCTCTGGATATGCAGCCAACACCGCAGCCATAGGCGCTTCCAGCGGTCTGGCCTGCGTGGTCGATCAAACCGCGAGCTTCGCTCCACACAACTACGAGATGGCGCCCTACACCGTCGTCGATGCAACCCATCTGCAGATGACCCTGAACAAGCCGCATGTGGCGATGGCCACATTGGCATTTGGCGGACTCTGCGGCTACGGTCTGGAGCAGACCGTCGATACTGCGAATGGAATCCGCCAGCTCTTTCCGGTCATCGGCACTTACTCTGCAACCGGTGTGTATTACGCAGGAGGATTGACCCCAGTGGTTGGGGTCATGAATAGCACATCGGGGTTCCTCAATGTGGGTGCCTCCATTGCATCCTTGACCCGGAGCGGGAATGTGGTGACAGCGAATTTAGTTGGAAACCTCCCCGCGGATGTGACTGGGCTCAGCGTCACGATCGCCGGAGTGGCCGACAGCAGCTACAACGGGAACTATGTTGTCACCGCTACCAGCATCCATTCGTTCACCTATGCACAGAACGGAGCAAACAGTTCCAGCACGGGCGGATCTATCTCCTACCGTACGGGAGGATTCGCGCTCTACCCAATGGCCGAGGTCCTCAGCGTGTACGACCAGGTTGCGAATAGCGTGGACGGACAGATCACGCTTGCGCCAAACAATGTGGGTTGGGCAGCCAATGATCCGGTGGAAGAGCCCCACTACTACCAGGAAAATGTAGCCGCGGACACAGAGTTAGTGGGGCAATCCGTGCCACGGCCGTTGACCGCTGAACGGGCTGGTATCCAGTATCAGCAAAATAATGGACCAGGCCTGACCGGATGGTCGATTGCAAACGTATCGCCATCGCAGAACTATCTTGGCTACGGAGGTACCCATAACGTACCCACCGCCGCGTACGAGGCCATGGGGATATGGGAGTGCACCATGAACCTTACCGCCGGAGAAGAGGCAGTGTTCACGGTCCACTGCAACCTGCATGGATGCGGAAACTGGAACTCCAACTACGCACTCTTCGAGCTGGACAGCAGCGTGGGCGGCGATCTTGTGTCCTATTCCCCTTCGCTGAGTGCCTTGACACTGGTGATGCGAGGAACGCCCTATAGCTTCAGTCCTCAGGCATTCACAGCGGGAACCATCAATGCCGGAACGTTGAACGCGACAACGATCAATGGCAGCCTGAGCGGAGCAAGCATCAACACAGGAACAATCGCGGCAACGCGCCTGCCGCTGTTTGGCCCGTCGGGAACGGCCCACGCTCCGGGCATCGTTCCCGATCCCGGTGCAACCGCCGGCAGCACGCGGTTTCTGCGCGAGGACGGCACATGGGTGGTGCCCAGCGGAGGAAGTGCCCTCTCCGTGGCGCAAGGCGGTACGGGTCTGGCAACTCTTACCTCCGGCAGCGCGTTGATTGGGGCGGGAACAGACGCAGTCACCTTCAAAGCACTGGCCGGTAGCGGCGCGGGATTGGCCACTGGTCCGATCAGTTCGACGAGCGGCGATCTGATCGCTTTTACCGGGACGGATGGACAGATCGCAGACAGTGGGATCGCGGCCGGCAACGTTGCTTTGGCGAACGGGTCCAACCTGCCTCCTGTGCGCATGACCTTGTACGGGGCGAGTGTTTCCGGTGTTACCTCGGGATCTCTGATCTACGGGACCTATCAGCTCACGCCCGATGACAGCATCACGTACACCGGCGTCGATCTCAGTTTCACGACGCAGGCCGCTTGTACCGGGTCGATTGCAGTGGGACTTTACAACTACACTACGGCCACATTCATGCCCTTCGGCAATCTGGCCAACGGGGTTGCGCACCAGAAGCTGGCCGGGAGTCTGACCGTTCCGGCAGGGCAGAGTGTGTCGCTGACGGCTGTACAGGCAGGATCGGGCGCATGTACCACCTATCCGGCCCTGGCCGGAATTACCTGGCAATACAAGATGGCCGGCCTGCCATAAGCAGTCGCTCCAGCCAGCTATTTTTTCTGAGAACAACGCCATGCCGTAACAAGGTTGCACTCCCTTATGCGCCTGGCGGACGGGACGGATAGATCTCTCATACCGTCCGCACAAGTGCGGCAGTGGCCGATCCGAAGACACGGGGGATGGGGTTGCGATGAAAGGTGCGGAGTATGTGCTGGATGACTTGTTGCAATTCGGAAAGCATTTCGATGAGCCATCGGGCGGGCCGAACGGAGAAACGCGGTCGGTAACTCTCGCTCGCGAGTTACTCAGGATCAGAGATCGCTCCGGGCGAGAGAGTGCTTTGATTGCGAACCCGGTGCAGGCCCGGTTCGAGCGCGATCGGGGGCGCCGGAACATCGTCGTCAAGGCGCGCCAGATGGGCATCACAACGTGGGTGGCGGGAAGGTTCTTCCTGAAGACCATCACCGCTCGCGGTGTGCTGACCGTGCAGGTGGCCCAGACGCGCGAGGCGGCGGAGAGTATCTTCCGCATGGTGCAGCGCTTCTGGGAGTGCCTTCCCAGGAGCATGCGCCAGGGATGCCTTCGACGCAGCCGGGCCAACGTCGGACAGATGGTCTTCCCCGTGCTGGACAGCGAGTTCCGCGTGCTCAGCGCTTCGGAGGAGAGCGCCGGCCGCGGCCTGACCGTGCAGAACATGCACTGCAGCGAGGTATCGCGCTGGCCCGGTGACGCCGCGGAGACCCTGGCCGGACTGCGCGCCGCGCTCGTGCCCGAAGGAGAGATGGTGCTCGAGAGCACGCCCAACGGGGCTTATGGATGCTTCTATGAGGAGTGGCAACAGGCGAGCGAGAATGGAGTGGTGAAGCACTTCTATCCCTGGTGGATGGAGCAGGCCTATCGTTCGGCTCCGGTCACGGACCTGCGCGAAGAGGAGCTTGCGCTAGTAGAAAAGCATGGATTGACCGCCGCGCAGATTGGATTTCGCCGCAGCCTGGAAGCCAGCTATCGTGGCCTGCGCACCCAGGAGTTTGCCGAGGATGCCGAGCTGTGTTTCCGCACCTCGGGAGATTGCTGTTTCGACATGGAAGCCGTGGAGCAACGTTTGGCCGCGGTACAGGATCCCGTGGAGACGCGGCGCAATGGGACCCTGCGAATTTGGCTGCCGCCACAGCCCGGAAAGGAATACATTGTTGCCGTCGATCCGGCCGGTGGCGGGTCCGATGGAGATTTTGCCGCGGCCCAAGTGATCGATCTGGATACCGGGATGCAATGCGCCGAGCTACAGCAGCGACTCGGGACCCTGGAGCTGGCGCGCGTCACAGCAGCCCTGGGCCGCGAGTACGGTGGTCTCGGCCACGGTGCTCTGCTTGCCGTGGAGCGAAACAATCATGGGTCCGGTGTGCTCGCCTATCTGGATGCCCTGGAGAAGTACGCGCATGTGTACGAGCAGGCCGGTGTGGCGGGATGGCTGACTTCGGCAGGCTCGAAGCCTGCCATGATCAGCCGTATGGGTGCGCTGCTGGTGGAATCTCCAATGTTGTTCCTAAGCAGGAAGCTGCTGGAGGAGTGCCGCACGTTTGTCAGTTATCCCGGAGGAAAGACAGCAGCAGCAAGCGGTGCGCACGACGACTGCCTGATGGCAATGGCGCTGGGCCAGGCGGTAAGGGCGGAGAGGTTGCAAAATGGTTCGAACAGGAAGCGGGCAGCCTGATTGCAGTATCCTTCAGGAGCGAGGTAGGCTCGGTTGGCGGTGCTTGCGGTACAGGCGATTCGGAGAATGCGGGGCGGAGCACAGAGCCAGTTGATGCTCGGCGCGGATGGAAAGCTCTGGGTCGTCAAGTTTCAGAACAACCCGCAACATCTGCGCGTGCTGGCCAATGAGCTGATCGCCACGCGGCTGGCCCAGGCCACCGGATTGACGGTGCCGTCCAGCGATGTGGTCGAGGTTAGCGAGTGGCTGATTTCGAACTCCGCCGGCATGCACCTGGAGTTGCCGCACGGAAAGAGGGAGAGGTATCGTTCGGGATTACAGTTCGGCAGCCAGTTTGTGGGCGGACTCATGCCCGGCCAGGTGGTGGACTACCTCCCCGAGCAGCAACTGGATGAGGTCCGCAATCTGAGGGAGTTCGCGGGAATCCTGGCCCTCGATAAGTGGGCCGGCAACTGCAATGGCCGTCAGGCGGTCTTCGATCGCAAGCCGCGCGAGCGGAAGTATCGCGCCACGTTCATCGACCAGGGCTTTTGCTTCAACGCCGGCGAGTGGACCTTCCCCGACACGCCGCTTCGCGGAGTCTACGCGCGCAACCGCGTGTACGCAGGAGTTACTGGATGGGATAGCTTTGAGCCCTGGCTCAGCCGCATGGAGACGATGCAGGCCGACCAGTTATGGGCCATCGCGGAGAGCGTTCCTCCCGAATGGTACGGGGGAGATATGGCCGTGATAGAGCGTTTGACCGAGCAAATGTTGGCACGCCGTGGGCGTCTGCGTGAGTTGATCGCCTCGTTTCGGGATTCAAATCGGGAGCCGTTCCCGATGTGGGAGAAAAAGTTGAGCGTTCCCGTTGCAGCGCAGTTTGGAGAACACGGAGTTGGAAAGTTCGTGATGTAGAAGAAAGTTACTGGGTACTAGGTGCTAGGTTCAAGGAGCGCCAGAATCCAGGTTGGGACCTTTGGATTTGGTTGGTAAATGGAATCTGAATTGCAAGTAGTGCATCGGGAGTCTCGCACTACACCTAACACCTAGCACCTAGTACCTGGCACCTAGTCACGAAAGGAGGCCGAAGTTGCCCGAGCGTATCCCATGTGAGTTCTTCCTCATCCGTTATGTTCCGGATGTGGTGAAGGGCGAGTATACGAATATCGGCGTCCTGCTGCGCGAGGCGGGCCGGGAGGAGACTGCGCGTATACGCTTCACGCGCGACTGGACCCGCGTCCGATGTATGGATGCGGACGCCGACATTGGACTACTGGAGGCATTGGAGGGCGAGATCGAGATGCGCCTGCGACTGGGCCCGGCGGACAACAAGCCATTGATCGCGGTCATCCAGGATACCTTCTCCAACTCGCTGCAGATGACGGAGTCCCGTGCCTGCCTTGCGGAAAACATCGTGACGGAGATGGAGCTGTTGATGCGTTTGTATGTGGAGCCTTTGCGCGTGAAAGTGGAGCACACGCGGTCTGGCCGGGCCATGATCGCGGGGGCCATGCGCACCCACTTCGAACGCGTCGGCGTGTGGGCCTTGATGCGCAAGAGGATCGCCGCATCGCTGTACACGCTGCCCGGCGATCCCATGAAGATCGACTGCGGGTATCGCCCCAACGGCGTGGTCAAGATGTTTCACGCCGTATCGCTCGAGGGCGATGTGGAGGCAGCCAAGGTGCTTGCGTATACCGCGCCCGCACTGCGCGAAGGGGTCGTCCGGGTGGAGGGGGCCGCGCTGGAACTGACCGCCGTGGTGGAGCCGCTGCGCTCCCTATCGGACGAGAGTGGGGAGCAGCATGAGTTTGAAGAAGAGAGCATGGAGCGGTACCGCTTCGGCGTGCAGACCATGGAGAGCCAGCAGATTCGTGTATTGACGACCAACGATCTGGCCCGCGCCGCGCAGGCCGCGCGCATTGATCTGCGGCTCTGAGGAGAAAGGCATAAGTTTTTAAGTTTGATCCGGAAATATCAGCAGGCAGGCACAGCTTATTCGCTGTGCCATTTTTATTGCAACAGAGAATGAAAGGGGTGAAGACGTGGGTCTTCGAACAACAGTGACGAATGCATGGCAGAGGCTGACAGCGATCGATGCGGCAGCAAGGGAAACGAATACGGCAGACGCAACCAGGGGCGAGAGGAAGACCGCTCTGTTGCCCTCCATCCTGAGCCCGTTGAGCCAGGGCAGGGCCGGACAGAACGCCACGCCCAAGCCGACTCCCGCCAACCTGCGCAAGTTTGCCGAGACACCCGTGGCGCGGCGCGCCATCAACGTCGTCAAGGACAAGATCGCCAGCATGGACTGGAAGATCAAGCTGCGTCGCGGCTACAGCAACAACGAAGTCCCGGATGCGGAGGCGCGCATGCAGGTGCTGCGCCGATGCCTGCAGGAGCCCAACGTCAGCGACAGCTTCCACACCGTCTTCGAGCAGGCGCTCGAAGATATTCTCGTCGGCGGCTTTGGCACCATCGAGATGGAGTCCACCGGCGACGCGCAGCGTCCCTTCCATCTATGGGCCGTCGATGGCGCAACCATCGAGATCGACGTCACCTGGGATGGAGACCCCGCCAAGCCTCGCTATGCGCAGTCCCAGGGCGGACTCGGCCGGAAGAACCTCATCCCTCTGCTCGACGACGAGCTCATGTACATTCGCCTGAATCCGCGCAGCCACACGCCCTTCGGCCTGGGGCGCCTCGAGGTCGCCTTCGAAACCGTGAACCAGTTCCTCACCGCCAACCGCTATGCGGGCCGCCTCGCCAGCAACTCCGTGGTGCAGTACGCTCTCTGGCTCAACGAAGCCACCCCAGAACAGCACGACCGTCTCATCCGCTGGTGGCAGGACGAGATCGAAGGCACCGGCCGCGTTCCCATTCTCAGTTGCGAGCAGAAGCCCGAAGTGCTTCGCTTCGCCGGCGGCACAGACGCCGATCTGCGCATCCAGTGGCAGGAGTTTCTCATGCGCTTGATCGCCAACGCCTTCGAACTGCCGCCCATGCTGCTTGGCCTTCAGGGGGATGTCAACAAATCCACCGCCGGCGAGATGGCAGACGAGGCCTTCCAGAGCGCGATTGTGCCCGTTGCCAGGCTGCTCGCCGAACACATCACACGCGATCTCTTCGCAAAAAAACTCGGCTGGCGAGAGTTTGAATTCAGCTTCAACGACCTCGAAGCGCGCGACGAGATGGAGGAGCTGCGGATCCAAACCGAGCTTCTGAAAGCCGGTGTGCTCACCGTGGAGGAAGTGCGCGAGATGCGTGGGCTTCCCAAACTTGGAACGGTGGTGGCCTCATGATCCTCACCATCGACAATCTCGACGGCAACGACGCACTCGACTACAGTGCAGCACTCTGCGCGGACCAGCCTCTGTCCATCGAGCGCGTGCTCAATATGCCTTCCCGCTGCACCGGGATGCTGGATGTAGGCGCGCCAGCAAATCCCGGGGCATCCTCCACCTTGCCTGTGCCCGTCCGCCGCGCGCGCGTCGTGGTCTCGTCGCGCGGTGGCGCGGTGCTCTTCACCGGGTACCTCGCCACGGAACCGGTCCCTGTCTACGTCGGTGTTGGCCTCGCAGGCCCGGTCTATCGCGTCGCCTTCACCGCCATCAGCGATGAGTGGCTGCTCGACAAGCAGTCCCTCACCCTCACCGCCGACGGCTTCACCGTGCTCGCCGGTTCGCTCCTGCAGACCCTCACCGCGCGCACCGCGGCCGGTCTGCTCACCACGTCGCAGGTGCAGAGCGGCAAACCCATCGGCGTCTTCACCCCCCAACCGTCGCAGCCCTGGTCCACCAACGCCGGCAGCATCGCCGGTTCCACCTGCGCCGCATATCGCGTACTCAACGGCGCGCTCAGCATGAATCCGGTTGGCTCCGTCACCCACACGCTCGACTTCGACGCGGGACAGGGCGACGGCACTCTCCAGGTTGCCGCACTCAGTACCTCGATGGTCAAGGAGCTGGCCAACGACGTCACACTAAGCGGAGAGATAGAACCCTCCGCCTATGCCTCCGAGCTCTTCGCCGGCGATGGCACAACCACGCTCTTCACGCTCTCGGATGCTCCGTTTCATATCGCCAAATCTGCTCTGCTCGCCGAAAGCTTCGATCAGCCTGCCTTCAACACCCAGACCTGGAGCGTCACCGATCCCGGCTCGCATCTCTCGCTTGGCGGCGCGGGCCTCGTCCTCTCCGGCGGCAACGGCTTCGACGGCCAAACCACCCTCCTCGCCATCGATCCGGTCGAAATGGGCGGCTCGCTCGTCGTTCAGGCGGACAACGTCCAGCTCGCATCACCCTCCGATGGCATCCTCTGCGGCCTCTACTCCGGCGCCACCCAGCGTGCCAACTGCTTCGCCGGATACAACGTCCGCCAGAGTGGAGGCGCCACCGTCCTCACACCCTTCGTCAATGGAGCAGAGGTAGGCACCACCTATACCCTGCTCTCCGGCCACGCATACTCCCTCCGCATCCGGCTCCATGCTCCGGAGATGCAACGCGTCCTTCAGACCTACTACCCCCGTGTCGATGGGGTCATCCAGTCCTTCGGCGGCGGTCTCGTCAGTTCGCCCATGCAGCTTGTCTTCGACCTGCGCGACCTGGGCAACGCCTCCAACACGCCGGCAACTGTCCTATATGACGGAGCAATCGCCAGTTCGCCCGCAAGCTGCTCCTTCGTGGCAGTGAACAGTGTCGAACTCACCGGCTCCATCGGCTCCTGCTCCGTCACGCAAACCGGATCCATGTGGATCGTCAGTACGCTGCCCGGTGGCGCCACCCAGACGCGCCTCATCGGAATCGCAGGAGAAGGCGTCGACTGCAAGATGTCGGATGCCGGTCAAATCACATTCTTCGCCGGTCGCATTCCCGTCGCCAGAGAACTCGTCACCGTCTCCTATCGTCTGCGCTCCCGCGCCATTGCGCGACTCGAAGACGCCGCAAGTATTACTGCGGAAGCCGCCAGTGGAATGCCCGGCACCGCGCGCTGGCTGGGCAAAGTCCTTCGCCCAATCGCCCGCTCCAGCGCGGATTGCGAGAGCGCCGCGCAGGCCGTCCTCAGCCTTGCCTGCAGCCGTGCCGCAGCCATCGCGGGCAGCTACGCCGCCATCAATCCATCCGCAGACGTATGGCCTGGTGACGTTCTCAGCATCACCGCCAACCGCCAGACGCTCAACGTGGTCGTCCGTAAAGTCACCCTCACCGATGGAAACGCAGTGCCCGAGCTACTGACATGCCGCATCGCCTTCGCCAACGACTGGGCCGAATCGTTCGGCGTAACCCTCTCCGAAGCCATTGCGCCCGATTCCTTTCTGCCGCCAACCGCGCTATCTGCTCCAGCAACAGTCCTCGCCAACCTGCAGCAGTTGACCGTGGTCAGCGCCACCACAACCGCATTGCAGATCGATGCAGGAACCAACCCACCCATCGGCGGAGGCTTCGAGGTGCGACTGCGCGATGGAGACTTCGGCGCAGGCGTCGACCAGAACCTGGTGCTGCGCAGCCTCGTCCGAGGCTTCTCCATTCCGCGCACAGCACAGCAGGAAAGCTACTGCGTCCGCATGTTCGACGCCTCTAGCCCGCCACTCTATTCGCGTCTTTCCAGCACTGTATTCACCAATCTGCCGGTCGCATAAAACGCAACACAAGGAGCACCAAAATGACGGACTTTGAAGGACAGGTTCTCTCCGATTTATGTGTCTTGAAAAGCCAGATGAACGAGGTTCTCGGCATTGGTCAGCCAGGCCGCCTCGTACATCTGGAGGGCCGCATGATGGATCACGAAAAAACCGTGCAGCGGTTGAAAGGTATGGCCGGTGCCTTCGGCGCGCTGCTCACCATCGCCCACGTCGCCATCGACTTTCTCTTCGGTAGACACTGACTGCCCCGCAGTGTTGTCCTTCTGGCATCTGCTGCGTCGTCATTCTGTCCCTATAACGTCGTCATTCTGCCCTGAGCGCAGTCGAAGGGCAGAATCTCCGTATTTGCACTTTTTCTGTCTGTAAACACTGACTGTCGCACCTAGCACCTAGCACCTAGTACCTGGCACCTGGTACCTAGAAAGGAATCCATGGACTTCCTCAAACTCTTCCTGCGTAGCATCTCCCTTCTGCCCAGCCTCGTGCAGGGTGTCGAAGCTCTCTACGGAGCAAAGTCCGGCGTGCAGAAGAAGGACGCCGCGCTCTCCATCGTCAGCTCCAGCATCAACATGGCCGACGCGGTCAGCAGCAAGCAGATCGCCGACTCCGCCAGGTTCACCGCCGGCCTCAACCTCATCGTCGATGGTGTGGTCCAGTGTCTCAACGCCAGCCTCTGGGCCAAGGACCTCCCGGCCGATTGAGCAGCCGCAACCCTTTTATTCACAGGATTTTAGCCATAACCGGTTTGTTTAGCTTATCTTAGAGCGCGTTACATCTTATAAGTTGATGAATCAAAGCTGTTTGCTCCCAAGATATACCGGGGGGGGTGGGGGGGTACAGACCGGGCGCATCCCTGCTACAGGTGCCGCACACGCCCTTCAATTCCATCGAACGCGAGGGTCGGAAAACCTGCCCGCCGACCCTTAGAAACCGGACCATTTGGATCGTATAATTTTGCCATGAAGAAAAAATCGCAGTCCAAACCACTCGTCGCCGTTCTCATGGGTAGCCGCAACGATTATGCGCTGATGCGTTCCGCCGTAGATGTTCTGCGCGAGTTTGGCATCCCCTACGAAGCCCGCGTCGTCTCCGCGCATCGCACCCCCGACCAGATGTTTGCCTACGCCGAGTCAGCCGAATCCCGCGGCCTGCGCGTCATCATCGCTGGCGCAGGCGGCGCTGCCCATGTCGCCGGAATGTTGGCCGCCAAGACCACCGTTCCAATCCTCGGTGTTCCCATCGCGGCCACTGCGCTGCAAGGCCTGGATTCGCTGCTCTCCATCGTCCAGATGCCGAAGGGCGTTCCTGTCGCCACCTTCGCCATCGGGGCCGCGGGCGCTGCCAATGCTGCCATCTTTGCCGTGCAGATCCTGGCCGCCACCGACCCCAAATTAAAGTCGAAGTTCCTGGCATGGCGTGCCGCGCGCCGCGACGAAGTCCTCGCGCAGTCCCTCGACGACGAGGTTTCTACATAACCGGCATTTTTACCAGCCCTACACCTTGTAGTCCCACTGCTTGCGATACGGCATGTCGACGTAGCTGTTGGCCACATCGTCGTTGGTGAACCGCATGGCCTTTGCGTCCCATTGCAGCACCTTGGAGCTTCGCCAGTAACGCGGAGAGTTAGCCGCCGTGGGAGTTGGAGGCGGCGCGTCGGGCACATGAACATGGCCGTCGCCGGACGCAGGAATCCACACCACTGCGGAGTCCGATCGGCTGTTCTGTCCATAGCCCGCTCCACTGCGCACTCCAGGAGTGCTGTAGCGGCGTTCGGTCACGCTTCCCAGCAATGCAAACTCCGTCAGCCCGCAGGCGTATTCCACCGGAGTGATCGACTTCTTGCCGGCCTTGCAACTCCGGATCCATTCGGCGTAGTGGTCTGGCCTTTCGCATCGTATCAGGGTCGGCTCCGGCTGTTTGAAGTCCTTGAATCGGCTCTCCGGCAGCAGTTGGCCGCCGGGCAGGCCGCGCAGTGTCTGGCCCGGTTGCGGCAATGTGTGGTCGGGAAGCCACGGACTGCCTCCATAGAACGCGGAGACCAGAACGCCCTCGTCGCCGACAAACATCACGCCTCTTCCAGGCATCCCCATATCCGGAGGCATACTCATGGGCCGCGGCGGCTGAAGTCCGCCATCGTAAAAGTACGCCATCATCTCAGGATGCTTGCCGCGTGCCGGAAAGTGCCACTGCACATAGTTGGCAATGCTCGCGCACTCGCTGTTCTCCACCACGCCCGCCAGCGAGAAGGATTGGCAGGCATTGGCTGCCACCCAGTCTGGCGCGCTCATCTCCAGTTCGTCGTGGAACACATGCAGCGAGTGGCAGGCAACGTCGCCCAGGTTGCCGGTGCCAAAGTCCCACCACGGCCGCCAACTGCCGTAGTGGTAGGTCTTGTGATACGGCCGCGCGGGCGATGGGCCACACCACTGGTCCCAATCCATCCCCTGCGGCGGCGTCTGCGCCTCTGTCGGTCGAGCCAATCCACTGGGGCTGTGCGTTCCGGTCCAGAAATGAACCTCGCGGATGGGGCCGATGGCGTCGCTCATCAGCAGCTCCGTGGTTGCTCGCGCAGGAGAAGTACACGAGTCCTGTATGCTCGCCTTGGTCGTCACATGCGACGCAAGACACGCGGCCTTCACCCGCCTGTCTTCCGCGATGGTGCGCGTGATTGGCTTGGCGCAGTAGATATGCTTATTCATCGCAAGGCCCGCCAGCACCAGGTGCGAGTGCCAGTGGTCTGGCGTGGCGACAATCAGTGCATCGAAGTTCTTCTCCTCCTTGTCGAACATCTGGCGGAAGTCCTTATACAGCCGGGCCTTCGGATAGAGCTGGAACGCGGGCGCGGAGAACTCATGGTCCAGGTCGCACAGAGCAACGATCTCTTCGTCCTTGCATCCGGCAACGTAGTCCTGCCCTACGCCGCCAACGCCAATGCAGGCGATCCGCAGTTTCTGGCTGGAGTTCTGCGCGGCTGCCTCTGCCTTGAAACCAGACGCCGCAAGCGCAGCCAGACCGGAGACGATCGCCGTACGCCGAGTGATACCACCGTTGCTGGATTCGTTCGAGTTCATCGGACAGTTCTCCTCGTGGGGCTCTGTTCCTACATTACCCTCGGTCAGTCTGTGCTGCATACGGAAAGAAGCGGCCGTGATCTCGATTCTTAAGCGGTTAGCAGCGACAAAGCCCCAGACAATATGATCGAATCTTTCTGGAGATCTTGACTGAACGTGACAAAGATCAAAATGATTGCTAAGTCAGTGCTTTCCGTCGCGATTCTCTGTTCTGCATTCGTCTCGATATTGGCGCAATCGACGACCCAGGGCGCAATCGGCGGGACGGTCTTCGACGCTGCCAACGCCGCGATCGCGCATGCAACCGTATCCATCCGGAATGATGCGACCAACGCGGAGATTGTGTTGACGACGGACGCGAGCGGCAGCTTCGACGCTCCGTTAATTGAGCCGGGAACGTATACCGTGTCGGTCGCTGCGACAGGTTTCCAGAGCTCTCGTACAGAAAATATGATCGTGCAGGTTGGACAGGCGACTTCGTTGCTGCCACATCTCGTCGCCGGTTTGGCAAGTACAACCGTGGAAGTCACGGAGACAGTGCCGGTCCTGAAGCTCGATTCGCCGGATTTCTCGACGAACCTGAACTCGCGCGCGCTGCAAGGCATCCCGATGAACAATCGGCGCTGGTCGAGCCTGGCGTTGACGACTCCCGGCGTAATTTCGGACGCCAGTGGCTTAGGCCTGGTCAGCGTGCGTGGCATAAGTACCCTGCTGAACAATGTCGAAATCGATGGAGCGGACGACAATCAGGCCTACTACTCGGAGGAGCGCGGACGAACTCGTGAGGCGTATTCGACCTCCTTAAGCGCGGTTCGCGAGTTCGCCGTGAACACCGGCGTCTACGCCGCGGAGTATGGACGCGCGGCGGGCGGCGTCATCCACTCCGTCACCAACAGCGGCGCGAATGAACTTCACGGCCAGGTGTACTTCTACGATCGCGAGAGCAATTGGAATGCTTCTCAGGAACACGCCCTGCAGACGGTCGCGAATTACACATCGGGCAATCCGGTTCCCGCCAGCTTCACCAGTGTTCACTACAAACCGGAGGATGTTCGCAAGATCTACGGATTCACGGTCGGCGGCCCGATCCTCAAGAACAAGCTGTTCTGGATCTATACCTACGATCAGCACTCACGCATCTTTCCTGCGATAGCCAGTCCCGGAACTCCAGGTATATTTTTTTCATTGCCAGACGTGGCAACGGCTGCGGGAGCGAACACCGTGTTGCCTCCGCCGGCCTCAGGCGTGACCTATCCGACGTACACCTGCAATCTTGCGACCGGCTATCTCACGCCGCCGCGTGGCGCGACGACAGCAGCTCCGGCACTGGACGCGCAGGCATGTACCCTGGCTGCGCGGGAACGTTTGACAAGCTATGACGCGGGAACGGGCGCTTACTCCACAGGTCTGGCAAATCTGCTGCCCGATCTTGGATTTACGCCTCGCGCCGGCTACCAGGAGATCAACACGCCCAAGCTGGACTGGCAAGTCAATTCCAGGCAGCATGTCAGCCTGCTGTACAACCGCCTGCGCTGGGATTCGCCGGGCGGAGTTCAGGCCGCGGGAATAGTTCCTTATGCCATCGATTCGCAAGGTTCCGATTATGTGAAGTTGGATTACATCGTGGCTAAACTGACTAGTTTAATCCGCAACAATATCAGCAACGAACTTATATATCAGTACGGCCGTGAACTGAACGACGAAGGGCAGCAGCCGTTGAGCGCCTATACAAAGGCAAATCTGGTAGCTGGGAACGGTAATATTCCGGCTGTGGTGTTGGATGGAAGCACCGGATTTGAGCTTGGCTCGCCCTATTATTCCTATCGCAAGGCGCTGCCGGACGAACGCAAATGGCAGATGGAAGATGCGCTGTACTACGTCAGGAAGAACCATATCTTTAATATTGGCGGCGACATGCTGCACAACGACGACCTGATCAATGCACTCAGCGGTTCCTCCAGCGCAGGAACGTCGTCGGGCAATGGTATCTACACTTACTCTTACATTGGCAACTATCTGGCTGACGTTGCCTCGAAGAATGCATCCACTGGAACCTGCGACAGCGCGCAACAGCCTGCAGCGACATCGACGGCGACGGCTGTTGGCACGTATCAGTGCTATGCCGCGGGCGGGTACGGACAGACATTCGGCAATCCTGTCTTCGCGATCCAGACATTCGACTACGCGCTGTTTGCGCAAGATCACTGGAAGATATTGCCTCGCCTGACTCTGGAGCTGGGCATGCGTTACGACTACGAGTTTCTTCCGGCGCCGCCAGCCAACCTGGCTAACGCGGCTGTTCCGCAGACCTCCAATCACCCCAGCGACAAGAACAATTTCGGACCACGCATCGGTTTTTCGTACGACATGTTCGGTAGAGGCAAGTCTGTGCTGCGCGGCGGTTATGGCATGTACTATGGCCGAGTCACAAACGGCACACTGCTCAACGTGCTGCTGAACTCCGGAAGCGCGAATGGCCAGACCACCTCGGTCTACTCGCCAAAGGCTGGCTCAACCACTCCAGTCTTTCCGAACAACGTCACTGCGGCAGGATCTGCGGCGACTCCGGCTGTATATTATCTCGATCCGCATCTGCAAAACCCAATGGTGCATGAGTTCGACCTGCTGGTGCAGCAGGAAGTTGGCATGGGAACCGTAGTATCCCTGAGTTATCTTGGGGCTCTCGGCCGCGAGTTACCTAACTTCATCAACACCAACCTGGATACTGCGACTGCGCAGACGACGAATATCGCCTTCATCGATCCAACCGGAAGCGGCCCAATTCATAGCGGCACCATAGTTCCCGTAAAAACATACACGCACTATATCAATGCCAACTACCAGGGCATCACGGATGTTACCAGCAACATCAATTCCAGCTATAACGGCTTTGTAGTTGAGGTACAGAACCATTCGCTGCATAACATAGAGTTCGACGCAAACTATACCTGGTCTCATGCGCTGGATTACAACCAGAGTGCAGTTGCAACCATTACAACCAATAACTGGCTCGACCCGCATGCAGCCGCTCGCAGCAACTATGGCAACTCGAACTACAATGTGCCGGACCGCGTGGTGTTCTATGCCCTATACAGCTTTCCCAATGTGGCCCGCAAGAATAGCCTGCTCAGCTATGCGATCAACGGCTGGAGCGTGAACAACAGCTTTCAAGCACAGAGCGGCCTGCCTTACTCCGCGGCAATCAGCGGCTCGACTTCCAGTAACTCAGTTTCCACGGGCTGGAATGGCACGGGCGTTACAACCTATATACCAATCATTGGACGCAACACCTATAAGTACCCTCGCCACGAGGTGGACGACCTGCGTATCGAGAAGGAGTTCGCAATTCGGGACCGCTATCACGTGCAGTTGATGCTGAATGCCTTCAATATTGCCAACAAGCAGAACATCGACGGACTCAGTACCACTGCCTATCTTTTGACGGCAACCGGACCGGCGACTGGATTGGCAATCTATCAGAATTCATTTCAGGCCGTAACTACTTCCAACAACAGCGGCTTCCTTTACACGCCTCGAGAGGTAGAGATTGCGGCACGGATTTCGTTCTAACAGCGATCAGGCCAGGGGAAGATCGTTGCGATGCGCTGCCTGTAGTGAGTAGGCGATGCGGGCGGCGAGGACGGGTAGGCCGAAGAGGGCGCCCGCGGTAAGCGCGGTGGAGACCAGATCGTTGCGATAGAAGGGAAGGCCGGCGATGTAGCAGGCGCTGAGTCCGGCGAATGAGTGCGGATACATACTCATGGAGCCGGACGTCCAGACCACGAAGTTGCTGACGAGGAAGAAGGAGGTGGATGAGGTGAGCACACCAGCCACGACGCGCAGCACGGTGGGTTTTTGCAGGAGGCCCATGCCGAGGAGGCAGACGGCGGCGTACCAGATCCAGGTGACGGCGTACTCGCGTACCTGGAAGGAATAGCCGTAGGCGAAGACGGTGAGGTAATAGTCGGTTGCCATGAGGACGGCGAGGGCTGAGGGCAGCATCCATGCGGCGCGCCTCGAGCCGCCGATGCGGGAGCCGAAGAAGAGCAGGCCGCCGCCGAGGGCGGTGAAGTTCCAACTGACGGAGTGGAAGGCGTGGGGAAGGATGCGGCTGAGCACGGCGAGCAGAAGGACGAAGTAGGCGAGCATAGAAGACCTCTGGCTGAAATCTGGAGAGCAGGCCCGGAGTGGGAGGGAACGGGAGCGGCTTTCAGATTCGATTCTCGGTCTTCGCGGCGATGCGGTCAACTGCGATCAGGCAACGCCGGAGCCGGAGGCGAGGAGGGAGTGGAGGGTGATGTCGTCGAGGAAGCTGATCTCCAGGCGGATGGAGACGATCTGGCCAAGTTCCGCTGCGATGCGCATATGTTTGCGCCGGGTGCAGAGCTCGGTGAGGGCCTGGTGACCTTCGCGGGTGAGTTCGACTCCGGTGGCAACGATGGCGACGTATAGGTCGAGGATGGAGGAGAGTTGGATTTCGACTTGGAACGCCATATCAGTGGGAGAGAGGGTTTTGCGTTCGACGACCCAGCCGCCGCAGTTGCTGAAGGCCAGAGTGAGATCGGCCAGCAGACTGTGGCGCTGTTCATAGGAGAAGCTCTGGATGTTGAGCGAGTGCATAGTTTCGATGAACTGTCGCGGTGAGAAGGAAGTTGCCGCTGGTGTGTTCATCGGAGCCAGTGCGGCGGTGCGTGATGGTCTGCGTGCCCAGGGGTCATGTGACCAGAAGGGCAAGGGACGAGGTACTAGGTGCTGGCATCTAATCTTCCATGACGACGACGGCGAGGGCGAAGTCTTTGCTATGGGTAAGGCTGAGCGAGATGGTTGCGACGCCGAGGGAGCGAACTCTAAGGGCGGCGCGTCCGGAGAGATGGAGGGAGGGTTTGCCGCTGGGTTCTCGGGCGACTTCGAGTTCGAGCCAGCTGATGCCGTGGCTGATGCCCGTACCGAGCGCCTTGGCACCGGCCTCCTTGGCGGCGAAGCGGGCGGCAAAGCTCTCGGCGGCGTTCTTTTTGCTGCGGCAGTATGCGATCTCGCCGGGGGTGAAGACGCGGTGGAGAAAGCGGTCGCCGAAGCGGGTAATGCTGTGACGGATACGCGCGATCTCGATCAGGTCGGTACCCACGCCGATGACCATTGCACCTCTCTACTCGAGGACTGGCGGCTAAAGCTCTAGGAGCGCGGCAACCTCACGGGCTATCGATAATCTACCAATGCCAAGGCGCTTTTCCATAAGCTGTGTGTATTCTTCAGACCTATCGCAGAGAATAGCCCGAAATCCTCTGTGTCGTGCGACGGCTCCTGCTGTTCCAGAACCAGCCATCGGATCCAAAAGGACGCCTTTCTCAGACATCGTCATCTGGAGGAGATGGTCATATACCTTTTGTGGTTTTTGCGATGGATGTCCTGTTTGTTCCTTGCGACCGACGAAGCCCACCAGAAGTGGTTCCTCTACAACGTCCCATGATTTGTCTTCAAGAACGCTTGTGGGACCTGGCATGTAGCGCAGTTTACCCTGTTCTTTGAGAGCCAGTTGTTTCTCGTTCAAGAACCGCTCAGGATGAAGGGTTGCACCTGGCCGAGACAGATGCAGGCAAGCATTTTGGCTCGATCGCCAGCCCCGTATGACCGAGGGATTGTTCTTGTAGTACCACGTCAGCCAGCAGGTCAGTTTCAGCGGCTCAGGGATTCGTTCGACGAATGGCGCGACGATTTCAGGGAAACCCCAATAATAGACATGATCGGCAAGCTTTCCGGACTGCCGGATGACGTTCAGGAAATACGCCATGTAATCAGGCTGAACACCTCCGAAGCCCTTGTTGTACCAGGGGTCGAGCATGATCGTATCGAAGAACATGCCAATCGCCGTGGCTATTCCAAGTGTTTCTTCGACGCTCGATGGCGGCAGAATTACTACCCCGTCTCGATCTAAGGCTTCTGCAATGATCCCATGTAGTCGATTGCCCGACCTGCTCAACGGCTTGCGATGGGAGTCGTCCGCCTCGTATGGAAACAGTTGTCGGGTTGCTGTATTCTTCATTGATTCTTGTCCCCTCGCTCATTTACCTATGCCACTTATAGCATGTAGACCCATAGTCGTCATAGTCCTAATCTCTAGCCGTGACTCCACTAATTGATGACTCACTTAAAGAGGCCTTTGGCGACGCAGTCCGCAAATCCCGTCTGTCCGCGGGATTGTCGCAGGAAAAGCTTGCTGAACTCGCAGACATCCATCGTACCTACATCGGCGACGTAGAGCGGGGCCTTCGCAACATTGCTTTGGTCAATATGTATCGCATCTCTGCTGCTTTAGGAGTTCCTCTCAGTTCAATCATCCGCGACATGGAAAAATCAATCGACGCGTCGGGAACAATATGACAACAGTAAGGGAGAGAGCGAAAGTCGGCAAGTACGATCAAGGCAGTATTAGCAAGCGGATCGAGGCGTTCTTCCTCGACAATGTGGGCAAGATCGCGAGCAGAGCACAGATACAGGAAGTTGCGAGAGACCCCAAGACGCGCGAAGAGCCAGAAAACTGGCACCAGAGGCTCTCTGAACTTCGAACGGATTCCGGTTACACCATATTGAGCAATCGGGACGACCGGCAATTGAAGGTTGGTGAGTATTTGCTGGTTTCGGCTAAGAAGCGCGCCGGAGCTGGCAAGCGTGTCACATGTTCAAAGTCGACATGGAAACTCGTGTTGGAGCGTGCGAAGAATGCATGTGAATGGAACGAAGCTGGAGTGTTCTGCCATCTTGAACAGGGGGCGATTGACCCTGTCGGTGGTGGAACTGTCAAACTTACTGCTGACCACAAGACACCACATTCCGTGAAAGCAGCAGTAAACCCCGATGATCCCAAACAATGGCAAGCCCTTTGTGGCCGGCACCAGGTAGTCAAAAAGAACTTCTGGGACAGTTCCACTGGAAAACTGAATGTCTACGCAATCATGCAGGCCGCTTCACTGGCAGATAAGAAGCTCGTTTACAAGTTTCTGAAGGACTTTTTCGACAAGTAGGAAGCCATCGCACTCAGTAGATTGGTATTTAGGAGACTGTACCCAGTCTGCATTCCGGGAACGCGGGTCCGGAATTTGGCATCCATCTTAATACGGCTTGAAAAAGCCTTGCTCAGGAGGTGCGAAGCGGGGGCTAGGGTGGTACCCTCACATCAAGCTCTGAAGGCACCTGAAGTGTGTGGTATGAGCGTGGTACGTCGCGAGGAACGAGGAGGGTTATGCCCAGCCAGCAAGAGGTCCGATGGTCGCAATTGAAGATCGGGGTGATTGTGCTGGTGTCGGTGGTGATTCTGACGACGCTGTTGTTTCTGATGACCAGCTCATCGGGTTTGGGATTCTTCTCACGCAAGCTGACGGTGACGACCTATTTTGAAAACTCAGCGGGGCTGAAGGTTGGCGCGGTGGTGAATCTGGAGGGTGTGACGATCGGGACAGTGAAGAGCATCCTCGTGACCACGTCTCCGGAGCGGAAGCTGACTCCGGTACAGGTTGTGATGAAGCTGGATAGCAAGTACCAGACCAGCTTGCACAGCGACTCGACTGCTGCGCTGACGACGGTGGGGGTACTGGGCGATACGGTGGTGGACATCAACAGCCAGACCGCAACCGGCCCTGAGCTGCGCGATGGCGACGAGGTGAAGACGCTGGAGACGCCGAGCATTCAGGACGTGGTGAAGGCGAGCCAGGGAACGATCGAGAGCCTGAATGTGATTCTGGCGAAGTTGAACACGGTGGTGGACAACATGGAGTCGGGCAAGGGATCGTTTGGCCAGTTGCTGACCAACCCGGAGCTGTACAACAAGTTTGTTGCGGCCTCGGACGACTTCCAGAAAGTGACCGCGAAGCTGGACAGCAGCGACAACTCGGTTGGGAAGTTGTTGAATGACAACGGGCAGATGTACGACAAGGCAAACGACCTGGTGGCGAAGGCCGACCAGATCACGCAAGACCTGCAGGGCGGGAAGGGCACGTTGGGCAAGGCGCTGAAGGACGATACGATGTACAACAATCTGAACCAATCGCTTGCGAACCTGAACTCGATTCTGGCGGACGCGGAGGCGGGCAAGGGGAGTGCTGGAATGTTGCTGAAGGACCCGACGTTCGCGAAGAAGCTGAACGATGCGATTACGCAGACGGACGATCTTGTGACGGCGATCAACCAGGGCAAGGGGACGCTGGGCAAACTGGCGACCGACGACGCGGCGTATACCAACCTGAACAAGCTGCTGACCGAGAGTACGACGCTGGTGACTACGATCCGTCAGAATCCGAAGAAGTATCTGACGATCCAGATGAAGATATTTTAGGGGCAGGCGCCAGGTACTAGGTACTAGGTTCTAGGTTCGAGGCACAGAGTTACCGGTGTCTGCCCTAGCACCTAGTAGCTAGCGCCTAGAACCTTGCACTTCAAGAACTGTTTACCGGGGGAAGTGGCGCAAAGTCGCGGCAGCTTCTACAATAAGAACAGGATTTGTATCTCCACAGAATTGCTCGCAGCTAAGGCATGTCTCAGTCAGGCAGCCGGCGAGGATTAAGGAAGCGCATGACGTTGAGTAAGATTGGCCGGATTACACGGGCCTTGGTAGTATCCATGGCGGTAGTGCTGGGCATGTCGGCGTGCGGCGGCTACACGGTCGGGTTCATGTGGGTTCTGGGCACGCAATACAACCAGATTGCCGGCTTCAAGATCGACGACTACACGGGGAACCTGACCAGGATGGTGAATTCACCATACCCGTCCGCGGGCACGAATCCTGTGTCTGTTGTGGTGCGGATCGGGGGCAACTACGTCTTTGTGGTGAACAAGGGCACGTTGAACTCGAAGGGCATCAGCAACGGCGACGGCAATATAGCCGTGTTTGCGGTCGGTGAGGACGGTATTCTGACCTTTCAGAACACCTACCAGACGGCTGGCAACGCGCCGCTATGGGCGACGACGGACGGGACAGGGACGTTTCTATATGTACTGGACTCACAGGCGCCGGATTATGCGACGACGGGCAATGGGGACATCACAGTGTTTGGCATCGACGGGAGCACGGGACGGCTGCAACTGGTGCCGAATCAGTTGATCAAGAATGCCCAGGGCCAGCAGTTGAATTACTTTGAGGTGGGCAAGGCTCCGTCGACGTTCCGCATGGGCGGTACATGCCTGTACACGCTGGATGCTGGGGACCAGACGATCTATCCGTATGGGCTTGGGGCCAATGGCCAGTTGACGATCGAAGTGAACTCGACGATTCCGCTGGGTACGGTGAATGCGACCTCGCTGAATATATACGGAAGCAACGTATATGTGACGGATGCAGGATCGAAGTTATCGGCTGGCGGCTCGATTATTCCATTTACGACAGGGGCGAGCTGTTCGTTGAGCGTACAGGCGGATGGCGCGGTGGCGAATTTGCCGCTTACGTCGAATCCGGTGTACAGCATGGTCGACCAGAAGAACCGGTATCTGTATGTGCTGAACCACGGCGGTACGAACTCGAACAACCCGAACAGTTCGATATCTGCGTATGTGATTGAGACGACGGGGCAGTTACAGCCTGTTTCGGACCCGAACAATCCATATCCTGTGGGCAATGGGCCGACGTGCATGGTGGAAGACCCATCGAATCAGTATCTGTATACGTCGAACAGCAATGATGGAACGTTGACTGGAAAGTTTCTCAATCAGAACACGGGCCAACTCTCCGACCTGACGCGCGGATCGTCGTTCACAGCGTTTGCGGCCCAGGCGACGTGTTTAGCGGTAAGTGGAAACGTCGATTAGCGCCAGCAACGAGCGATGAGCAGACAGGATGGGTTGCGTAGGCGCGCGCAACGGAAACGTCAGGATGCAGTTGTGCGGGAGGAAGGCGAATCTGGCTCTTTCCGGATGGGATGAGGGCGGAAACGATATGCCCCGGAGTTGTGGAAACGCATGAGGTTGAGGTTGAAATCGAAGGGCCGCGTGGTAACGGCAACGATCTTGTCGCTGGCGATAGCGCTGGGCATTGCAGCGTGCAGCAAAGACTACACGGTGTCGTATCTATACATGGCGACCTCGGCGACGCTACCCCATGGACTGATTAATGCCTATCAAGTGGACTACCAGTCGGGCACACTGCTGCCGATGGCGGACTCACCGATCGACGCGGGGGGGCGCAATACAGTCGGACTGGTGGTTGCGCCGAATAACCTGTTTCTTTATACGGTGAACAACTTCGATGCCAGTGTGGTGGAGTTTGCGATTGGGACGGACGGAAAGCTGTATCCGCAGCACACGTATACGATTTCGGGAAGTTTCCCCACGGCAGCTGCGATCGATGCAGCGGGCAAATTTTTATATGTCACGTTTACATACCAGAACACACCGGGCGGCGGGCAACTGTATTCACCTGCGAACCCCGGGCCTGGCGGAATCAGCATCTTCCCGATCAACGCGGACAATACTCTGGGCGCACCTACTACGGTGAATGTGGGAAGAAATCCGATGGGTATTGCGACCAGCACCGTGGGCAGCTATGTGTATGTGATCGATGAGGACTCCGCGACAAGCAGCAACCTGCTGGGCTTTGCGGAGAATACATCGACCGGCGCACTGACTCCTCTGGCGGGCGTGACGATCAATGCGGGCAATGTGGTATCGACCGGCTTCCCATCAGGGCCAAACCCGTCGGGCATACTGGAAGATTCTTCGGGGACGCATCTATATGTGACCGACCAGACGCTGGGGCAACTGGCTACCTACAGTATTTCCAACGGAATTCCAAGCCTGGCGGGCACGGTGCCTACGGATGCAGGGCCGAAGGGGATGGCATTCGATCTGACCGGCAAGTATCTTTATGTAACGGCGTACACGGCGAATGCGCTGGACGGCTATACCATCGGCACGGGCGGGCTGGCGACGCGATCGACCGTGGCAGCGAGCGTACAGACGGGGACTGGACCGACCTGCGTAACGATCAGCGGCTCACCAAGCAATGCTAACCCAATACATGGGGTATATCTGTACACATCGAATGCGTTGAACAACAACATCACGGCGGAGCAGTTGAATCCGAAGGACGGCAGCCTGGACCAGGTAGTCGGAGAGCCGTATGGGGGCAGCGCACTGCCCGCCTGCGTGGTGTCAGCGCCGGCCTTTCCGCTGAGGAATTACTAGGGGTCCGAGGGCAGGATTGGGATGCGGCCGGAGCAGGATGGAGCGGTACGAGATAATTAGGATGCGGCGGAAGTTGCCGGGATGAAGGAAGCAGATGAATTTGCATAACATCAAGCGAACGGCGAAGGTTTCGTTAGTCTCTGTGGCGATGGTACTGGGCTTGGCGTCCTGCAGCCTGGACTACACGGTGGGGTATGTGTATGTGACGACGAACAAGAGCAATCCTGGCTTGATCGATCAGTATGCGATCGACTTCGAATCGGGTGCGGTCAGCCAGATTGGTACGGCGATAGCGGCGGGCAACAATCCGATTACGCTACTGGCTGCGCCCAATGGCAAGTTCGTGTATGTGGTCAATCAGGGGGATTCGACGGTGCAGGAGTTCGCGGTACAGGGTGATGGGACACTGGCCTCGAAGAACATTTACCCGGTGACGGGGACGCGTCCGACGGCTTTGGCGATCGACCCGCGGGGAGCTTTTCTGTATGTGACGTTCACCTACCAGGCGGGCTTCTCGGCTGCGAAGCCTGGGCCCGGTGGCGTGTCGATCTTCCCGGTGAATGCGGACAACTCGCTGGGCACTCCTACGACGCAGAATGTGGGCAACAACCCTGTGGGTGTAACGGCGAGCTACTTCAACCACTATGTGTATGTGCTGGACCAGGAGACGGTGTCCAATGCGAGGATACTGGGCTTCTCGCAGAACACGACGAGCGGGGCGCTGACTGCGCTACCCGGAACGACGATCACCGCGACCTCCACGACCGGCTATGCTGCGGGCATTGTGCCCAGCGCAATCGTGGAGGAGCCAAGCTCGCGCTATGTGTATGTGACGGACCAGGTGGCCAACCAACTGATTGGGTATATTGTGCTGCCGAATGGCGCCTTGCAAGCGATGGTGAATGGACCATTCCAAACCGGGCTGTTTCCGGTGAACCTGACGATCGATCCAACCGGCAAGCTGATCTATGTTGCGAACTATAACGGGAGCACGATCCAGGGGTACATGATCGATGGGGCAACGGGAACACCATCGGGTGCGGTGGGCTCGTTTGCGACGGGGACCGGGACTGGCCCGTCTTGCATAGCGATCGATCCTGCGATGGGGGTATTTCTGTACACCTCAAACAGCCTGGACAATACTCTGACGGGAATGAGATTGAGTCCGAACACGGGCGGATTGCAGCCGGTGCAGAACTCGCCGTTCAACACCTCGCTGCAGCCGTCCTGCCTGGCCGTTGTGCCAACGGGTGCGCACGCTTCGCAGGCGATTATTCCGTAAACAGGTACGAGTTGCCAGATACCAGGTGCTAGGTACGAGATGCAGAGAACCGGTGGCCCGCAGAGGCTGCCGGTTTTCAATTTAACATACCACCGTGCTCTAGGCTGAGCGTGGCGTTCGGCGGCGCAGGATGACATTGCGCGCGGGAACTTCGACCAGATAGAGGGCGGCGATGGCGAGCAGGATGGTGGCGGCGTATGTGATCCAGGGATCGAACGCGGCGAGGTGCAAGCGATCGGTGACATGGTACGTGCGGAGCAAGTTGATGAAGTTGAAGTGGAGCAGGTAGAGGCAGTAGCTGGCTTCGCCGAGCAAAACCAGCGGCCGCCAGCTGAAGATGCGGGCGATGGGGTTGGGCCCGCTGAGGCCGATCATGAGCGCGGCAAAGAGGGGCATCAGCAGACCGCCATGCATGAGGATGAAGGGCGCGCGGGAGATGGCGGTGGCATAGAACGCCGTGAGAGCGACGAGGCTGGCGGCGGCGATGAGGGTGCGTTGCAGGGTGGATAGCGAGAGATATGTCTGGAGCCTGCCGAGCGCAATGCCAATCAGAAACGTGGTGGCATAGACCATGGGTGTGTACTTGAGCGCGCGAATCCAGTAGCCGGAGCTATATCGGTTGGCTGGCGCGGTGAGGTGGTCCGGGTTGAGCAGGATGTAGAGAGAATGGGGGACGAGCCCGAGCGCCCAGATGAGAAGTAGAAGGACGATGAGACGTGCGGGGGACTTTGGCCACTGCAGGCGGATGAGCCAGGGGAAGGCGGCGTAGAGGAGCGCTTCGGCGGAGAGCGCCCAGGCGACGGTATTCCAGAAGGTGGCGAGCACTGGGCTCCAACCCTGGAGCAGCAGTGGCGTAAGAAGGAGTCCGGTGAAGAAGTCGTGGAGCGAGCGAGCGTGCCACTCTGCCTGGAGCATGGTGACGGAGATGACCAGGGAGAGCAGGAAGACGGGATAGAGGCGGGCGAAGCGGGCGCGCCAGAACACGCGCTTGATGAGGGGCGTGGACCGGCCGGCGTAGTTATAGGCGAGAACGTATCCGGAGAGCAGAAAGAAGAAGCCGACGAAGGTGTATGCGCTGCCGATGACGGGATCTAGGAGTTGCATGTGGGGCGGGGTGAAGTGGAAGAAGAGGATGCCGAGGGCAAGCAGGGCGCGTAGGCCTGTAAGTGCGGGCAGGTTGGGCCTGCGCGCGGAGGCGGGGTTGGGATGCAGGATGGTATTCACTTATTTCAAGTGTAGATGGAAGCAGCGTTGGCGGCCGCTAGGGCGTGACGAGGGAGCCGAGGGTTTCTCCCTGGATGACGCGCGCGATGTTACCCGGCTCCTTCATGCTGAAGACCATCATGGGCATGTTGTTGTCGCGGCAGAGCGAGACCGCGGCGGCGTCCATGACCCTGAGATTGAGGCGGAGGATGTCGGAGTAGGTGATCTGGGGGAACTTGGTTGCTTCGGGGTTGGTTTTGGGGTCGGCGGTATAGATGCCGTCGACCGACGTGGCTTTGAGCAGGATGTCTGCCTTGATCTCCATGGCGCGCAGGCTGGCTGCGGTATCGGTGGAGAAGAAGGGATTGCCTGTGCCGGCGGCGAAGATGACGACGCGGCCTTTTTCCAGGTGGCGCATGGCGCGACGGCGGATGTAGGGTTCGGCGACCTGGCGAATTTCTATGGCAGACATGACACGGCAGTAGAGGCCGAGCTTCTCGATGGCGTCCTGCAGCGCGATGGCGTTGATGACGGTGGAGAGCATGCCCATATGGTCTGCGGCGACGCGGTCCATGTCGATGGCCTGCTGGGCCACGCCGCGGAAGAAGTTCCCTCCGCCAACAACGATGCCGATTTCGCAACCGAGAGCGTGAATGGCTGCGATCTCGGTGGCTACCTGATGGATGAAGACTGCGTCGATACCGAAGCCAGAGCCAGCTGCGAGGGCTTCTCCGGAGAGCTTGAGGAGGACTCTTTTGTACATGTCAGGCCTAAGTATCGCACGGGGTTGGGAGAGCGGCGCGTGGAAAGGATGGAGGTAGACGGCTGAGGGCGCGCCAGGAAACCAGACACGCCCTCAGGGTCTATTGCGGTTGAAAAGCAGTGCAGCCGTTGCGGGGAATTATTTCAGCACGTTACCGGAGACTACCTGATCCGCACCAAACAATTTGATATCGTCGCGGGTGGATTTGAGATCGAGGCGGTTGATTTTGCCTGGCTTATCCGGATCGTCCACGGTGAGGACGGCTTCGGACTTGAGGGTTGAATAGAGTCTATTGAGCAACGGTTCGAGGGTGCCTGGAGCGAACATGCCCTCAATGAGGTATGCACCACCCGCGCGGGCATCCATCTGGCCGAAGTTGTCTGCGGCTTCCACGGCAGTTCCACCGCTGCGGTTTGGATCGGCGACGATGGGATCCTGCCAGAAGAAGGGGTAGGGGGTAATGCTGGCAATCTCCATCTTGGCCGCAGCGCTTAAGACATCTGGGTTGACCGAATCTCCGGCCTGACCCTGGCCATTACTGCGAATGGCGCCATCGGTGAAGATGAGGATGGCGCGCAGCTTAGCGGGGTCTGGCGTGGGCCAGTGGGCTGCGAGATAACCAATGCAGGAGAAGGGATTTCCATTGTCGTTCTTGGGGTTGGCTGCTTCTTGCCTGGTCTTGGCGATAAGCGCCTTGCCGGCGAGGTCTCGGTCCGTGGTGAAGGGCTGGGCCACAACCACTTTACTCTGCAGCAGCCAGCCAACGCCGATCTCGACGTTGGGCGGCATATCGTGGAAGAACTTTTTAAGAGCCTCGAACTGACCGCCAGCGCCGAGCATCTGCTCGGAGTCCAGAAGCACCATCAACTGAAGCACATGGGGCCCACCCAGAAGCTGGTCGAAGCCGGTGACGGGGACGACCTTTCCGCCGATCTTGATCTGGCCGATATCGGCCTTGGTAAGCGGTGGCTGGGGCAGAAAGCTCTCGTCAAGTTTGGTGCGCATGGGCATGCCACGGACCACGATCAGGGTGGGGGTGGTCTGCGCAAGGGCATCGGGAGCGAGAGCGAAGATGACGAGCAGGGCACCGGCCGCGGCAGTCAGGATGCGGACGGGACTGAGGCGACGGGACGTGATGCGGGTGGGTAAGGGATTGGTGAATTGCGGGTTCATGGCAGACTCTCCTATAGCCTTATGGTTCATGGCAGACAACCACATTCAGACGCTCCGAAGAGCGGAAAAGATGTCCTACCCACTATACAAGAATGCAGGAGCCGCAGGCCAAAGGGCGCGCTATCCCACCCTTACACAAAGGCGCGATGGTCAGATGCCCTCGCCCATGCTGACGTGGTCCCATCGGGAGGCCTGCTCGGTGCGATACTGGGCGCGCTCTTCCTCCTCTACGGTGAAGGTGCTGGCAGGCTCCTGGCGTGCGGATTGCAGCTCGCCATCGAGCCGCTCGACGCGGGTGGTAAGGCGCTTGACCTCATCGGCCAGGGCGATGATGACATCGGAGAGCGGGTCGTTGACATCGTGAGGATCGGTGATGAGGACGCGCTTGCCGTTCTGGTAGACGATGTGGGCGGGAACACCGACGACGGTGGAGTCGGGGGGTACGTCGCGGACGACGACCGAGCCTGCGCCGACGCGCGAGTTTTCGCCGATAGTGATGTTGCCAAGGATATTGGCTGTGTTGCCGACAAAGACGCCCTTGAGCAGTGTGGGATGACGTTTCCCCTCACCCTTTCCGGTACCGCCGAGGGTGACTCCCTGATAGAGGGTGACGTCGTCGCCGACGATGGCAGTTTCGCCGATGACGACACCCATTCCGTGGTCGATGAAGACGCGACGGCCAATGCGCGCGCCAGGATGAATCTCCACGCCGGTCCAGAAGCGCGTGATCTGCGAGAGGAAGCGCGCGGGCAGATGCAGATGTCTACGCCAGAGCCAGTGATTGATGCGATGCGCCCAGACAGCATGCAGCCCTGGGTAGCAGAGCAGAACCATGGCCCGCGAAGTGGCGGCCGGGTCGCGCTCGAAGACGCAGCGGATATCTTCGCGAATGGAGGCAAAGAGGTTCATGGCGCGATAGCGGCGGTTGGCGTGGCAAGGGCCTGCTGGCGCAGCTCGTCGAAGAGGCCGGTGGAGAGATAGCGCTCACCGAAGTCTGGCAGGACGACAACGATCAACTTGCCGGCATGCTTCGGGTCGTGGGCAAGCTGCACAGCGGCATGGACGGCAGCGCCGGAGGAGATGCCGACGAGGAGGCCCTCCTCTTTGGGGAGGCGGCGGGCCATGGCGAAGGCCTGGTCGTTGGTCACCTGGATGACCTCGTCGATCAGCTCCGTCTTCAGTACCGTGGGCACAAAACCCGCGCCGATGCCCTGAATCTTGTGCGGGCCGGGAGCGCCGCCGGAGAGCACATGGCTGTCCGTGGGCTCGACGGCCACGGTCCAGAAGCCGGGCTTGCGCGGCTTGATGAATTCGCTGACTCCGGTGAGCGTGCCACCCGTGCCGACGCCGGAGACCAGAATGTCCGCCGCGCCATTGGTGTCGTTCCATATCTCCGGCCCGGTGGTTTCGAAGTGAATCTTCGGATTTGCGGGATTGTTGAACTGCTGCAGGATAAAGCTATTCGGCGTCTGGCGCTGCAACTCCTCAGCCTTGGCGATGGCGCCCTTCATGCCATTCGGGCCAGGAGTGAGCACAATCTTTGCTCCGTAGGCAAGCAGCAGGATGCGCCGCTCCACGCTCATGGTCTCCGGCATAGTGAGGATGATGCTGTAGCCCTTGACCGCGGCGACAAAGGCCAGCCCAATGCCAGTGTTGCCGCTGGTGGGCTCAATCAGCACGGTGACACCGGGTGTGATCTTGCCATCGCGTTCGGCAGCTTCGATCATGGCAAAGCCGATGCGGTCCTTCACGCTGCTGGCCGGATTGCGGCTCTCCAGCTTGGCCACGACGGTGGCGGTGGCTCCCTGGGTGACGCGGTTGAGTTGCACCAGCGGTGTGCTGCCGATGAGGTCTGTGATCTTCGCTGCGATGTTCATGGGGTCCCCTTTGACTCATAACCCGGCGAGAGGCCGGTGTTGCGCTGCTGAGTGTGCGCTGCCGCTGTAGAAGCAGCGTCCAATGCGGTGGCAGAACGAGGTGGGGTCAACAGAAGAATGCGCGGGGAGATGCTGCGATACGGCCGTGGAGGCTTCCGCCGACCTGCATCCCATAGAGCTTGACCGTGGCTGGCCCGCGTGGACGTTCGATACGGTACTGATTGGGATAGCTCATCACTCTATCTGCGATTATAGGAAGGGCGCGAACCAATGTCTAACCATGTGGGGTTTGGGGGCAGGACGCTTAGTCGGGTGCATCGAGCATTCACCTCCTGAAGTCAAGGGTGAGTCATATTGACCAGCCCTCTCAATTCATGAATACCGAGCCGAATTGCACAGACTAGCGTGTATTCGGATTGCGATGATTGGTATAGTGTTCTGTTTTTAATCCACACGGCTGCTACAGCATCTTCGCGGGCGAACACAGTCGAGGTTTCGATATCTCAGGGACAAAGAAAACCAAATTCGATCCTGCAAGTTACCTGGCTGCCGCGGGAGTAACGCGTAAGGCAATTCATGTGAAAGCGAACCATGTCTTCTTTTCTCAAGGCGGCCCCGCGAATTCGATCTTCTTTCTCGAGGTCGGTAGGGCAAAGCTCACCGTAGTCTCCGAGAGGGGGAAAGAGGCCACGGTCACGCTTCTTGCCGCCGGTGATTTTTTCGGCGAGGAGTCGCTCGCTGGAGTATCGGGGCTTCGCATCGCGACCGCCGCTGCAACCACCGCAGGCACAGCCCTCAAGTTGGATCGTGAGGAGATGGTGCAGTTGCTGCATCAGAAGCATGAGTTCTCCGATCTCTTCTTGAAGTTTGTGCTCCTTCGAGGAGTTCGAACCCAGGAAGATCTTATCGATCAACTCTTCAACAACAGTGAGAAGCGTCTGGCGCGGACGTTGCTCCTCATGGCTAAATTTGGTAGGCCAGGGGAGCCGGCGACCACTATCCCACCCATCACTCAGGAAGTCCTCGCCCACATGATTGGAACCACACGATCTCGCGTCAGCTACTTCATGAACCGGTTTCGGAAACTGGGCTACATCGCCTACAACGGCCACATCAAAGTACACAAATCGCTGCTCAACGTAGTGCTGCATGATCGGTTGCCGGAGCAGATAGCGAATAGGCCGGTCGTCCTTGATCATGAATCTACTCCTGAAAAAAGGAAGAAGCGGGCAGCGGCGGCTCGACTTCACTAGGATGCTCTCTCTCCTCAGAGTCCTCCACAGCACTTGATCCCTCCGCTTCAACTCGATGTCGTAGCCAATCGACCGCCAGCCCACTCCCGAATCCTTCATCAGCACAGCGCATGCCGGAGAGAGACCGACTCCAGTTGAAAAATGGAGTGTGCGCCTCCAGGATCATGGCACTTCCTTTCTAACGCCAATGCACTCCCTCATAAATTTCCATACGCGAACAGACCTAGACATTGAATAACCCATGTATGTTGGCCTCGAACAGTCGGTACTTCGGATCCAGGTGTGGTGTAGTTCCCGCATTACGGAGTTTGAGTAAAGCCGCTCGGCGACGGACTCAACCGGGCACTTTACCGCAAATGCGACATTACAAGAGCTGAGGTGTATGCTGGAGCAGCTTTTAGGCGGTCGCGCAGACGGCAACGATCCCGGCGGGTTCGCGTATTGATTTCGGATAAGGAGTGTGGTGTGAATCGACGCAAATTTGTACAGGCGGCTGGAGCCGCTGCAATGGGTAGTGGCATGTGGTTACGCGCGCAGAGTGCCCCCGCGAGCGCAGCAAAGATTGCAAGCGCTACAGCGATTCCGGCTACGGTGCCATGGAGGCAGTTTGAGGTGACAGCAGCCTTGTATGCATGGGACCTGCACGACGAAGGCGTTGAGCAGGTACTGGACAATGTGCAGTCGATGGCAGGGGTGAACTCGGTCTACATCATTGGGCAGATGCATCCGGAGCGCAGGCCTGAGACCTCCACGACGTACCCTCACAATCCTATGCGGCCTTTCTGGATGGCCGAGGACGCGCGGGCGAACTGGAATTTTGATCCGAAGCGCTATGGGCGCATCAAGCCGCGGCCGTCCGACTTTGCGTGGCTGGCCGACACCGACTGGACGCGCCTGTTCGTGGATGCGGCGCGCAAACGCGGGCTGCGCGTGGGCTTCGAGTTCTCCCACTCGCTGGTGGACAAGCAGCGCGTGGAGGGCGAATTTGCCGATCTGGCGAATCGCAACATTCATGGCGAGATTACCCATGTGCGCAATTGGCTTCGTCCTGTGTGCCCCAACCAGCCGGATGTTCGCGAGTATGCCGTCAACGCATTCACCGAGGTGATCGAGAAGTACCAGGTGGACTGGATAGAGTCGGCGATCGTGTTAATGGACGAGTCGGTCGGCGGCGACCCCGCGCGCGGCGGCGGATGCTTCTGCGCGGCATGCAAGAAGGCTGCGCCCGGCTTCGGCATCGATCTGGAGAAGATCCAGGCGGCGTTGTTGAAAGATCCAGCGTCGCAGCCGGAGCTCGGCCAATGGCAGCAATTCCGCTTTGCCTCTGTAGCCGCGTTCTACAACGTACTGCAGCCGGCGGTACACAAGGCGAAGCCCGGCACGGTGCTGCGTTATGACATACACGCCAAGAATATTCGCGACTTCGGCGTGGATATTGTGCAACTGAAACCTCATCTGGATGCGCTGCGCATCCAGGACTACTCCGAGCAGACCGGCCAGGCAACGGCGATGAGCGGCAAGCGCACATGGCTGACCGAGGAGCGGGGAAACGTAGGGCCGGATTTCAAACTTATCAGTGGAGTTGCGGTGCGCCCGCGCGCGACGCCGGAGTTGATCCGGCAGGGCGTGAAGATCGCGGTCGAGACCAAGATGAACGGCATCATGCTGGGCTTCTACGATGGGGCGGACTTCCCCAACCTGCGTGCCGTCCGCGCGGGGCTGGTGGACGCGGGCCTTCCTGTAGCGCCGGCGTAACCGGAGTTTGCCATAGATATTGCTAGTGCGAAGAGCGTACTCGGCGAAACGCGCTAGCCCACCTCGAAGCGGTCGCCGCGTTTGGGACAGACAACCTCCAGCTTGTAACGTTCTTCGATCTTTCCCTTCAACACCGTCATTGCCGGCAGCTCGCCATGCACCAGAAAGACCTTCTTCAACCCTGGCGCGACGGGGGCCATCCAGTCCAGCAACTCCTGCTGATCGGCGTGGCCGCTGAGCGAGTCGATAGAGTCGACCTCAGCGCGGACGCGCAAGGGAGCGCCCAGGATGTTGACCTCCGGCAGCTTGTCGAGGAGCTTGCGGCCCAGCGTGTTTTCCGCCTGATAGCCGGTGATGAGGATCAGGTTGCGCGGGTCCTCAATGCCGTTCTTGAGGTGGTGCAGGATACGGCCGGCCTCGCACATGCCTGACGCGGACATGACGATAAATGGGACGTGCAGATCGTTGAGCGCCTTGCTCTCCTGCACGGTCTGGGTGTAGCGCAGGCGCTTCCATCCGAAGGGGTCCTCACCCTTGGCGGTGAAGGCGGCGGGGCCCTCGTCCCACTCCTCGGTGTGATTGCGGAAGACGGTGGTGACGGCGGTGGCGAGTGGGCTATCGACGAAAATGGGCAGGTCGGCGATCTGCTTGGCGTCGATGAGTTCGTGCAGCAGCATGACGAGCTGCTGCGTGCGCTCCACGGCGAAGGCGGGAACGATGATGTGTCCGCCGCGCGCGGTGACGCGCTTCACGATGTCGGCGAGCTTCTGCTTCACATCGCCGACGGGGGAGTGGAGGCGATCGCCGTAGGTGCTCTCCATGATGAGGTAGTCGGCGGCGGGCGCGGGATCGGGATCGCGGATGATCGGGAGATTCTTGCGGCCGACGTCGCCGGAAAAAAGCAGCCGCGTCTTCTGGCCTTTCTCTACCGCGTCGATAAGCACGCAGGATGAGCCGAGCATGTGGCCCGCGTTGGCAGTGGTCATGGTGAAGCCGGCGTCCTTGGCGGAACCGGCAAGCAGTTGCGGTTCATGCAGCTTAACGGGCAAGAACTGTTGGCAGGCCTGCGCGGCGTCGTCCTGCGTGTAGAGAGGAGGGACCGGCGCGGGGCCGGGAGGCATGCCGATGGAGCTTCGCCGACCGCGTTGCTTGCTGAGGAACTCGGAGTCGCTCTCCTGGATGTGTGCGCTGTCCTTCAACATGGGCGTGCACAGGTCGATGGTGGCGGGCGTGGTGTAGATGGGCCCGCGATAGCCCTGCTTCGAGAGCAGTGGCAGCACGCCGCTGTGGTCGATGTGCGCGTGGGAGAGGACGACGGCGTTCAGGCCGCCCGCGGCAAGCTGCTCCGGCGTCAGCGCCAGGTGTGAGTTGATGTCGGCTGCCTGCTGGCGATGGCCCTGGTATAGGCCGCAGTCCAGCAGGACATTTTGGCCCGCGCATTCGATGTGGTGGGACGACCCGGTGACGGTTTGGTCCGCACCCCAGAAATGCAAACGAATTGCCATGCGTTCTCCTCTACTTTCGTGGTTCACTGGCAAATCGCTTCACCGAGCCCCACTGCCGTTCCGTTCTCAACGGGATAACGATAGCTGCGTAAGCGAAATTAAGCTAGATCGCATTGTGCGACCTACGCCGCTCCTTCTATCAAGGAATTCAGCACAGGCAATTCGTCGTATTGGACACCATCGAGACTGCGACCCGTTTTGTGCTTTCGCACGCCGCCCCATTGTTTGAAGAAGAACGCAACTCCCGCGCGCTTGCATTGATTGCGCACAGACTTGACCCACGACTCTTCCATGACGCGAGCCCCATTGCCGCTTTCGCCCCCAACGATGACCCAGTGAATTCCCTTGAGATTGATTTTGCCGATGTCTTCCAGCAGCGGCTCTATGGATAGAAAACGAATGCTCGCAGGAGCGTTCCGAAGATGGTCGATGCGCGGCACCCCGTATTTCTTGTCCTCAACACTTACCCCCCACCAGATGTGTTCGTACTCGGCAATATCGCGCAAGTATGTAGATAGTGCAGCCTGTAGACGATCCGCACGTTTGGTGAGGACTTGAAAGATGTGCCAATCCGCCATCCTCATGACCTCGGCAACCTGTCTGACGTAGTCGTCTGGCACAGACGGATGGAATAGATCGCTCATAGAATTGACGAATATTCGCTGGGGTTTCTTCCACGACAATGGAGTTTGTAGTCTGTCAGGAATGAGCTTGAGGTCGAATCCTTGTTCGTAAGGATGGCCTGGAACACCGCGAAAGCGCTCGGCAAACGTGCTGGCGTAGCAATGGGCGCAACCAGGGCTGACTTTGGTGCAGCCGCGCACAGGATTCCAAGTTGCATCGGTCCATTCGATCTTCGAGGCTAGAGACATTATATTTGACCCTCCTCACGGTATTTATTCATGATCTGCGTGACGATCTTCTGACCGAGTTCTCCACCCTTAGACTTAGGTGAAGCGTAAAACAGGTGATAAATCACTGTGCCCTTGGAGTTCTTCATCGGAACCGGTTCTGGTACAAAACCAAATCCGGCGACTTTCTTGAGCCGAGATTTGAATGCCGTAAGCAAATTGGTAACGCTCAGACGATCCTTTTCCTCCATGTCGCCGAACAAGCCCTGCTGTGTCGTATATATGAGCGGCTTCCACGATTCATCGCCCCAGAATCGGTTCATGCGCTCCAAACTTTCCGCACTAACCTTGCTCTGATCTTTGCGGAAGACATTCCTCTGCATATCCCCCGTAGCAAAATTGAGGAATATCTCAATCTGGCCCGTTCTACCCGCTGCTTGTATAACCTCCCAGTCCAGATGAAGCCCGTACGGGTCAAGAATGCATAACGCCCGATTAAATACGCTTTTGGCTACCTCCGGAAAAACTTTGTTCAACAGAACATCATTGCAATCGCCGTGGTAAATCTTTGTGTCGGTTCTGCCTGCGGCAAGGGCTTTCAGAGCATCGGCCCTGGTTCCTTCCAAGTCAACGAGATGAAATGCAGCAAATGATGGCCTCGTCTCGAACGCTTCCAAAGGGCTACCTTTGATCCGCTCACCGGTTGTCCTACTGATGTGTTCGCCAGCACCAGCGAAGCCGTCAATATAAATCGGCGACAGCCTGTGACTGGTCAGAATCGTTGTATATGAATGCGCATATTTCCGAATGATTTCGAGTTTTAGCTCGGACCATTTCCCTATTTCATCAAGTTTCAATTGCGAGGACTTACTGCTCGACATATCTTCGCCTTTTTTTCGCTAGACCAGAATAGCACAAGAAATTGTGCAATGCAACTGTCAAAACTCTAGCACCTCATGCATTGCACCCGGCATTCATGATTTTTTGGAGGAGCCAGGATCTCAGTATTTTCCTTGTCAAGGGGCTCAATCCGTTGTCAATCTTACAAATCAAACAAAACAATCATCTTAGTCTCTAAAAATAGCCGAAAATACTTGGCATAGTAGTTATGCTCCAACCCGTATCATTAAAGTATGGGAGATCAATGTCTAATGTCTGATCTGGGGTGCGCATACGCGAGCCGCCGCATTCGGACCGCATATTTTACAAAGAAAAGACGACGAGTTGTATACGCTTGGCATGCACTCCCGTATACCACCGGTACATATACTTTTGGTAATAACAGACTTGACGAATCAGCATAAAGGCAGGACACTAGGGATGCCGTGACAGGGCAGTTATCCTATGTACCATTCTTCGAACGTAAAAGCCCCGACAGTTCAGTTATATCCTCTTCGCCTATCACTTCAAATCTCCCTTTTTTCTGCGACAGTGCGCTAAAGCGACGGATATCGGCGGCATCCATCAGATGCGGTGTTCTTGCTCGTGCAGAATGCCAGCAAAGAACATCGGCTGCCTGAGCGGGAACTCGATCCTTACCCACAGGTAGGAGTTCTCCGATCAGATGTGTTAAATCTGGGCGACCAAGGCCATTGAAAGCATCCCCAAGCCCATCGTGGAAACTCTTTATATAGTCAGTTATCTTTCCGTTTCTCTCTACCAAGAAATCCAAGCGTTCGCATTCTGGATGATTCTGTGCCACATAATTCAAGGCGAGCATTGCATATCCGAGAAAGCAAAAAAAATCCGCTCGAAAGCTGCACTCGATCTCTTGCTCTTGGGGAGTTTGACTCGAACGTTAGCGAAAGAGTCGCACATATGAGCACCGCTAACAGTAAGGCCAATCGGATACATAAACTCAGCCGCAGCGATAGCGTCAACCGCTCGGTCTACGCGCCGTCCGGCCTCTTCAGAGGAGATACCGTTCTCTTCCCTCCATTTTTTACTTCTAATGTCAGTCATGTGGAGATACGGTATTCTCGGATTTCCATTGAGAACCAGTCCATCCCATGCGGGCGCAACGATTTCTGACCAGTCGCGTTCAGTGGCGACGAAGCCCGCAAATATGAACTGGTCGCGTCGGTTCTTCCCTGCGCTTTCATCAGAGCCAGAAACAAAAACCGCCATGCGATGCTCCTGTTTCGGTAGTCCGCAAAATAGCGAACGAACGAGAGATGACGCTAATAATTCGAATTGATTTTTGGCACACATCGGCGTAGGCTCAATTCTGCCTATGCCGAATCTCCCCACGCCTTCCGCCAAGAATGACCAGGGTGAGTTCGACCGCTTCAATAATCTAATGAGACGTGTGCTATCTGTCTCAAAAACTGAATTGCAACGCAGGCTGGAAGAGGAGCGAACGTCTAAGGCTTCCTCTTCCCGCGATTCTGGCGCTTAGAAAACCGGCGTCCCTGCCTCCTTGCCCGTCAATTCAGCATACGTCAAACGCTTTCCAACTACCTGCGAGAGCAACTTGCTAAATCGTCCGGCATCGTTCATATCCTTCCGATTGTTGTACCGATAGACCTGTTCTGAGACATACGCCTCTAAGTGAACCGGCTCGACAGAGATGTATGTGCCACCCAGTCCACGCTTGAGCAACGACCAGAAATTCTCGATTCCGTTGGTGTGGACGTGCTCGCGCACATAGCCTTCGACGTGGTTGATGACCTCATGGAAGTACGGCTTGGCAACGAAGGGATAGGTTGTGTGCTCATCGGTAATGACGTGTGAGCCTGCCTCTACGTTGGCATGGATGGGCGGCTGCATTGATCCCTTGCTCCGATCCTCGATCAAGCCAGCGCGAACCTTCCCGCCGCGTTCTAACATCCCCAGCACAATAGCCTTCCCACTGCCGCCCTGATAGCCCATCGGCTTGCGCTTCGACTTGTGCATGTTCTTCAGCTTGCCGCCGATGAACGTCTCGTCAATCTCGACTGGGCCGGAGCCGCCCAGTTTGCCGCCAGTTTCGACCATCGCTACGCGAAGCCTATGGAGCATGAACCAAGCTGATTTCTGACAGACCCTAATGTCCTTCGCCAGCTCATAGGAGCTGATGCCATTCTTACAATTCGCCAGCATCCAACCCGCCATAAGCCACTTGTCCAGCGGGATCGGCGAGTCCTCAAATATAGTTCCAACCTTCGCAGAGAATTGCCGCTTTGCATGGGCGCTCTTGCACTGCCACTTCTTTTGCTTCGCCAGCCATGCCACGTCGTTGCGTCCACAGGTAGGGCAGGTAACGATACCATCGGGCCAACGCTGGGCTACCATGTAGGCAATGCATTTGTCGGGATCGGCAAAGAAGAGAATCGCGTCTTGAAGTGACTTAGGGGCGTCCATGAATCAAGAATAGGCTATCTATCTTGATTTGTCAAGTCTGTTATTACCATACTTTTCTCTTTGTTTTGAATATGTTGCAAAAAACAGGGGGGAGGGGGGTACTAGTTTGTTGGCAACTGCGCGACGCTCCATCGCCGCCGAGAGCTGGACAGCGACAACGATGCAACGCGCAACCAGGCTGGCACCCCAAATCCTGGAGCGTTTACTTGGAGCAGTGGCAGGCGTCTTCGGCGGCGGTGGGGGAGCGCTCTGCGTAGACCTTCTGCGCGGCGATAAGGCCGTTGCCGAAGGCGAAGCTGGGCGAGGGAAAGCTCTTCGCGATGACCTGCTCCAGCGCGCCGATGATGGCGATGGTGTCGAGGTAATCGAAGAAGCCGAGGTGAGCGATGCGGAAGATCTTGCCCTTCATCTCGCCCTGGCCGTTGGCGATGATGGCGCCGAAGCGCGACTTGAGTTCCTTGACGACGACGCTGGAGTCAACGCCATCGGGAGCGATGACCGCGGTGGCTGCTGCGGCGGGGCAGTCGGGGGAGAAGAGCTTCATGCCGAGGGCTGCGACAGCGGCGCGGGTCATGGCGGCGATGGTTTCTGCGTTCTCGATGAGCTTTTTGCGGCCGGCGACGAGGTCTCCGGCGGGGTTCTCCGGCGTGGCGGCCTGGTGGGCGATGTAGTCGAGCGCAGCACCGAGGCCTGCGATGAGGGCGACCGAGGGAGTGTAGGCGCTCTCGCCATTCTTGGCGTTCTTGCGTTCCTTGCGCAGGTCGAAGTAGTAGCGCGGGTTGTAGCTGGACTCCATGCGGTCCCAGGCGCGCTGGCTGATGGCGAGATACGCGAGGCCGGGCGGGATCATGACAGCCTTCTGCGATCCGCCGATGAGGACGTCGATGCCGAGCTTGTCCATGTTGATGTGGGTGGTGCCGAGGCCGGTGATGGCGTCGACGACGAGCAGCGCTTCGGAGTTGGCCTCCTTGAGCAGGCGGGCGACTGCACCGAGGCAGTGGCGCGCGCCGGTGGAGGTCTCGGTGGCCTGCATGAAGACGACGCGGGTCTCGAGCTTGAGCGCGGCCTTGACGGCGTCGAGGGAGAAGGTCTCGCCGTAGGGCGCGGAGACGAGATCGACCTCGCAACCGAAGGCCTTGGCGAGACCAGCCCATCGCTCACCGAATTTTCCGGCGCTGAGAACCAGTACGCGATCGCCGGGCGAGGTGAGGTTGGAGACGGAGGCCTCCATGGCTCCAGTACCCGAGCTGGAGAGGACGATGACGTCGTTGGTGGTGCCGACGAAGTCCTTCAGTTGCGCGAGGACGCGGGAGAAGATGGCGCGGAACTCGGCGGTGCGGTGGTGAATATCGGCCGCGGCCATGGCAAACTGGGCGGCGGGAAGCAGTGGGGTTGGGCCGGGCGTAAAGAGACGCGTTTTCTGGATCATGAGCTTATTGTAATGGAGATACGCGGCAACTATTTTGCCAGCTCGGCTTTGACGAGTTCAGAGACGAGCTTGCCGTCGGCGCGCAGGCCGGTGGCCTGGATGCTCTGCTGGGCGAGCTTCATGACGGCTCCCATCTCGCGCGGGGTGGGTTTGGTGCCGGACGATGCGGCGAGTTCGGCGACGGCTGCGACTACGAGGGCGCGGAGTTGGTCTTCGCCGGCGGCCTGCGGCATATAGGCCTCGATCATGTCGATCTCTGCCTGCTCCTTGGCGGCGAGCTCTGGGCGACCGCCCTTGGTGAAGCTGTCGACCGATTCGCGCCTTTGTTTCAGCAGAGTAGACAGAACCTGGGTCTGCTCGGCGTCGGTGAGCGGCTGGCGCTTGTCGATCTCCTTGGAGCGCAGCGCGGACTTGACCATGCGCAGGGTGGTGAGGCGATGCTCCTGGTGGGCCTTCATGGCGGCGATGATGTCTGCGCCGATCTTTTCTGCGATGCTCATACAAGTCCCTCCGTGCCGCGTGCTGTTTTGGGGCTCTTTCATTGTACGAGGTTGGAAGGCGGGCTGGGCGGGGAGGGCGGTCTATAGGGCCAGGGATTGCGATAGGATAAATATGAGGGAACTATGCGCCTGATTGAGATAAAACACATCCGACCTGTGGCTGTTGCCGCGATTGCGTTGCTGCTGGCTGTAGCGCCTGTGAGGGCGCAGCGATATGTGCCGAAGCCCAATGAGGGCGAGACGTTCAAGGACACGTCGATGCTGAAGCCTCCGGCTGGGGCGAAGATTGCGATTGTGGTGTTCGAGGACCTGGAGTGCCCGGCCTGCGCCTCCTCGTACCCTGTCGAGCATCAGGCGGCTTCGCACTACAATATTCCGATTGTGCGGCGGGACTTCCCATTGCCGATGCACATCTGGAGCTTCGATGCGGCGATATGGGCTCGCTACTTGCAGGACAAGGTATCGCCGAAGACGGGGGACGATTATCGCGGCGCGGTGTTTGCGGCACAGCGGGGGATTGCCAGCAAGGACGACATGCTGAACTTTACCCGGAAGTTCTTCCAGACGCACAGGCTGCAAATGCCTTTCGTAGCCGATCCGACGGGGCAGTTCAAGAAGGAAGTGGAAGCGGACAAGGCAGTGGGAGATCGGCTGGGAGTGCAGTACACGCCGTCGATCACGGTGGTGACGCAGCACGAATGGGTACATGTGACGGAGATCGACGACCTGTACGCGACGATTGACGACTTGCTTGCGAAGACCAAGTCGGAGCCGAGCGCTGCGAAGACGATTCCTGCGAAGAAGGCTGTGCCGCATCCGTAACAAGGCTTAAATCTAATTTGCGAGTAGCGGCAGGGCGAGTACGCACATCGCGGCCTGCGTCGCCAGCACTGCGCCTGTGAGCAAGAGGAAGAGCCTGCGGAAGCGGGTTTCGAGTGCGTCGGCAAAGACTCCGCCGATGAAGGTGAAGAGAAAGGGCAGCGCCCATAGCCAGGGTGCGCTGACGGTCTGCGTGGTGAGGATGGGCGCGAGCGCGAGCAGGACCAGCAGCGGCGTGGTGTTGCCGAAGTAACGGCTGCGGCGTGATGCGCAGTAGAGCAACGCGGCAACGGCGAACGCGATCAGGATGGGGAAGTTGGCCATGCTTCCGGCAAAGCCGCGATCTACAACAAAACTACGAATGCCTTCCAGCGAGAACCAGAATCGTGCCGCGCCGCCGGTGAAGACGTAGCTGAAGGCGGCCAGGTGAAATCCGTAGAACGCGAAGAGAATTAGCAGAGCGCCGATGGCGGCGACGAGGAGGATCTGCATGACGTAGCCTCGCCTCTTCTCGGCGACGTAGAGCATGAAGAGCAGCGCGGCGAGGAAGCCAAAGATGGCGGCCAGCAGATGCGCGGCGGCGGTGAGGCCCAACGCTATGGTGAGCAGCACGATGCGCGGACGCCATTTGCGGCGCGGACCCTGCATGGCGTGGGCGACTCCGATGGCGGTGTAGATGAGACCGTAGAGTCCCCACATGGCGAGGACGTCGTTGTTGGGCGTCACGGCCATGCGAACGACGGCGGGGCAGAAGCAGTAGAGGCCGAGCGCGAAGAATCCTCCCTCGTTGCCATAGAGGCGGCGTGCTACCCACCACAGTCCTCCGCCCAGCAACAGCGCGAAGAAGACAAATGGCAGGTGGATGAGATAGACGACGAATTCCAGTTGGTGGCGCGACTCCCATGTAGAGCCGTTGAGGGAATCGCCTGGGTAGAGGCGGTTGGCAGGGGCGCGAAAGTGATCGACCGCGAGCAGGGTGAGGCGCTGCGCGGTAAGCGGAAGTCCGGCGGCGCGATAGGCGAATGTGCCGTCTCCGTTGAGGTTGCCGCAGGTGGTGAAGTAGCCCTCGAGCGGCGAAGGGCGCTCCCACATCTCGCGTCCGCAACGGGCGAAGCGGTAGTCGGAGGTTGAGAGCTGCTGGTGGCCAACTACCCAGAGACACTGGGCGAGGAAGGCCAGAAGGAGAAGCGCGGCAAGACGTTGCGGCCGCCTGATGTGGATGCGCGGGAGGGTCATGCGGCGATGGCTGGCGAACCGATCTTCACTTTTGTTTCTGCTCTCTGAGGTCTGTGTTCCGCATCGAGTGTAACGCGCTGTCGGTACGCACGATGTACTGGGGGTACCCCCCTCCCCTGTTTTCAACAAAATACACAAAACAAAGGGAAAAGTATATGTACCGGTGGTATACGGGATATGTACCGGGGGTATACGAAATTGATCGATCCAATCTATGTTTCACGCCTTCTTTCTCATTTCCGTTCTATTTAAATTGTACGGGTTGGAGCATAACTAGTATGCCAACTATTTTTAAGTATTAAGTGGTTTGGATGGAGTAGGTTAGGTAGATTTTTGGGCTTCGAGGGGGTTGACAAGCGGATTTACGGGCAAACTCGGGGGAAGTATTTTGGGGGGGCTGAGAGCGACCCCACCCATGCGCAATGAGGCTGTGCATGAAACGGGCACCCGTGTTATGGGTTGACACGCCAGCCAACTGTGACTTATAAATTACATATTAAGTGAGGATGCGTGGACGTCAGGCCGAAACAGATACGCATCTATGAGAACGAAGAGGGGGATGCCCCATTCAGCGAATGGATGGATCGACAAACGGCCCTGCTTTACGGCAAGTTGATGGCCCGGTTGGAGCGGGTGGAGCTTGGGAATCTGGGCGATCATCGCAGTGTCGGCGAGGGTGTCCTCGAACTGAGGATCGATTTTGGGCCGGGGTACCGCATCTACTTTGGCCTGGATGGAAGTGAACTCGTGATTCTGCTGATTGGCGGCACGAAGAAGACCCAACAGCGTGATATCGATACCGCGAAGCAATATTGGAGAAACTACAATGCCTAAGAAAACAAGGTCCTATCGCGACTGGCAACTGGAGAAGTTGAGCGACCCTGAGATTGCGGCGAGTTTCTTGAATGCGTCGCTTCAGGAGTCGATTGAAGTGTTTCTGTCGGCATTGGGTAAAGTGGCTCAGGCGAACCAGATGTCGAAGGTGGCGAAGGAGTCGGGGGTGCAGCGAGAGACGCTGTATCGATCATTGTCAGAACGCGGCAACCCAACGCTGGATACTTTGAGCGGGGTGCTGTCGGCGCTGGACCTGAAGATCTCGATTGTGAGCGCGAAGTCGGCGGGGTGAGGAAGCCAGCGGCGGGCACCCTGCCGTGTATGGTGGGAGATGAGGGGCTATGCAGTCGCTGACATTTACTCCTGGCCGCGCATTTCTCTCTTCGGATTCGCCGACGGTTCCGTGGACGGTGGTGTTCGAGGAC